>NZ_JAEMTF010000042.1:0-3210 GCF_016462415.1 Williamsia sp. | reverse complement strand
TGCGGACGACGAGTGGGCGTTCAGACCTTGCGGGGCAGCGTCAACAGGTTCACGACGCTGACGACGATCAGCAGGATCGCGCCGAAGGTGATGAACGTGCCGATGGCGAGTCCCGGCAGGGTGATCACGACGATGCCGGCGATGATCGAGATGGCGCCCGACAGCACCAGGACCCAGCGCGGCACATTGTGCGTTCCCGCGCGATCCGACATCAGGTCGTGGACACCCTGGAAGATCCAGCCGACACCGATCACGATCGCGAGCAGCACGAGCGACTCGGCCGGATCGAACAGGCAGAGCACGCCAGCGATCAGGATGATCGCGCCGACGACGCCGAAGACCACGCGCAGGCCGGTCGGCAGGCCCTTGGCGGAGAACGCGATCGACAACCGGTAGGCGCCGGTGAGGATGAGCGAGATACCGAACAGCACCGCGACGACCAGCAGGGTCGGGCCGGGCCACACCAGGGCGATGATGCCGAGCACGATGCCCAGCACCGATGTGGAGATGAGGCCGGCGCGGACCGCGTTACGGATCTGGTCGGGAAAGTGCGGCGAGGTGGTGGGCGTGGTCATGTCGCGAGCCTAGCGCTGTCGGTCGGCCCGGCCCAGACCGTTCTGCCGCCCACTCGGCGTCCGCAACCGCCCACTCGGCGTCCGCAACCGCCCAGTCGGCGTCCGCAACGGCCCACTCGACGGGTCAGGCGTCGGTGCGGTCCCCGACCGCGACAACCGCGATCAGGTCGCCACCCTCGACCTGCGTCACGCCGCTGATCGCGACCCGGGTGATCGTTCCCGCACGGGGCGCGGTGATCGCGGCCTCCATCTTCATGGCCTCGATGGTCGCGATCGTCGCACCGGCCTCGACGCTGTCGCCGTCACCGACCACGAGCGTCACCACACCGGAGAAGGGCGCGCCGACGTGCGACGGATCGGTGCGGTCGGCCTTCTCCAGGGTCGGGACGTCGGCGGTGATCGATCGGTCGCGCACCGACACCGGACGCAGCTGCCCGTTGAGGATGCACATGACCGTGCGCATACCGGCCTCGTCGGGTTCGGAGATTGCCTCGAGCCCGATCAACAACTCGACGCCGCGTTCGAGCGACACCCGGTGCTCGTCGCCCTGGCGCAGGCCGTAGAAGAACTGGTTGGCCGACAGCGACGAGGTGTCGCCGTACTGCTCGCGGTGCGCGAGGAACTCCGACGTAGGGCCGGGGAACAGCAGCCGGTTCAACGTCGCGCGGCGGGCCGAGGAGTCGGCGCCGAGCAGCTGGGTGTCGTGTTCGGAGAGTTCGACCACCGGGCGTGCCGTCCCGCGGCCCTCCAGCGCCTTGGTGCGGAACGGTTCCGGCCATCCGCCGGCCGGCGTGCCGAGCTCGCCGCGCAGGAACCCGATCACCGAGTCGGGGATGTCGAATCGGCCCGGGTCGGCGGCGAACTCGTCCACCGACACCCCGGCGCCGACGAGATGGAGCGCGAGGTCGCCGACGACCTTCGACGACGGGGTGACCTTGATGACCCGACCGAGGAGACGGTCGGCGTCGGCGTAGGCCTGCTCGACCAACTCGAACTTGTCACCGAGCCCCAACGCGATGGCCTGCTGGCGCAGGTTCGACAGCTGCCCACCGGGGATCTCGTGGGTGTAGACGCGACCGGTCGGCGACGGCAGCCCGGACTCGAACGGCGCGTACACCTTGCGCAGCGCCTCCCAGTACGGCTCGAGATCGCAGACGTTCTCCAGGTTCAACCCGGTGTCACGCTCGGTGTGTGCGGCCGCGGCGACGATGGCCGACAGCGCAGGCTGAGAGGTGGTGCCCGCCATGGCCGCACTGGCACCGTCGACCGCGTCGGCGCCCGCCTGCCACGCCGCGAGGTAGGTGGCGAGCTGACCGCCGGGGGTGTCGTGGGTGTGCACGTGCACCGGCAGGTCGAACCGGGATCGCAACGCCGACACCAATGTCGTGGCCGCGGGCGCACGCAGCAGTCCGGCCATGTCCTTGATGGCCAGGATGTGCGCGCCCGCCTCCACTGCCTGCTCGGCCAGACGCAGGTAGTAGTCGAGGGTGTAGAGCGTCTCGTTCGGGTTCGACAGGTCGCCGGTGTAGCTCATCGCCACCTCGGCGACCGCGGTACCGGTGTCGCGGACGGCGTCGATGGCCGGCCGCATCTGCTCGATGTTGTTGAGCGCGTCGAAGATACGGAAGATGTCGACACCGGTCGCCGCGGCCTCGGAGACGAACGCCGCGGCGACGGTGTCCGGGTACGGGGTGTAGCCGACGGTGTTACGGCCGCGCAGCAGCATCTGCAGACAGATGTTGGGCACCGCCTCCCGCAGCGCGGCGAGCCGCTCCCACGGGTCCTCGTGCAGGAAGCGCAGCGCGACATCGTAGGTCGCGCCACCCCACGCCTCGATCGAGAGCAGTTCCGGCGTCAGATGCGCGACGTGACCGGCGACCCCGAGCAGGCCCGAGGTCCGTACCCGCGTCGCGAGCAGCGACTGGTGCGCGTCGCGGAAGGTGGTGTCGGTGACGGCCAGCGCGGACTGCTCACGCAGGGCACGTGCGAACCCCTCCGGGCCGAGCTGCGTCAGACGCTGCTTGCTGCCCGCGGGCGGCGCCACGGTCAGGTCGATCTCGGGCAGCTTGTCGCGCGGGTA
Organism: Williamsia sp.; assembly: GCF_016462415.1. Classification (GTDB taxonomy): domain Bacteria; phylum Actinomycetota; class Actinomycetes; order Mycobacteriales; family Mycobacteriaceae; genus Williamsia_A. The sequence continues at coordinate 555 of NZ_JAEMTF010000042.1, read as the reverse complement.
CACCGACGACGGACGCTCGCCGTGCGGCTTGTTCACCGTCACATCGGCGAGGTAGGTGAGGATCTTCGTGCCGCGGTCGCCGGACGCGTGCGCGGTCAGCAGCTGCGGACGGTCCTCGATGAACGACGTCGTCACCTTGCCCGCGCGGAAGTCCGCATCGTCGAGCACACCCTGCAGGAACGGGATGTTGGTGGACACACCGCGAATACGGAACTCCGCCAACGCACGTCGCGCCCGCGCCACCGCCATGTCGAAGGTACGTCCGCGACACGTCAACTTGACCAGCATCGAGTCGAAGTAGGCCGAGACCTCGGCGCCCAGGGTGGTTCCACCGTCGAGTCGGATACCCGCGCCACCGGGGGTGCGGTAGGCGGTGATGCGACCGGTGTCGGGACGGAACCCGTTGGCCGGGTCCTCGGTGGTGATGCGGCACTGCAACGCCGCACCCCGGATGCGGATGTCCTCCTGACGCAGGCCGAGGTCCTCGAGCGACTCCCCCGCCGCGATCCGCAGCTGCGACTGCACCAGGTCGACGTCGGTGATCTCCTCGGTCAC
>NZ_JAEMTF010000138.1 GCF_016462415.1 Williamsia sp. | reverse complement strand
TCGACCAACGGGCCACCGGAATCGCCGGGTTGGATGTTCGCCGCGATCTGGATCAGTCCGGTCAGCTGTTCCGCTGATCCCGTGGACTCGTCGCTCGCCGTGATCGACTGGTCGAGGTCGGTGACGCGGCCCGGTGCGGCGGTCGGGTTGCCGCCTCCGCCGCCCGCGTTGCCGACACCCACGATGGCGTCGCCGACCTTGACGGCGTCGGAATCGCCAAGGGGTGCGGTGGTGAGTCCGGAGGCGCCGGTCAGCTTCACCACTGCGACATCGGATTTGCGGTCGTATCCCACCACGGTCGCCGGGTAGGTGCGGCCGTTGCCGAGATCGGTTGCGGTGATCGAGGTGGCGCCGGAGATGACGTGGTTGTTCGTCAGCACCTCGCCGGTGGAGGACAGCACGATCCCGGTTCCGGCGCCCGCACCGTTCTGGTAACCCAGTTCGGTGTTGATGTAGACCATTCCGGGGACGACGGCCTGTGCGGCGCGCTGCAGGGCCGCAGAGCTGGTGCCGGCACCGGTGTTGTCCACGCGCTGCACCGGCGCGACGGACTGCGATTGTGCACGCGTCGCCGACTGCTCGTGCAGGGCGGTGGCGCCGAACGCGGTCACCACGGCGACCGCGACGGTGAATGCGGCCAGAGCCAGCATCCCGAAGGGGTTGTACCGGCGAGACGGCGCGGGCGGCTGCGGGGGCGGTCCGTACGCGTAGGGCGGCGCCGCGCGCCAGTCGCCGGGCGGCATGCCGGGGTCGTACGGACGGTGGTCGTCGGCGCGATGGATGCCGTGGTGCGGTTCGTGATTCACAGTGTTCCTCCTGAACACCCAGACAACCCCGCGATCCTGAGAGGTTCCCAACAGCAAGCCCCTACTTCGCTGAAGATTCTCACCGCGGCCTCGCACAGCAGACGACGCGCCTGCTCCGAAGAGCAGACGCGCCGTGTCGTGCGTGGAGAGCGAACCGGCCTAGCGGTAGGCGTGCTCTGGACGATGAGGTCGGTCCGAGTCCGGACCGCCTGTGTCCGAATTCTTCTCGGAGTGCTCGGCGTCGCGGGCAGCGACACCGCCCATCGACACGCTTGCGAGCTCCTCGCCGACACTCTCGTGCGGCTCGATCGCGGCCTTGTCGCCGGCGCGCCCGGTGAACAGCGACGCGATGGCGCCCAGGATGCAGCACACGATCGCGAAAGTGAACGCCGCCGAGAGGCCGTTGGAGAAGGGCTCCGAGATCAGGTGCGGGAAGAACTTCAACCCCGTCAACGTGTCCTGATTGGTCTGCGACAGCGTGTCGAGGTGCGGACCCACCAGCTCCTTGATCGGGTTGTAGCCGAGGAACGCGGCGAACAGGATGCCGACGGTCGGCAGGTTCGCGACCTGGTTGGCGTCAGCGGGCGAGACGCCGTGTGAGAGCAGGCCGTTGCTCATGGCCGACGGTAGATCGCTGGACAGACCGGCGATCATCAGGCTGAAGAACAGTCCGATCGAGAGCACCATGGCCGCGTTCTGGAACGTGGTCATCATCCCGGCGCCCGACCCACGTGCGTTGGCGGGCAGGCTGTTCATCACCTCGGCGCGGTTCGGTGAGGCGAACAGGCCCATGCCGATGCCGTTGATCAGCAGGATCACCGCGAACGCCCAGTAGTTGAAGTCCACCGGGATCGCGATCAGGGCGGCGAAGGTCGCCGCGGTGATGAACAGACCCGAGGTGGTGAACCACTTGGTGCCGACCTTGTCGGACAGGTAGCCCGACACCGGCGCGGAGAGGAGGAATCCGATCGTCATGGGAACCATGTAGATACCGGCCCACAACGGGGTACGGGTGTAGTCGTATCCGTGCTGCGGCAACCAGATCCCCTGCAACCAGATGATCAGGATGAACTGCAGTCCGCCGCGGCCGATGGAGGCCATCAGGTTCGCGATGTTGCCGTAGAGGAACGAGTGGTTCTTGAACAGCGACAGGTTGAACAGCGGGTTCGACACCCTCGTCTCGATCACGGCGAAGACGGCGAGCACGGCGACGCCGCCGATCAGGCAGGACAGCACCATCGGGCTCATCCATCCCATGTTCGATGCGCCGTAGGGCTGGATGCCGTAGGTGATGCCCACCAGGATCGCGATCAGACCGACCGCGAAGGTGATGTTGCCCCACCAGTCCATCGTCGCCTTCTGACGAACTCCGGTGTCGTGCAATTTCATGTAGGCCCAGACGGTTCCGACCACGCCGAACGGGACCGACACCAGGAAGATGAGGTTCCAGTCGATCGGCGCCAGGACACCACCGACGAGCAGTCCGAGGAACGATCCGGCGATGGCGGCGACACCGTTGATGCCCAACGCGAGTCCGCGCTGATGCTGCGGGAACGCGTCGGTGAGGATGGCCGACGAGTTCGCCATCAGGAACGCGCCGCCGACACCTTGGATCACCCGCCAGAAGATCAGCCAGATGGCCGCCTTGCTGCCGTCGAACCAGGTGGCCGCCAGGAAGATCGACGACACCGTGAAGACCAGGAAGCCGATATTGTACATCTTCGCGCGGCCGAACATGTCGCCGAGTCGCCCGAAGCTGACGACGAGAACCGCGGTGACGACGAGGAATCCCATCATCATCCACAGCAGGTAGCTGGTGTTCTGTGACTCGAGCGGGTTGAGCTTGATGCCCTTGAAGATGTCGGGAAGGGCGATGAGGACGATCGATGAGTTGATCGTCGCGATCAGCATCCCGAGCGTGGTGTTGGACAGAGCGATCCACTTGTAGTTGGGACCGAGCTCCTCCAGCGACCGCGTGCGGTTGCGCTTTTCGGCCGGTTCGGCCGGCTTCTCGAGAAGGTGATTGGCCATGACTTCTTCCTCAGCGGGTGGGATGAATCGTGTGGTCACGGGGCGCGACGTCGTTGTGCGCGCAGTCCGTGGAAGTGAGCGGACGGGGCCGGTCAGAGCGGCGGATCGCCGCTGGCGCAGACCTGTTCGGCCAGGACCTCGGCCAGCAACTCGATGGACCGTTCGGCGGCGGCGCGGTCCTCGGGAGCGAGGCGGGCGAGCGCGGACTCCATGAGCTGGGCGCGCCGTGACGTGGCACCGCGGATGAGTTCGACCGCCGCGGGTGTCGGTGCGATCAGGCTGGCGCGCCCGTCGAGCGGGTCGGCGGTGCGCTCGATCATGCCGTCGCGCTCGAGAGCCGCCACGAGCCGCGACATCGTCGGCGCGCTGACGTTCTCCCTGGCCGCGAGCTCGGACAGCCGCATCGGCGAGCTGTTCACCAGCACCCACAGCGCGGAGGTGGCGCCGAGCGTGAGCGCTCCCGGACCGACCCCGTTGCGGAGCATGCGGTTGATACGTGCGAGCGCGGTGTAGACCGATACCGCACGCGACTCGGTGCTGGTCATGTCTCGGCCCACCTCCTTCTCGATCAGGTCGTCTCGGCTGTGCTTGGATGACGTTAGTTGCATAACGCTAAGTAATCGAACCGTAAAGTCGGCTGACCTCGTAAAATGAGATCTGCGCCACACCCGGCTCGAACCGACGAAGGGTACGAAACCTTGACCGAACGTCTCGAAGTCCAGCGTCAGATCGCGGCGGTCCCCGCTGACGTGTTCGCCGTGCTGGCCGATCCGCAGGGCCACGTCGCCATCGACGCGTCGGGGATGCTGATGAGCGCCGACGGCAACCGGGTCACCGCGGTGGGCGATCGGTTCGTCGTCCACATGGACCGCGAGTCACTCAAGGACATCCCCGAGATGGGGAAGTACGACGTCACGGTGATCATCGAGTCGTTCCAGGCCGAGCGGGAGATCTCCTGGAGCATCAGCGGCACGGTGCAGCCGCCGATCGGCCACGTCTACGGCTACCGTCTCGAGCCCCACGACGACGGGACCCTGGTGACGTCGTTCTACGACTGGTCGAACGCCCGTCAGGAGATCAAGGACCGTGGCATCTTCCCGGTGATCTCCGAGTCCGCGCTCTCGGGGACGCTCGGCATCCTCGATCGCACAGTTCGCCGGGGATATCCACAACCGACCCCGCGATAGTCTCCTCACCAGCGGACCGTCGGCGATTCTGCCGTCTCGTTATGCGGCTGTTACTCTGCGTGGGTCCCCCAGCTCAAGTGAGAACCGAAGGACCCTTCAATGTCGATTCACAGGCTTCGTACTCGCCTGCTGGCCGGTGTGTTCGCGGTGGTCGCGACCACCGGACTCGCCACCGTCGTCACCGCCGGACCCGCCGAGGCCCGCGTCGCGACGACTCAGGTCTACTCCCCCGCGATGAAGCGGAACATCCCGGTCGAGATCCTCGGCGCCCAGCGCAAGGGTGCGCCGACGCTGTACCTCCTCGACGGACTGCGCGCGCCGAACAACGACAACGGTTGGTTGATCAACACCGACGTGCGTCGTTTCTTCGCCGACAAGAACGTCAACGTCGTCATGCCCTTCGGTGGCGCCGGCAGCTTCTACACCGACTGGGACCGTCGCGACCCGGTGCTCGGCCTGAACAAGTGGGAAACGTTCCTCACGCGTGAGCTCCCCAACTTCATGGCGAACCGCTACAACAGCTCGCGTACGAACAACGCGATCGCCGGACTGTCGATGAGCGGTACCTCCGCGCTCAACCTCGCGACCCGCCACCCGGGCATGTTCCGTGGCGTCGCGTCCTACAGTGGCTACCCGCTGACCACCGAGCCGGGCTTCGCCCAGGGCATCCAGGTCGCGATCAGCCAGGTCGGCGGCAACGCGGACAACATGTGGGGCGTCTGGCCGGGCGGCCGGTGGCTGGAGAACGATCCCGCGCTGCGGGCCGGCGCTCTGCGTGGCAAGCGTGTCTACATCTCGGCGGGCACCGGCGGATCGAACATCGACCCGGTGACCAACCCGACCAAGTTCGCACAGGTCGTCCCGCTCGAGGTCGCGTCCGGCATCGCCAGTCGCCAGTACCTCGGAACTCTGCAGATGAACGGCGTCAACGTGGTCTCGCGGATCACCGGCGTCGGCACGCACGACTGGAACTTCTGGCAGGCGCGTCTGCACGAGTCGTGGTTCTCGACTCTCGGGCCGTCGCTCGGAGCCTGACCCAGCCGGATTCACCGACACCGCGGATCGTTCGCCTCATGGCGGTCGGTCCGCGGTGTCGTTTCTGACGAAGGCAACGACAGCCCGATGAACGCCAGCGGCGCCGACGACACCTTGGCCCGACGTCTCGGCACGGTCGATGCCGTGGTGATCGGTCTGGGGTCGATGATCGGCGCGGGGATCTTCGCGTCGTTCGCGCCGGCGGCCGTGGCCGCCGGGTCGGGGCTGCTGATCGGGTTGGCGATCGCCGCGGTCGTCGCCTTCTGCAACGCGACGTCGTCGGCGCAGCTGGCGGCTCAGTACCCGCAGTCCGGAGGGACCTACGTCTACGGCCGGGAACGGCTGGGCGAGTGGTTCGGATTCGTCGCCGGCTGGTCGTTCGTCGTCGGCAAGACGGCCAGTTGCGCGGCCATGGCGCTCACGTTCGGGACCTACGCCCTTCCGTCGGATTGGTCCCGACCGGGCGCGGTGGCAGCGGTGGTCGTGCTCACCGCGGTCAATTATGTCGGCGTCACGCGCACCGCCGGAGCCACCAGGATGATCGTCACGGTCGTACTGATCGTCCTCGCCGGGGTCGTCGTGGCCGGGATGATCGGCGGCCACCCACAGGCGTCGAACCTCGTCGACGGCCTCACCGGGCACGGCTGGTACGGGATCGCCCAGTCCGCCGGCCTGCTGTTCTTCGCGTTCGCCGGCTACGCGCGCATCGCGACGCTCGGCGAGGAGGTGCGGGACCCGGCGCGGACGATCCCGCGCGCGATTGTCATCGCCCTGGGGATGGCGCTGATCGTCTACGTCCTGATCGCGGCCGTCTCGCTGTCGGTGCTCGGACCCGACCGACTCGCGCGCTCGGCCGCGCCGCTGGTCGACGTCGCGACCGCAGGTGGCTCCGAGTGGATGGCACACGTCGTCCGACTGGGTGCTGCGACCGCCGCGCTCGGAGCGTTGCTCGCACTCATCGCAGGTGTCGGGCGAACCGGTCTGGCGATGGCCCGGACCGGCGACCTGCCCCGACCGTTGGCCGCGGTGCACCCCCGTCATCGGGTTCCACACCGCGCCGAGATCGTGGTGGGCGTCGTCGTCTGTGTCCTGATCCTCACGCTCGATCTCCGCGACGCCATCGGCTTCTCGTCATTCGGGGTCCTGCTCTACTACCTGGTCGCCAACCTCGCGGCCGCCACCCAGGAGCGCGCATACCGGCGTTACCCGCGTGGTCTCGCCGTGCTGGGTGCTCTGGGGTGCGTTGCCCTCGTCATCACGCTGCCGTGGTCGTCGATCGCCGCGGGAGTGCTCGTGGTGCTCATCGGCGTCGGATACCGGCTCGTGAACCCGCGATCTGGTCAGATGCTGTGAGATGGTGCCCTGATGGCGCGTGAGCCTCGGGTCGTCACCTCGACCACCGTCCGACTCGGAATGCTCATGGCAGCAGTCGGCGGATTCCTCGACGTGTACACGTTCGTCAATCGGGGCGGGGTGTTCGCCAACGCCCAGACCGGCAACCTGATCTTCCTCGGCATCAAGGCCTCGCAGGGGCGTTGGTGGGATGCCGCGGCGCACCTCCCGCCGGTGATCGCATTCGTTGCCGGCGTGATGACGGCCCAGTACCTCACCACCACCGCCGCGCGGACCTGGCTGAGGTACCCGGTGCGCAGCGTGCTCGTCGTCGAGTTCGTCCTGCTCCTCGCGGTGGGCTTCGTTCCGAGTTCGGAGCGACTGAGCTACGGCGACGAGCTGTCCACGGTGGTGATCGCCTACGCGGCCGCGATCCAGATCGCGGTGTTCAAGACGCTGGTCGACGTCGCCTACTCGACCACCATGACGACCGGCAACCTCAAGAGCATGTCGATCGCCCTGTACGACTGGGTCGTCGAGCACGATTCCGTGGCTCGACCACATGCGGTGAACCTGGCCGCGATCATCGGATCGTTTCTCAGCGGCGCGGTGATCTGCGCGGTGTCGTCGCCTGCCTTGGGCGTCCACACGGTGTGGTTGGCGTTGCCGGCGCTGGGCCTCGCGCTGGCGTTGTTCTCCTACGACGAGTGGTCGGTGCGGCGACGCTGAATCTCAGTGCGTCGCTTCGGCCGCCGACACGATGTTGTGCGCCATGCGCGAGAAGATGACCTTGTGGAACGGCAGTTGGCCATACCAATAGGCGAGACCGGCCAGACCGCGAGCGTAGAACGTCGTCTTCTGCTCCAGGCGAGCGCCGGAACCCTCGGGGACGACGCGTAATTCGAGCCAGGCGACGCCGGGCATCTTGGTCTCCGCGCGTAGGCGGAGCTTCGAGCCGTCCTCGACGTCGGTGACGCGCCACCAGTCCAGGGCCTCGCCCTCGGTGGCGGTGGTGCCGGAGGTGGTGCGGCGCAACCCGGGTCCACCGACCACGCCGTCGACGGCGGCGCGCGCCGACCACACGAGAGGTGTCGAGTACCAGCCGTTGTCGCCGCCTATGGTCGAGACGACCTTCCAGAGCGCGTCCGGGGACGCGGTGGTGCTCACCGACCTGGTGTCTGTGAAGACGTCCTCACCCGCCCAGGACGGATCCGTCGGAAGTGGCTCTGCCGCAGGCACGGAGGCGTCGGCGTTGGACCACGAGTTGTCGGTGTCGGCGCGACGTTTTCGGTCCAGCGCGGCGTCGAGAGCCTGTCGGTAGGTGAGCAGCCCGCCCTCGGGACGCGGGATCAGATCGTCGATGTCGTGCTCGTGCATCACCGCGTCGTGCTCCAGGGACTCGATGAGAGGACGTGCCAGACCGCTGGGCACCGGCGTCACCAGACGCACCCAGCGACTCGCGATCGACGGGGTGAGATAGGGCAACACCACCATCCGCCGACGACGTAGACCCGCCGCCTCGGCGTAGATCTGCATCATGTCGCCGTACTCGAACACCTCGCTGCCGCCGATGTCGTAGGTGCGGCTCTCGGTGATGGGCACGGTCGCCGCCTCGGCCAGGTAGTACAGCGCGTCGCGGACGGCGATCGGCTGGATCTTGTTGTGTACCCACCGCGGTGTGGTCATGATCGGCAGGCGGTCGGTGAGGTGGCGGATCAGCTCGAACGACGCCGACCCCGTTCCGATCACGACGCCTGCCTGCAGCACGATCGTGTCGACGCCGGAGGCGATGAAGATCTCGCCCACCTCGACGCGCGACGTCAGATGGTCCGACAGTTCCTTCTCCAACGGGTGCAGCCCGCTGAGGTAGACGATGCGGGAGACACCGGCGGCCTTGGCGGCCTCGGCGAGGTTGGTCGCGGTGCGACGCTCCTCGGCCATGAAGTCGTCGGATCCGCCCATCGAGTGCACGAGGTGATAGACGACGTCGGCGCCCTCGAAGGCGCGGTCCAGTGACGCGCGGTCGGAGAGGTCGCCCTTGACCACGGTGTCCTCGGTGGCCCACGGGGCGTCGGCGAGCTTCGACGGCGTGCGGACCAGAGCGCGCACGGTGTGGCCCCGATCGATGAGTCGCGGTGCGAGGCGGCCGCCGATGTATCCGGTGGCGCCGGTGACCACGCAGGTCGTGTTCGTCATCAATCACTCCGTTGCTGCTCTCGGCGCCGGGAGCTGCCGGTGCCGGTGTGTGATCAACCCTACGGAAGGGTGCCCACGGCGACGGTGCCGCCGTTCTCGTCGTCGGTGATCGTGCGGGCGTCGAACCCGGTCTGCACCATCGATGCGCACAATGCCTCGGCCTGGCGGGTGGATGTCTCGATCACCAGGTGCCCACGCGAGCGGAGCCAGTCCGGGGCCCCGGCCACGATCCGCCGGGCGATGTCGAGACCGTCCGGACCCCCGTCGAGCGTGAAGGCCGGTTCGTACTCGCGCGCCTCCCGCGGCATGGTCGCGATCGCGGCGGTGGGTACATAGGGCGCATTCGCCGCGATCACGTCGACCTGCCCGCGGAGGGCGTCGGGGAGCGCGTCGAACAGGTCGCCGGTGAACACCTCGGCATCAGGCAGGTTGCGTCGGGCGCAGTCGGTGGCCACCGGGTCGATGTCGCATGCGACGATCCGCGCGTTCGGAGCCCGAGCGGACGCCGTCGCTGCGACCGCGGCTGCACCGCAACACATCTCGACGAACGTTGCGCCGCCGGTGATGAGTTCGGACGCCTGTGTTGCGAGCAGACGCGTTCGGGAGCGGGGGACGAAGACACCGTCGATGACGTGTATTCGCAGGCCCCCGAACGCAACCCAGCCGACGATGTACTCCAACGGCCGGCCCGCGACGCGGTCGGACACCATCGCCGCGAGCTCGGCAGGACCGGCCGCCGCGTCGATCAGGAGTGCGGCCTCGTCCTCGGCGAACACACATCCCGCCGATCGCAGCGTGGCGACGATGTCGTCAGGCGTCACTGGCCGTCGGTGGTTCCCTTGCTTCCGCCGACGGCGTGGTCGCGCTTCTCGGTGCTCTTCTCGGAGGCCTCGTAGGCGGCTTCCTCGTCCGAGATCTCCTCGGTCTCGCCCACGGGCTTCTCGTTCTGGTGCGGAAAGGTCATCGTGACCCTCACTCTCGTCGGTGATGGTGTTCGCTGCTTCACCGTTGCACGGCAGACTCCCACCGTACGTCGCATGTCGGGATCGGTAGCAGTTCGTGTCGCCAGGCGAGCGGAACTGCTACGGATCATCGGTGGTCGCGACATCCGGTGACGCAGCGAGCGTGGGGGCGAAGCGTCGGAACCAGATCTCGCGGACGGCGATGGCGGCGAGGACGAAGAGGAACGCGACCTCGGGGTCCAGTCGGACGCTCGACCGCGCACCGGGCGTCGCGTACCAGAGGATCGCCAGGACCAGGAGCGGGACC
>NZ_JAEMTF010000002.1:111235-113069 GCF_016462415.1 Williamsia sp. | reverse complement strand
GAGCGGGTGACGGGAATCGAACCCGCGTAGCTAGTTTGGAAGACTAGGGCTCTACCATTGAGCTACACCCGCGAGCACACCGCGCCGAGTGGGATCGCCACCGGCGCCGCGTGCGGAAGCGACTGTACCGCGTCGCGGGCGCGGAGCCGAAATCACCACCGACTCCGATGCGGTCGGCCACCGATTCACGCCGGTCACCACGTGACACGTAGTATTTGCGGCTGGTGTCTGCGTGGGTCGAAATCGACTCGCGGTCGTTCGGGCGCCTGGTGCGGGATGTGGCGCAGCTTGGTAGCGCATCCGCTTTGGGAGCGGAGGGTCGCAGGTTCGAATCCTGTCATCCCGACCATGAGGACCGACGGAAGTGGCGTTGTCGGTCGCCGACAACCCAGGCCGGCAGCAATTCGCTGCCGGTCGTTCTACATAAGGAGTCAAGTTCGTGAAGAGCACCGTCGAGCAGCTCAGCCCGACGCGGGTCAAACTCAACGTCGAGGTCCCCTTCGAGGAACTCGAGAAGGAGTTCGCCCGCGCCTACAAGTCGCTGGCGCAGCAGATCCGCATCCCCGGCTTCCGTCCCGGCAAGGCGCCGGCCAAGTTGATCGAGGCACGCGTCGGTCGTGACTCCGTCCTGGCCCAGGTCGTCAACGACGCGCTGCCCGGCAAGTACAGCGAGGCCGTTGCCGAGACCGAGACCAAGGCCATCGGCCAGCCCGACATCGACCTCGCCGAGCTCGAGTACGGCAAGTCGATCACTTTCACCGCCGAGGTCGACGTCCGGCCCGAGATCACCATCCCCGCGTTCGACACCCTCGCCGTCGAGGTCGAGCCGATCGAGGTCGACGACGACGCGGTCGCCGAGCAGTTCGAGGCCCTGCGGGCCCGATTCGGAACCCTGACCGGCGTCGACCGTCCCGCGCAGGACGGCGACTTCGTGTCCATCGATCTCGCCGCGTCGGTCAACGGTGAGGCGGTCGAGGAGGCCTCGACCACCGGGCTGTCGCACGAGGTCGGTTCCGGCCAGCTGATCGACGGACTCGACGAGGCGCTCGTCGGCATGACCGCCGGCTCCGACAAGACCTTCACCACCACCCTCGTCGCCGGTGCGCATGCCGGTGAGGAGGCGGAGGTGGCCGTGACGGTGAACACCGTCAAGGAGCGTGAGCTGCCCGAGCCCGACGACGAGTTCGCCCAGATGGCAAGCGAATTCGACACCATCGACGAGCTCAAGGCCGATCTGCGCGAGCGGGTCGGACAGTCCAAGAAGATGGAGCAGGCGAGCGCGATCCGTGACGCCGTCCTGGAGAAGCTCCTCGAGACCGTCGAGATCCCGCTGCCGCAGGGCATCGTCGACGCCGAGGTCGAGAACCAGGTACACGAGGTCCTGCACGGCCTCGACCACGACGAGGAGCAGTTCGCGAAGCTGCTCGAGGCGCAGGGCACCACCCGCGAGGAGTTCGAGGGGCAGGCACGCGAATCGGCCGAGAAGTCGGTCCGGACCCAGCTGCTGCTCGACGCCATCGCCGAGGACCAGGAGACGGTCGTCAGCCAGGACGAGCTGACCCAGCAGATCCTGTTCCAGGCGCAGCGATACGGCATGTCGCCGCAGGACTTCATCGGTCAGCTGCAGCAGGCCAACCAGGTCGGTGCCGTGTACGCCGACGTCCGCCGCAGCAAGGCCCTCGCCGGACTCATCGGTGAGGTCACCGTCACCGACACCACCGGCGCCACCGTCGACACCGCGGAGTTCTTCGGCTCCGGTGAGGACGACGCCGCGGTCGAGGTCCCCAGCGACGCCGACGAGTCGGCCGATGACGTGCCCGCAGAAGACGCGACC
>NZ_JAEMTF010000002.1:0-111135 GCF_016462415.1 Williamsia sp. | reverse complement strand
GACGCGACCACCGAGGACGCGAAGCCGACCAGCTAGACGATCTGCGGCGGCGGACGAGCAATCGTTCCGCTGTCAGCGAATAGAGGCGGCGCCGCGACTGCGGCGGCGCCTCTATTCGTTAGGGTCGAGGACAGGAACATCGCACCGGGCCCTTCCAGGGGTCCTCGTAGAGAAGTCGAAGGTAGGAACTGTGACCGAGTCGAACATCCATACACCCGCGATGAGTTCGGGTGTCGCCGGGCTGAATCTGAGCGATTCGGTGTTCGAGCGGCTGCTCCGTGAGCGGATCATCTTCCTGGGCAGCCAGGTCGACGACGACATCGCCAACCGGCTCTGCGCGCAGATCCTGCTGCTGGCCGCCGAGGACAGCAGCAAGGACATCAGCCTCTACATCAACTCACCGGGTGGTTCGGTCACCGCGGGCATGGCCATCTTCGACACGATGCAGCTCGCGCCGTGCGACGTGGCCACCTACGCGATGGGCATGGCGGCCTCGATGGGCCAGTTCCTGCTCGCCGCGGGAGCGCCGGGCAAGCGCCACGCGCTGCCGCACGCGCGGATCATGATGCACCAGCCGTCGGCAGGCATCGGTGGCACCGCCGCCGACATCGCCATCCAGGCCGAGCAGTTCGCGCAGACCAAGAAAGAGATGAACCGGCTCAACGCCGAGTTCTCCGGCCAGCCGCTGGAGAAGATCGAGGCCGACGCCGATCGCGACAAGTGGTTCACGGCCGAGGAGGCCAAGGACTACGGCCTGGTCGACCACGTGATCGCCCGCGCCTGAGTCCTTCCGCCGATTCCCTCGATCCCATCCGCCGCACGGCGCACACTTTTCGGAGACATCACATGACGAACATGTTCGGATCCACCCCCGGCCCGTCCGGTCTGGCACCCGCCGGACCGCAGAGCCGCTACATCCTGCCGTCGTTCATCGAGCACACGCCCAACGGGATGCGCGAGTACAACCCGTACGCGAAGCTCTTCGAGGAGCGCATCGTCTTCCTCGGGACCCCGATCGACGAGACGGTCGCCAACGACATCATGGCGCAGCTGCTGGTGCTCGAGTCGCAGGATCCCGACCGCGACATCACCATCTACATCAACTCGCCCGGCGGCAGCGTCACCGCGATGCTGGCGATCTACGACACGATGCAGTACGTCCACTGCGACATCGCGACCATGTGCCCCGGTGAGGCCGCGTCGGCCGCCGCGATCCTGCTCGCCGGCGGTACCCCCGGCAAGCGTGGGGCCCTGCCGAACGCGTCGGTCCTGATCCACCAGCCCCGCACCGGTGGCGCCTACCAGGGTCAGGTCTCCGACCTCGAGATCCAGGCCGCCGAGATCGAGCGCATCCGGCGTCGTCTCGACGAGATCCTGTCGGTGCACACCGGTCAGGACCCGGAGAAGATCCGTCGCGACACCGATCGTGACAACATCCTCACCGCCGAGCAGGCGAAGGAATACGGGATCATCGACCAGGTCTTCGAGTACCGCAAGAAGTCGGCGCGCCGGAGCTGATCGGCAGCTCGCGACGGCCGTGATGCCGCGCGACACGCCGGGGTCGCGGAGATGATCGACGCGACGGTGCGCAGGGGTGATCCTGTAGCCCTGTGACCAGTGTGGGACGAGGGTTCCACGAGGTCTGACATTGCTTTTATCGGTCGAAGTTCGGCCTGCTCGCGGGTACGGTCAGTAATACTGGCGAGCAGGTCGGTCCGCCCGGTGTGAATCGTGAGTTCGCACAGGTGCACAAGGAAGAGGTACAGCACACGATGGCTCGAATCGGAGACGGCGGCGATCTGCTGAAGTGCTCTTTCTGCGGAAAGAGTCAGAAGCAGGTCAAGAAGCTCATCGCGGGCCCCGGCGTGTACATCTGCGACGAGTGCATCGACCTGTGCAACGAGATCATCGAGGAAGAACTCGCCGAATCGAGCGACGTCAAACTCGACGAGCTGCCCAAGCCGACCGAGATCCGGGACTTCCTGGAGAAGTACGTCATCGGTCAGGACACGGCCAAGCGCACCCTGGCCGTCGCCGTCTACAACCACTACAAGCGCATCCAGGCGGGCGACCGCAAGGACGCACGCGGTGGCGAGGTCGTCGAGTTGGCCAAGTCCAACATCCTCATGCTCGGCCCGACCGGCTGCGGCAAGACCTACCTCGCGCAGACCCTCGCCAAGATGCTGAACGTCCCGTTCGCCATCGCCGACGCGACTGCGCTGACCGAGGCCGGCTATGTCGGTGAGGACGTCGAGAACATCCTCCTCAAGCTCATCCAGGCCGCCGACTACGACGTCAAGCGCGCCGAGACCGGCATCATCTACATCGACGAGGTCGACAAGATCGCCCGCAAGAGCGAGAACCCGTCGATCACCCGCGACGTCAGCGGTGAAGGTGTGCAGCAGGCGCTGCTGAAGATCCTCGAGGGGACGCAGGCGTCGGTTCCCCCGCAGGGCGGACGCAAGCACCCACACCAGGAGTTCATCCAGATCGACACCACCAACGTGCTGTTCATCGTCGCGGGTGCGTTCGCCGGCCTGGAAAAGATCGTCTCCGACCGAATCGGTAAGCGCGGCATCGGTTTCGGCACCGAGGTCGCCAGCAAGAACGATGTCGACACCGTCGACCACTTCGCCGAGGTCATGCCCGAGGACCTCATCAAGTTCGGACTGATCCCGGAGTTCATCGGTCGCCTGCCGATGATCGCCTCGGTGACCAATCTGGACAAGGAGTCGCTGGTCTCCATCCTGTCGACCCCGAAGAACGCTCTGGTCAAGCAGTACATCCGCCTGTTCGACATGGACGGCGTCGAGTTGGAGTTCACCGAGGAAGCCCTCGAGGCGGTGGCCGATCAGGCCATCCACCGTGGCACGGGTGCCCGCGGTCTGCGCGCGATCATGGAGGAAGTGCTCCTCCCGGTGATGTACGACATCCCCAGCCGCGACGACGTCGCCAAGGTGGTCGTGACCGGAGAGACCGTGCGGGACAACGTCTTGCCGACGATCGTCCCGCGCAAGCCGCGTCGCGACGAACGACGCGACAAGACCGCGTAGTCTCGCGGCGTGACGCACGCCGAGAACACCGACTTCCACGACCTCGACCGCTACATCGCGACCTCTCGCGTCAGCGGGTTGGCAATGTCGCCGGACGGCAGCCGACTGGTCACCACGGTGGCCACGCTCGACGAGAAGTCCACCGGCCACACCACCGCGCTCTGGGAGATCGACCCGACCGGACAGCTCCCCGCCACCCGCCTCACCCAGGGACCCGACAGCGCGTCCGCGCCGACGTTCGACGGCACCGGCGCCCTGTGGTTCATCCGGAAGTCGACGCCCGGGCCCGACGAGGACCCGGCCGCCGCCGTTTGGCGTCTCCCGGACACCGGCGAGGCCGAGCGGATCGTCGCCCGCCCCGGCGGGGTGAACTCGCTCGCCGCCGCGCGGGCAGCCGACACCGTGCTCGCGCTCGCCGATGTGCTGGGCGGGTCGGCCGAGGCCGATCAGACGCTACGTGCGAAGCGGAAGACCGCGTCGGTCTCGGCGATCCTGCACGACCGTTATCCGGTGCGCCTGTGGGACACCGATCTCGGCCCCGGACACCCCTTCCTCTTCGATCTCGCGTCTTCGGGCGAATTGACCCCGCTGGTCGACAACCCCGGCCCGGCGTTGCGTGAGGCGGGTGTCGCGGTCGCGCCGGACGGTTCGTTCGCGGTCACGACGTGGCGCGTGGGTGCGCCGCAGGCCGCGACCCGCACGACGTTGGTGCGCATCGGATTCGACGACGCCGGTGGCGTGGGGGAGCGGGTCACCCTTCTGGCCGAACCCGACCACGACTTCTTCGCGCCCACCGTTTCGCCGGACGGGCGGCGGGTGGCCTTCCTGCGCGAGTCGGTGACCACTCCCACCGACGCCCCGGTGATCACCGCCCACACCTATGACCTCGCCGCCGGCACCGTCACCGACTGGGGGACCGGGTGGGACCGGTGGCCGATGTCCGTCGCATGGTCGGCAAGCGGTGCGGAGTTGATCGTCACCGCCGACGACGACGGCCGTGGACAGGTGTACGTGCTCGGTGACCCCACCGTCGGTGCGTCGACCGCCGTCCGGGCGGTGACCGCCACCGACCACTGCTACACCGACGTCGCGGTCCATCCGGACACCGAACACCTGCTCGCACTGCGCAGTTCGCCGGCCGAGCCCCCGCACGCCGTCCGGGTGGACCTGCGATCCGGTGAGGTCACCGTGTTGCGTGGACCGGTGGAGCTCCCGGAACTGCCGGGCACCCTGGAGGACCTGCGCACCGAGGCGATCGACGGCACGCCGTTGCGGGCGTGGTTGGCCCTGCCCCACGGTGCCTCCGACAGCGCGCCGGCACCGTTGCTGCTGTGGGTGCACGGAGGCCCGTTGGGGTCCTGGAACGCGTGGTCGTGGCGATGGAACCCGTGGATCGCGGTGGCGGCGGGATACGCCGTCCTGCTGCCCGATCCCGCGCTGTCGACCGGATACGGGCAGAACTTCATCCGACGGGGGTGGGGCAGCTGGGGTTTCGAGCCCTACACCGACCTGATGGCGGTGACCGACGCCGCCGAGGCGGACCGTCGCATCGAGTCCGGTCGCACCGCGATCATGGGCGGTTCGTTCGGCGGGTACATGGCCAACTGGATCGCCGGGCACACCGATCGGTTCCGAGCCGTGGTCACCCACGCGAGCCTGTGGGCCCTCGACCAGTTCGGCCCGACCACCGACGGCGCCGACTACTGGGCGCGAGAGATGTCGCCGGAGATGGCGGTGGAGAACTCACCACACCTCTACGTCGCCGACATCGTGACGCCGATGCTGGTCATCCACGGTGACAAGGACTATCGCGTGCCCATCGGCGAGGGACTGCGACTCTGGTACGAATTGCTCTCGGAGTCGGGACTGCCCGCGGCCGACGACGGGTCGACGGTGCACCGGTTCCTGTACTTCCCGGACGAGAACCACTGGGTCCTCAAACCGCAGAACGCGATCGTCTGGTATCGGGTTGTGCTCGCGTTCCTGTCGCAGCACGTGCTCGACCGACCGGCTGAGCTACCCGACATCCTCGGCGACGTGACGATCTCGGCCGCCGACGACTGACGGTTCCGCCGACCCGGTCGGGTGACCGACCACGCGTTGGGGGGCGGAGTAGATGTTCATCGACTCACCGCGTAGGAACCCGATGACAGTCAGTCCCGTCTCGTCGCCGAGCGAGGCGGCCAGCGACGAGGGCGCCGACACCGCCGCGAGGACGGGTATCCCGGCCATGACGGCCTTCTGGACGAGTTCGAACGACACCCGACTCGACACCATGAGGACGGTGTCGCGCAACGGGATCCGGTTCTCGCGGACCGCCCAGCCGATGACCTTGTCGACGGCGTTGTGTCGTCCGACGTCCTCGCGGACCACCAGCAGCGTGCCGTCGGTGGAGAACAACGCGGCACCGTGGGTGCCACCGGTGCCCGCGAATGTCTTCTGCTCGGCCCGCAGCCGGTCGGGGAGCGTGATGAGAACGTCGGTGGCCACCTGGGAGTGGTCCTCGCGCGGGTCGAACCGTGAGGTGGCACGCAACTCGTCGATCGACGACTTACCGCACACGCCGCACGCCGAGGTGGTGGTGAACGCCCGTGGCGGAGCGGTCAGGGTGACACCGGGCGCGGATGCCACGTCGAGGACGTTGTAGGTGTTCTGTCCGTCGGCGTCGACTCCGTCGCAGTAGCGGATGGTGTCGATGTCCTCGGCACCACCGATGAGCCCTTCGGACAACAGGAACCCGTGCACCAGGTCGATGTCGGCGCCGGGGGTGCGCATCGTCATCGTCAACGGCGCACCGGCGATGCGGATCTCGAGCGGCTCCTCCACCGCCAGGGTGTCCGGTCGCGTGGCATCGCCGTGGGTACGTATGCGTCGCACCGGGATCCGTGTGGTGACCCGTCCCATCAGGGCGTCGCGACCAATCGCACGGTGATCCCCTTCGACACCGGCGTGTTCGACTTCGTCGCCACGTGGTCGAGCGGGACGAGGGGATTGGTCTCCGGGTAGTAGGCCGCGGCGTTGCCGCGTGGGGTCGGATACGACACCACCCGGAAGCCGTCGACGCGGCGTTCCTCGAGCCCGCCGGCGCCCTCGAACTCCGAGACGATCGACACCGGCTGATCGTCGGTCAGGCCCAACTCGGTGAGATCGTCGGGGTTGACCATGATGATCCTGCGGTTGCCCTTGATGCCCCGGTAACGGTCGTCGTGCCCGTAGATCGTGGTGTTGTACTGGTCGTGGCTGCGCAGCGTCTGCAGGATCAGTCGCCCCTGCGGTGTCGGCAACCATTCGAGGTCGTTGACCGTCAGCACGGCTCTGCCGCTCTCGGTGGGGAACTCGCGGCTGTCGCGCGGCGGGTGCGGGAGCAGGAAGCCGTCGGGCTGACGCACCCGGTCGTTGAAGTTCTCGAATCCCGGCACGACGGCCGCGACGTGGTCGCGGATGCGGTCGTAGTCCGACGCGAGGCCCGACCAGTTCACGGCGTGGTCGGAGCCGAGCACCGTCTCGGCGAGCTCGCAGATGATGCCGACCTCACTGCGCATGCAGTCGCTCGACGGCGTCAGCGACCCACGGGACAGGTGCACCGAGCCCATCGAGTCCTCGACGGTGACGAGTTGCCGCTTGCCGTCCCGGATGTCGCGGTCGGTACGACCGAGGGTGGGCAGGATCAACGCCGTGCTGCCGGTCGCCAGATGCGACGCGTTGAGCTTGGTGCTGACCTGCACCGTCAGTCGGCACCTCGCGATGGCCGCCTTGGTGACCTCGGTGTCGGGAGTCGCCGAGACGAAATTGCCGCCCATCGACATGAAGATCCCGACCTTGCCGTCGCGCATCGCCCGCAGCGCGTCGACCACGTCGTAACCGACCTCCCGTGGGCTGGTGATGCCGAACTCGGAATCGATTGCGGCGAGGAAGGATTCGGGCATCTGCTCCCAGATGCCCATGGTGCGGTCACCCTGCACGTTGGAGTGTCCCCGCACGGGGCAGACGCCCGCGCCCGGCTTGCCGATCATGCCGCTGAGCAACAGGGTGTTGGTGACCTCCTCGATGGTGGCCACGGCGTGGCGGTGCTGCGTGAGTCCCATGGCCCAGCAGACGATGGTCTTGTCGGAGGAGATCCACAGCTGTGCCAACTTCTCGAGCTCGGCCAGGCGCAGACCGGTGGCCTCGCAGATCTCGTCCATGTCGGTGTCGGCGACCAGCGCGAGGTAGTCGTCGACACCCGAGCAGTAGGTCTCGAGGAACTCGTGATCGAACACGGTGCCGGGATTCGCGTTCTCGGCCCGCAACAGCAGCGCGGCGAGCCCCCGGAACAGGGCCATGTCACCGCCGAGCCGCACCTGGAGGAACTCGTCGGCCAGCGTCGTGCCCGCGCCGAGGATGTCGCCGGGACGCTGCGGATCGCGGAACCGCAGCAGCCCGGCCTCGGGCAGCGGGTTGATCGCGACGATCGTCGCGCCGTTGCGCTTCGCGTCGCCGAGGATCGAGAGCATGCGGGGATGGTTGGTCCCGGGGTTCTGGCCGGCGATCAGGATGAGGTCGGCGTTCTCCACGTCGAGGACGGACACCGAGCCCTTGCCGATGCCGATCGTGGTCGACAACGCGTGCCCGGACGACTCGTGGCACATGTTCGAACAGTCGGGCAGGTTGTTGGTGCCCAGGCTGCGCGCGAACAACTGGTAGACGAACGCGGCTTCGTTGCTGGTGCGGCCCGAGGTGTAGAACACCGCCTCGTCGGGTGAGTCGAGAGCGGCGAGTTCATCGGCGATCAGCCGGTAGGCGTCGGCCCAGTCCAGTGGCTCGTAGTGGGTCGCGCCGTCGCGCAACAGCATCGGATGGGTAATCCGGCCCTGCTGCGACAGCCAGTACTCCGACCGCTCGCGCAGCTCCGCCACGCTGTGCGTGGCGAAGAAGTCCGGGGTCACCCGTCGACGTGTCGCCTCCTCGGCGACCGCCTTCGCGCCGTTCTCGCAGAACTCCGCCGGCTTGCGGCCGCCGGGCTTCTCCGGCCAGGCGCACCCGGGGCAGTCGAAGCCGTGTCGCTGGTTGAGCTCGAGGAACGTCCTCGCGGTGCGCAGCGGACCCATCTGGGTGAAACCGCGCTTCATGGACACCGCGACCGCCGGGACTCCCGCCGCGTAGGTCTTGGGGTGGGAGGTGTCGGTCCGTGTCGGTTCGTCGACCGCGGTCTCGGACGCCTCGGGAGAACCGGCCCGCGAGGCGGACCGATCCGATTCGGTGGAAGTCATTCCTCCATAGTGGCCTCGCCGGAGCAGTCCGTCACGCGATACTGGCCCCATGACCGATGTGGTGGCGGATATGGCGTTGGCGGGCGTGGTTCTGGCGGGGGGCGCGTCGAGACGGATGGGCTCGGACAAAGCCGGACTGGACTGGAACGGTGAACCCATGCTGGCCCGCATCGTCGGGGTGGTGGGGCGGCGCTGCGACCCCGTCTCGGTGGTGGCGGCCGCGTCGTCGGCCGCCTATCGCACCCTGAAGGGCAGCGGCGGTCCGGAGGCCCACTGGGTCACCGACGAGAAGGCGGGCACCGGGCCGCTCGGGGCGCTCGCGGCGGGTCTGGCCGACGCGGCCGCAGCCGGTCGCGAGGTCGCCTTCGTCTGCGCCACCGACATGCCGTTGATCAGCACCGACCTCATCGACGAACTGCTGCTCGGACTCCGGGAGAACGACGACGCGGCCATCGCGGTCGACGCCAACCGCGCGCACCCGTTCGCGGCCCTGTACCGGACCGCCTGCGCGGGTCGGATCCGCGACCTCGCGGCCACCGGCGAGCGACGCATGTTGGCGGCCATCGACACCCTGGTGGTCAACCGCGTCTCGATCAGCAATGCCGACTGGCTGGTCAACGTCAACGCCCCCGAGGACCTGCATCGGCTCCGCATCACCGCCGGGGGCGTTCCCGGGCAACCCGGGGCGATCACCGTTCCCTAGAATCGAACGGTGACCGAACTCCCAGCACCTACCGTCTCGCTACCCAAGTCCTGGGAACCCGCCGCCCACGAATCCGCGATCTATCAGCGCTGGATCGACGGCGGGTACTTCACCGCCGACGCGGGCAGCGACAAGCCGCCGTTCTCCATCGTCATCCCGCCGCCCAACGTCAACGGTTCGTTGCACATGGGCCACGCGTTCGAGCACGTCCTGATGGACACGCTCTCCCGCCGCCGCCGGATGCAGGGCTACGAGGTGCTGTGGCTGCCCGGTATGGACCACGCCGCCATCGCGATGCAGGCAATGGTCGAGAAGCGCCTGGCCGCGCAGGGCATCTCCCGCGACTCGCTGGGCCGTGAGGCCTTCATCGACAAGGTGTGGGAGGCCAAGGCCGAGATCAGTGGCGACATCGGCGGCCAGATGCGCCGCCTCGGTGACAGCGTCGACTGGTCGCGCGAACGCTTCACGATGGACGAGGGTCTCTCGCGCGCCGTGCACACGGTGTTCAAGCGCATGTTCGACGACGGCCTGATCTACCGCGCCGAGCGGCTCGTCAACTGGTCGCCGACCCTGCAGACGGCGATCAGCGACATCGAGGTGTCCTACGACGACGTCGAGGGTGAGCTCGTCAGCTTCCGGTACGGGTCGATGGACGACGCCGAGCCCCATGTCGTCGTGGCCACCACGCGACTGGAGACGATGCTGGGTGACACCGCGATCGCGGTGCACCCCGACGACGAGCGCTACGCCCACCTGGTGGGCACCGAGCTCCCGCACCCCTTCCTCGACCGGTCGATCCCCGTTGTCGCCGACGACTATGTCGATCCCGAGTTCGGTACCGGCGCGGTCAAGATCACCCCGGCGCACGATCCCAACGACTTCGCCCTCGGTCAGCGTCACGGGTTGCCGATGCCCACGATCATGGACGCCGCGGCCCACATCTGCGACACCGGAACGCAGTTCGACGGACTCGACCGGTTCGCCGCCCGCGTCGCGGTGCGCGAGGCGCTCGCCGAGCAGGGCCGCATCGTCACGGAGGTCCGCCCGTACCTGCACAGCGTCGGGCACTCCGAGCGCAGCGGCGAGGCGATCGAGCCGCGGTTGAGCATGCAGTGGTGGGTGCGTGTCGAGACACTCGCGAAATCCGCCGGCGACGCGGTCCGCAACGGCGACACCGTGATCCACCCGGCGTCGATGGAGCCGCGCTGGTTCGGATGGGTCGACGACATGCACGACTGGTGCATCTCGCGGCAGCTGTGGTGGGGACACCGCATCCCGATCTGGTACGGCCCCGACGGCGATGTCGTCTGCGTCGGACCGGGGGAGGAGCCGCCCGCCGGGTACGAGCAGGACCCCGATGTCCTCGACACCTGGTTCTCGTCGGGACTGTGGCCGTTCTCGACGATGGGATGGCCGGACGAGACCGCCGATCTGGCGAAGTTCTATCCGACCAGCGTCCTCGTCACCGGCTACGACATCCTGTTCTTCTGGGTGGCCCGGATGATGATGTTCGGCACCTACGTGGGCGACACGATGGAGGGCGACAACGCCGTCCCGTTCCGGGATCTGTTCCTGCACGGACTGGTCCGCGACGAACACGGCCGCAAGATGTCGAAGTCCAAGGGCAACGGCATCGACCCGCTGGACTGGGTCGACCGGTTCGGGGCCGACGCGCTGCGGTTCACCCTGGCGCGCGGGGCCACCCCCGGCGGCGACCTGTCCGTCGGCGACGACCACGCCGAGGCGTCGCGCAACTTCGCCACCAAGATGTTCAACGCCACCAAGTTCGCGCTGATGAACGGTGCGCGTCTCGGCGAGCTGCCGGACCGCTCCGACCTGACCGACGCCGACCGGTGGATTCTCGGTCGTCTCGACGAAGTGCTCGCCGAGGCCGACGCCGGGTTCGAGTCCTACGAGTTCGCGAAGGCCTGTGAGGCGCTGTACCACTTCGCGCGTGACGAATTCTGTGACTGGTACGTCGAATTGGCGAAGGTGCAGGTCTACGCGGGTGCCGACGGCGTCGTCGACACCGACCGCGCCCAGGCCACGGCGATCGTGCTCGGTACCGTCCTGGACTCGATCCTGCGGATGCTGCATCCGGTGATGCCGTTCGTCACCGAGGTCCTGTGGACGACATTGACCGGTGTGGAGACCCTCGTCACCGCGTCGTGGCCCACGGCCATCGGCGGTACGGCCGATGCGCAGGCCGCCCAACGCATCTCCGACACCCAGCGACTCGTCACCGAGGTCCGCCGGTTCCGCGGCGATCAGGGGATCGCCGACAACAAGCGCGTCCCCACCCGCCTCGACGGGATCGACGCCGCCGGTCTGGGGTCGGTGCGGCCCTACGTCGACTCGTTGGCGAAGCTGACGGCCGCAGGCGACGACTTCTCCGCCACCGCGACCATCGATGTCCGGTTGAGCTCGGCGACCATCCGGGTCGAACTCGACACCTCCGAGTCCATCGACGTCGACGCCGAGAAGCGCCGTCTGGCCAAGGATCTCGCCGCGGCCGAGAAGGAGCTGGCGCAGACCACCGGCAAGCTCGGCAACGAACAGTTCCTGGCCAAGGCGCCGGAGCCGGTCGTGGAGAAGATCAGGAACCGTCAGCGCATCGCGACCGAGGAGGTCGAGCGCATCCGCGCCAAGCTCGACGAGCTGGGTGGGGCGTGAGCGCGCCGCAGGACGCCACCGGCATCCCGACCGCCGACGACCTCGCCGAGTTCGCGGAGGTCGAGGCCGAACTCGACGACCGCTGGCCGGAGACGAAGATCGAGCCGTCCCTGACCCGCATGGTCGCCCTGATGGACGTACTCGGATCACCGCAGAAGGGGTATGCGTCGATCCACATCGCCGGCACCAACGGCAAGACGTCGGTCACCCGGATGATCGACTCCCTGCTGACCGCACTGCACCGTCGGACCGGTCGGATCACCAGCCCGCACCTGCAGCTCGCGACCGAACGCATCTCGGTCGACGGTGCGCCGATCTCGCCGCGGCTCTACGTCGACACCTACCGCGAACTCGAACCGTTCATCACCATGGTCGACGACTCGTCGATCGCCCAGGGTGGGCCGCGGATGAGCAAGTTCGAGGTGCTCACCGCGATGGCGTACGCGGTGTTCGCCGAGGCGCCGGTCGACGTCGCCGTCGTCGAGACCGGTCTCGGCGGCACCTGGGATGCCACCAACGTCATCGAACCGTCGGTGGCGGTGATCACGCCGATCGCGATGGACCACGCCGACTATCTCGGGGACACCCTCACGGCCATCGCGGGGGAGAAGGCGGGGATCATCAAGCCCGCCAACGCCGACGACATCGTGCCGGTCGATCCCGTCACGATCCTCGCCGCCCAGGATCCCGAGGCCGCGAGCGTGCTGATGGCCCGCGTGGCCGAGGCCGAGACGCTCGTCGCCCGGCAGGACTCGGAGTTCCGGGTACTCGAGCGCCGTACCGCCGTCGGCGGTCAGATGCTCGAACTGCAGGGGCTCGGGGGCGTCTACTCCGAGATCTTCCTGCCGGTGCACGGCGGGCACCAGGCGAACAACGCGGTGCTCGCTCTCGCGGCGGTCGAGGCCTTCTTCGGTGCCGGCGCCGACCGACAACTCGACATCGACGCGGTACGTGCGGGATTCGCCGCCGTCACCACCCCCGGACGCCTTGAGCGCGTGCGCACGGCGCCGTCGGTCTTCCTCGACGCGGCCCACAATCCCCACGGTGCGGCGGCACTGGCCCGCAGCCTGGTCGAGGAGTTCGACTTCCGTCGCCTCATCGCGGTCGTCGGTGTCATGCGGGACAAGGACGCGGTCGGTCTGCTGACCGCGCTGGAACCGGTGGTGGACTCGGTGGTGCTCACCAACAACGGATCGCCGCGGGCGATGGACACCACCGACCTCGCCGACCTGGCGCTGCCGATCTTCGGCGAGGACCGCGTCGACGTGCGACCGTTCCTGCCCGAGGCGGTCGAGGCCGCGGTTGCCGCCGCCGAGGAGACCGGTGACGAGCTGGATCAGATGTCCGGCGCAGGCGTGGTGATCACCGGCTCGGTGGTCACCGCCGGTGCGGCCCGCACGTTGTTCGGAAAGGACCCCTCATGACACCCGGCACCGGGAGCGAAGCGAGCGGGCCGGGGGACACCCCGTCCGACGCGGTCGGGGGCCGGTTCACCCCACCGGTGAACGATCCGTGGAAGGGCCTGCGCGGGATCATGGCCGGAACGCTCATCCTCGAGTTCATCGTCGTCCTGCTGGCCCTGCCCATCGTGGCCAAGGTCGGCGGCGGTCTGACCTGGTTGTCGGGTGTCTACCTGGTCGTCCTCGCGCTGCTCATGGTCCTCGGCGCGGGAGTGCAGGGACGTCCTTGGGCCCTGCAGTTCGATCTCGCACTGCAGGTGCTGCTCATCATCGGCGTCATCTTCCACTGGTCGATCGCCGCGGTCGGCATCGTCTTCGGTCTGGTCTGGCTGTACATCGCCTACATCAAGCGCGACGTCCGACTACGGATGGAGCGGGGACTGTTGCCCGGTCAGGAGCCGATCGCGGACACCGGGGCCGATCCGGCCTGACCGGCGCACCGCCGGCCGTGTCCGATTCGTTATCGTCGCTGCCGCAATTCGGGATGACGTGAGCGCCACCGGCTGACACCATGCGAGGGTCGTCCGCGGGCGTCCGCCCGCGATCTCACCGTCGAAAGGCCCATCACCTCATGCGTCGTCTCAGCACCCGTTCCTCCGTGGCCGTGATCTCCTGCGCACTCGCGGCGGGTATCTCGACGATGGGCGTGGGTGCTGCCTCTGCGGTGGAACCCGACACGAGTGCGGTCGAGGTCCTGCCCGCAGGTGAGCCGGTGCCGGTGTCGCCGACGGAGTTCGGTTACACCGCCACACACGACCTCACCGTGCGTGCGTCGCGGATCGACCTCGCCCAGTTCGTCGCGTCGATCCCGGTGCCCGCGCAGTACCGTGCCGCGAATCTCGCGCTGGCCGCTCGGTTCGACGCGACCGTCGCCGAGGCTCTGAAGTCCCCGGGCGGATGTGTGCAGGTTGTCGTCGACCCCCGCGCCACCTCGGGGAACCTGTTCAACTACGGCTTCTTCGCCATCGAGGGCAAGTACTGCGACTGAGCCGTCCGCGGCTCGGCACGGGGGCATGGCTACTCTGTCGTCGTGACCGAACGCACCCTGATCCTGATCAAGCCCGACGGCGTAGCCCGGGCAGTGGTCGGCGAGATCATCAGCCGAATCGAACGCAAGGGCCTGTCCTTGGTGGCCCTCGAACTGCGGACCGTGAGCGACGACGTCGCACGTGGCCACTACGCCGAACACCAGGACAAGCCGTTCTTCGGGTCGCTGCTGGAGTTCATCACCTCCGGGCCACTGGTGGCCGCGGTCGTCGAGGGCCCACGGGCGATCGCCGCTTTCCGGCAACTCGCCGGCGGTACCGACCCGGTCGAGAAGGCGGTCCCCGGCACGATCCGCGGCGACCTCGCCCTGAACACGCAGAACAACCTGGTCCACGGATCCGACTCGCCCGAGTCGGCCGAGCGTGAGATCGCGCTCTGGTTCCCCGGCCTGTCCTGACCCACCTCGTCCATCAGCGCACCCGACCCCGGAAACGGCCGGTTCGCGCGCTCGGCGGCCCGTCCTGTGCGCTCGCGCACCGGGCGGGCCGCCGTCGTTGACGGCAACCGAACCGCGGGTGAACCGCAGTGGTGCGCCGTCGCGCGACACCCGTGTGGGATACTGCATGGGTCGTTGCCGACACCGTCGGTGATGACACCCGATGACCCACCGAATTCCCTCGGTCCCCGCTTGGCGTTGATCACAACAACGCGATGTGTCGATCACAACGACGCACGCGCGGTGTGGACCGCTCGGACTCCGGTGATGCCATCAGCCCAATGCGTTGCGCGGACACGGCACAACCGCTGTCCGCCGACGCGAGACCATACAAACTCGGACCGCTCGCGGTCCGACACACAGCACAGCCCTCGCGAGGCCGCGTCGAGACGATGCGCCCGGGGGCCGAGGAGAACACGTGGCCGACAATGGCTCGTCCGAAGACTTGAACAGCACCGACTCGAACGCCGACGCCACCCCGGCGCAGGAGTTCCCCCACAAGCTGAGGGTGCACGCGCTCGCCCGGATACTCGGTATCCCCAGCCGCGAGGTGCTCGTGCACCTCGCCGAGCTCGGCATCGTCGCCCGCAGCCCCCAGTCGAGCATCGACCGCAGCGCCGCGGTGCAGGTCCGCGACCGGCTGGCCGAGCCGGCCGCCGCTGACGTCGACACGGCGTCGAGCACCCCGGACACCCCTGCGCCGGTCGAGACCCCCGCACCCGAGGCGCCCGCCGAGTCGGCCCGCCCGACATCAGCACCGACCGACGTGGCCTCCGAGCCCACGACACCGTCGTTGTTCTCCGCGGTCGAGGCCGTCGAGCCCACCACGAAGGCGGACGCCGGCGATTCCTCACAGGGGCCGCTGTTCCTGCAGCCGCAGGCCCCGGAGCCGAGCACCCGTCGACGCACACAGCGTGCCGAGAAGCCCGCCGCGACCGTCGACGAGGCCACCCCGTCCGAGGACGCCACGGCGCCCCAGCCCGAGTCCTCGGCCACGAACACCGACGACTCGAACGACAACGACAACGACGGTGACGGATCCGCCTCGGGCTCGCGCCGCCGACGTCGCGGACGTCGTGGTCGCGGTCGTGGGCGCGGCGACCAGGTCGCCGGCGAGCAGAACTCCGACCTCGACGACTCCTCGGATGATGAGTCGGCCGGCTCGTCCGACGACTCCGGTACCGATGCCTCCACGTCCGACGACGCCGAGCAGTCCGACTCGACCACCACCGAACCGCGTTCGGGTCGCCGTGGCGGCGGACGTCGAGGGTCGGGCGCCAAGAACGCCGATGCCGACGCCGACAGCTCCGGTGGCGACGCGGCCGAGAAGCCCGACGAGCAGAAGTCCGGTCGGGACGCAGTGGCCGAGAAGTCGGACGGCGAGAAGTCCGACGGCGATCACTCGTCGACGAAGGACGCCGGGTCCGATGACGCCGATTCCCGCGATGACGACTCCGACGATTCCGGTGACGACGAATCGTCGGCGAACAACCGCCGCCGTCGCCGGCGTCGCCGCCGCAAGGGCGGCGCCGACGGGGACGACCAGCCGAGTGACGATCCGCCGAACACCGTCGTGCACGAGCGCGAGCCGCGGGCCAAGTCACGCTCGTCGTCGTCCTCCTCCTCGCGTGATCGCGACGAGGTGCAGGGCATCTCCGGGTCCACCCGTCTCGAGGCCAAGCGTCAACGTCGCCGGGACGGTCGCGACGCCGGTCGCCGTCGCCCGCCGATCCTCACCGAGTCCGAGTTCCTGGCCCGTCGCGAGGCGGTCGACCGGGTCATGGTGGTGCGGGAGCGTTCGGCCAACGTCGGTCTGTCCGACGACGCCGACGAGACGACCGCACCTACCGAGGACTACACGCAGGTCGCTGTCCTCGAGGACGGTGTCCTGGTCGAACACTTCGTCACCACGTCGACCTCGTCGTCGATGGTCGGCAACATCTTCCTCGGCCGGGTGCAGAACGTCCTGCCCGGCATGGAGGCGGCCTTCGTCGACATCGGTCGGGGACGCAACGGTGTGCTCTATGCAGGTGAGGTCAACTGGGACGCGGCCGGACTCGACGGCGGCAGCCGCAAGATCGAGCAGGCGCTGCGGCCCGGCGACCCGGTCGTCGTGCAGGTCAGCAAGGACCCCGTCGGACACAAGGGCGCGCGACTGACGACCCAGATCTCCCTCGCCGGCCGCTACCTGGTCTACGTGCCCGGCGGATCGTCGACCGGTATCAGCCGCAAGCTGCCCGACGTCGAACGCAAACGACTCAAGCAGATCCTGTCGAAGCTGGTCCCGCCCGAGGCCGGCGTGATCATCCGTACGGCGTCCGAGGGCGTCAGCGCCGAGGAACTGTCCGCCGACATCGACCGGCTCAAGGCCCAGTGGGCCCAGATCGAAGAGGCAACCGCGGGAGCGGGCAAGGCCAAGGGGGCGTCCCCGCAGGCGCTCTACGAAGAGCCGGATCTGCTCGTGAAGGTCGTCCGTGACCTGTTCAACGAGGACTTCAAGAAGCTCGTCGTCGACGGCGACTCGGCGTGGGAACACGTCCGCGGGTACGTCGAGTCGGTCGCACCCGACCTCGCCGACCGTCTCGTGAAGTTCACCAAGTCGCACGCGGACTCGCCCGATGCGTTCGTCGTGCACCGCATCGACGAGCAACTCGCCAAGGCCCTCGAGCGCAAGGTGTGGCTGCCGTCGGGCGGAACCCTGATCATCGAGCACACCGAGGCGATGACCGTCGTCGACGTCAACACCGGGAAGTTCACCGGCTCCGGTGGAAACCTCGAGGAGACGGTCACCCGTAACAACCTCGAGGCCGCCGAGGAGATCGTCCGTCAGATGCGTCTGCGCGACATCGGCGGGATGATCATCGTCGACTTCATCGACATGGTGCTCGAATCCAACCGCGACCTCGTGCTGCGACGTCTGACCGAGGCCCTGTCGCGGGACCGCACCCGGCACCAGGTGTCGGAGGTGACCTCCCTCGGGCTGGTCCAGATGACGCGCAAGCGACTGGGAACCGGCCTGCTGGAGGCGTTCTCGTCGACCTGCACCTGCTGCTCCGGTCGCGGGATCATCGTCCATGCCAATCCGGTCGAGGTGACCGGCGGAGGCGACGACGCACCGCGTCAGGAGAGTTCCAAGCGCTCCCGCCGTGGCGGCAAGAAGAAGGCGGACGCCCCGGCCGAGGCCAAGCCCGCCCACAACCCGTCCGAACACCCGATGTTCCGCGCGATGGCCTCGCACCCCGAGGGCGAGGAGCCGTCGGGGGACAACGACGGGGACTCGACGGCCGCCGACCCGACATCCCGCTCCGAGGGTGACCCCACCGCGCCCGACCGCGACAGCGATCCGGTGGAGGTCGCGACCGACGCGGTCGCCGCCGTCGTCCACACACCGGACGCCCCGTCCGAGGTCGTCGCCGATCCGACTCCCGAGGACTCGGTCAGCGAACCCGAAGCCGGTGGCGAGCCCGTCGTCGAGACCCCATCCGTCGAGACCCCGGCCGACGAGCCCGCACCGCCGCGCAAGCGTCGTCGCGCGGCCCGTCGCCCGGCTGCGGCGCCGGTGGCGGCCTCCGAACCCGTCTCGGGCACCGTCGGGTCACTGACCGTCGCCGCCGTCGCTCCCGCTGACACCGCACCGATCACCACGGTGGGTGCCGCGGCAGCGGTCGACGAACCGGTGGTGGCCGCCACGCGGCGACCTCGTCGGCGAGCGGCCGGACGACCGGCCGGTCCGCCCCAGGAGGACTGAGGCGCTCGACACCGCACCACGGCGCTGACCACGGTTTGACCCGGCGAGTGACACTCCCGTAACCTCGGTTAGTCGCCTTCAGGCGAGCAAGGTAGCGCTGTGTCCGAAACCAGCGCAGCGCGTCCCTCCACCGGAGACGACGCCCTCGTTCACCGCAGGCAGGTCGGACTCCCACGAGATCGACGTGAACACGACGTAAGACGGCCCCGCACACCCTGCGGGCGCACAGGACAACAGACAGTAAGAGGTAGTGCTCCGATGGCAACGTACGCGATCGTCAAGACCGGCGGTAAGCAGTACAAGGTCGCTGAAGGCGACCTGGTGAAGGTCGAGAAGATCGACGGACCGGTCGGCTCCACGGTGCCGCTGCCCGTCACCCTCGTCGTCGACGGCTCGACGCTGACCACCGACTCCGATGCGCTGGCCAAGGCCGCCGTCACCGGTGAGGTCGTCGAGCACGTCAAGGGCCCGAAGATCCGCATCCACAAGTTCAAGAACAAGACCGGGTACCACAAGCGCCAGGGCCACCGTCAGAAGCTGACGGTGCTCAAGGTCACCGGAATCAAGTAACGCGACGTCGAGAAGGAGTTAAGACATGGCACACAAGAAGGGTGCGTCCAGCTCGCGCAACGGTCGCGACTCGAACGCACAACGACTCGGCGTCAAGCGATTCGGTGGCCAGGTGGTCAGCGCAGGCGAGATCCTGGTCCGTCAGCGTGGAACCCACTTCCACCCGGGCGTGAATGTCGGACGCGGTGGCGATGACACCCTGTTCGCCCTGTCCGCAGGCGCGGTGGAGTTCGGCCAGAAGCGTGGACGCAAGACGATCAACATCGTCGTCGCCGACACCGCTGCGGTCTGACGCACGACGCCTCGATTTCTCGAGAGCTCCGCGAGGGGCGGGCCAGGGTCTTTCGACACCCGGCCCGCCCCTCGTCTCTTTTCGAACACTGTTCTCGTTTCACCCGTTCCACACCGCATCACCGGGCCGCCGCACCTGACGCGCCCATCACATCACCGAGAAAGGCTGGGAAATGTCGAGATTCGTCGACCGCGTGACCATTCACGCAACGGCGGGCAACGGCGGTCACGGCTGCTCGTCGGTGCATCGTGAGAAGTTCAAACCGCTCGGCGGACCCGATGGCGGCAACGGGGGCAACGGCGGCAGCGTCACCCTCGTGGTCGACCCGCAGGTGCACACGCTGCTCGATTTCCACTTCCGGCCGCACGCCAGCGCCCAGAACGGCCGACCGGGCGCGGGTTCCAACCGCGACGGCGCGGACGGCGACGATCTGATCCTCCCGGTGCCCGACGGCACGGTGGTGCTCGACGCCGACGGCAAGATCGTCGCCGACATGGTCGGGGCGGGAACGACATACGCCGCGGCGGCCGGTGGTCGCGGTGGGCTCGGCAACGCCTCGCTGGCGTCACGTGCCCGCAAGGCGCCCGGGTTCGCCCTCCTCGGCGAGGAAGGCGAGGTCAACGAGCTCGTCCTGGAACTGAAGTCGGTCGCCGACGTCGGTCTCGTGGGCTTTCCGTCGGCAGGCAAGTCCTCGCTGGTGTCGGTGCTCTCGGCGGCCAAGCCGAAGATCGCCGACTACCCGTTCACCACCCTGGTTCCCAACCTCGGTGTGGTGACCGCCGGTTCGGACATCTTCACCATCGCCGACGTGCCGGGCCTGATCCCGGGCGCGTCCGCGGGCAAGGGCCTCGGCCTCGAATTCCTGCGACACCTCGAGCGCTGTGCCGTCCTCGCGCACGTCGTCGACTGCGCGACGCTCGATCCCGGCCGGGATCCGTTGTCCGACATCGACGCACTCGAAGCCGAGCTGGCCGCCTACACGCCCGCGCTGTCGTCGGATCATGGTCTCACCGACCTGGCCGACCGGCCCCGTGTGGTCATCCTCAACAAGATCGACGTCCCCGACGCCGCCGATCTGGCCGAACTGGTGACCGCCGAGGTAGCAGAGCGCGGCTGGCCGGTGTTCGCCATCTCGGCGGTCAGCCACGCAGGGCTCACCGAACTCACCTACGCGCTGGCCGAGCTCGTACGACGTCACCGCACGGAGAACCCGCCGCCGGTCCCACGTCGCGCGGTCATCCGCCCGAAGGCGGTCGACGAGACCGGCTTCACGGTGGTGCGCGATCCGGCGACGCCGGGCGGATTCATCGTCCGCGGAACGCGTCCGGAACGGTGGATCAAGCAGACGCAGTTCGACAACGACGAGGCCGTCGGCTATCTGGCCGACCGGTTGAGCCGCCTGGGCGTCGAGGCCGAACTGACCAAGCAGGGCGCGGTCGCCGGTGCCCCCGTGACCATCGGCGACGTCAGCTTCGACTGGGACCCACAGGTGCCGAGCGGCGAGGACGTGCCCATCCAGGGTCGCGGCAGCGACGTCCGACTCGATCGGCCCGATCGCATCGGTGCCGCCGACCGCAAGGTCGCCCGCAAGGCGCGTCGCCACCATGCCGACGACTTCGGTTCCGCTCCGGTCGATCTCGGCGCGGAGGCCTTCGCCGGCACCGGGACGTCGGACGACGGGTTGAGCGACGACCTGCACGACGATGACCGCTGATCTCAGGTCCCCGGTACGTACCCAGATCGCGGGCGCACGCAGCATCGTGGTCAAGATCGGCTCGTCGGCGCTGGTGAAGTCGTCGCCGACCGACATCTCCGACGGTCTCGATCTCGACCGCCTCGATGCGTTGGCCGACGCGCTCGAGACCCGGATGGCGTCGGGGACCGACGTCATCGTCGTCTCGTCCGGGGCGATCGGCGCGGGCATCGGGCCGCTGGGACTGAAGAAGCGTCCCACCGACCTGGCCACCAAACAGGCCGCCGCGAGCGTGGGCCAGTTGTCGCTGGCACACGCCTGGGGAACCTCGTTCGCCAGGTACGGACGCACCGTCGGCCAGGTTCTCCTGACGGCGCACGACATCTCGATGCGCGCCCAGCACGCCAACGCCCAACGCACGCTCGACCGACTCCGCACGCTCGGCGCGGTGGCCGTGGTCAACGAGAACGACACCGTCGCCACCGACGAGATCCGATTCGGTGACAACGACCGGCTCGCCGCCCTCGTCGCGCACCTGGCCGGAGCCGACGCACTGGTCCTGCTGTCCGACGTCGCCGGTCTCTACGACGGCGACCCCCGCAAGGGTGATGCCCGGATGATCGCCGAGGTGGCCGGCGCCGCCGACCTCGACGGGGTGATCGCGGGATCCGGTGGGGCACTGGGCACCGGCGGGATGGCGTCGAAGCTGTCGGCGGCACGTCTGGCCGCCGACGCCGGTGTGCCGGTCCTGTTGGCCGCGGCATCCGACGCGGCGGCCGCACTGGGCGCCGCGGGCGTCGG
Organism: Williamsia sp.; assembly: GCF_016462415.1. Lineage (GTDB taxonomy): Bacteria > Actinomycetota > Actinomycetes > Mycobacteriales > Mycobacteriaceae > Williamsia_A. Next base: position 89,410 of record NZ_JAEMTF010000002.1, on the reverse strand, counting down.
GACGGCGTTCGCCGCCCGGGACGCCCGCATGTCGGCCCGCAACTTCTGGGTCCGCCACGCCGCCGAGACCCGGGGACGCATCGTCGTCGACGACGGCGCCGCGGCGGCGATCGCACGGCGCAAGTCCCTGCTACCGGCCGGTGTGGTCGGCGTCGAGGGCCGGTTCTCCGGGGGCGACGTCGTCGACGTCGTCGGCGCCGACGGATCCGTGCGGGCGCGCGGGGTCATCGCCTACGAGGCCGGCGAGGTGGCCGAGATGATCGGCCGGTCCACCTCTGACCTGCCGGTGGGCCTGCGTCGTCCGGTCGTCCACGCCGACGACCTGGTCCTGAGCACCTGACCCGACCGACGGCTCGCCGGCGGTCCTACCGCGGCTGCGACAGTCGGGTGAGGACCTCGGCGCAGCGGTGGTCGATCTTGAGATCTGCGATGTCGTCGCCGCGGGTGTGGCCCCGGTTCACCACCACGACGGTCTTGCCCGTCCGATGCGCGTGTCGGACGAACCGCAGCCCCGACATCACCGTCAGCGACGATCCGAGGACGAGGACCGCATCGGCGTCGTCGATCATCGAATAGCCCCGAGCCACCGTGGTTTTCGGAACACTCTCGCCGAAATAGACGATCGCCGGTTTGAGGACGCCGCCGCATTCGGGACAGTCGATCATCGCGAAGTCGCCGGTGTCGGACACGGCGACGTCGGCGTCGGGGGCGACCTCGATCGCGCCCCGACCACGGATACGTGCGGAGAAGTCCGCGTTGAGCGGTTCGAGGATGGTCGCGAGCCGGTGGCGGGAGATCTGCCATCCGCAGTCGACGCAGCAGACCCTGCCGTAGCAACCGTGCAGTTCGAGGACCGGTGCGTTGCCGGCCTTGATGTGCAGCATGTCGACGTTCTGGGTGATCACGCCGGAGACCATCCCCTGGCGCTGGAGTTCGGTGATGGCGAGGTGTCCGCGATTGGGCAGCGCGGCGTCCATGTGACGCCAGCCGAGGTGGTTCCGGGCCCAGTAGTGCCTGCGAAAGTCGGCCGAGGACAGGAACATGTCGATCGTCATCGGGGCGCGGGGGATGGCGTCGGGGCTGCGGTAGTCGGGGATCCCGGAATCGGTGGACATGCCTGCGCCGGTGATCGCCACGACGCGACGTCCGTTCAGCAGGGTGCGGGCCCGCTCGACCCGTTCATCGACGTCGTGGTCGACCTCGGTGGGTTCACCGGGAACCCAGGCCAACTGACTACGAGTGCGCACCACTCCAGGGTAGCGAGCCGACCGTGCGACGGGGACGAACCGACGCCGGACCGACCGGGGCGTGGATCGGGTCAACTCCGTGTGCGCAGCCCGTCGAGAACGACGCCGAGCAGGTGGCGGGCACGCGGCTCCCACTCCTCGTCGTCGAGCCGTGTCAGGTAGCCGATCAGCAGGATGACATCGCGAGCGTCCACGTCTGCACGGATGGTGCCCTCCGCGCGACCGGCAGCGAGCAGGGCCGACACCGCGTCCCCGATCGGTCCGATGCTGTGCGCCGACAGGGCACGCCACACGCCCGCCTCGACGGCTGCGAAGACCCCACGCTTGATCTGCGCGTAGTCGGCCACACGCTCGAACCACAGCGCCAGCGCCTCGACCGGCGGATTGTCGGCCAACAGCATCGGGGCGGCCGCGACGAGAACGTCGACGTCGCCGCGATAGACCTCGGCGAGCAGATCCTCACGAGTCGGGAAATGGCGGTACAGGGTGCCCTGCCCGACGCCGGCGTCCTTGGCGATCGCGTTGAGCTTCACCTCGTCCGACGCCGCGATCGCCGCGCGTGCCGCGGCGACGATCCGCTCGCGGTTCTCGAGGGCATCGGCCCGGCGCGGGGAGGCCATCAACCCGCCTGCACGGCCGGGGAGTGGCCGAGCGGACACGTGTCCGCTACGGTCGAGGGGTAAGCGGACATGTGTCCACTCTAGACCGGAGGTTACGAACAATGGCTGAAATCCTCGACAAGGTCGTGGCGATCACGGGTGCGAGCAGCGGAATCGGCGAGGCAACCGCGAGATTGCTCGCCGCGCGCGGCGCCGCGGTGGTGCTCGGTGCCCGTCGGACCGACCGTCTGGACCAGATCGCGCGCGACATCGTCGACGGCGGGGGACGGGCGGAGGTGTGCGCCACCGACGTGACACGGCGGGAGGATCTGGAGGGGTTGGTCCGTTTGGCCGTGCAGCGATTCGGTCGGCTCGACGTGCTGGTCAACAACGCCGGGATCGCGCGGCTCGGACCCGTCGACGATCTCGACGTCGAGGGGTGGTCGGCGATGATCGACGTGAACGTCGGTGGGGTGTTGAACGGGATCGCCGCGGCGGTACCGGTGTTCCGGTCCCAGGGGCACGGTCATCTCGTGACCACGTTGTCGACGTCGGGGTTGAAGATCACGCCGACACAGGCGATCTACGCGGGCACCAAGAACGCGGTTCGCACCCTCCTGGAGGGCCTACGGCAGGAGTCGACCGACGGCGTCCTGCGGACCACGTCCATCTCTCCGGGCATGGTCCGGACCGAGTTCTCCGACCTCGTCGCGCAATCGTGGAGCGATCGGGACGCCGCGAATGCGCTCACCGCGGCCGTCGCCGAACTCGGCATGGAACCCGACGCGGTGGCGAGAGCGATCGCGTTCGCCATCGAACAGCCCGACGACGTGGAGGTCGGCGACATCACCATCCGCCCGACACGGCAGGGCTGACGCCGCGTCGATCTCAGTAGGTGCTGCCGGGTGTGATCGTCGACAGCAGCGGCTGACCGGAGCGGAACCGACGCAGGTTCTCCGCGATCCACGGAGCGAGCGTGCGGGTGAGTCCGGACGACGGATTCGCCACGTGCGGGGTCACGATGATCCGCGGCTCGTCCCAGATCGGGTCGTCGGCGGCCGGGGGTTCAGGATCGGTGACATCGAGTGCGGCGCCGGCGATCTGACCGTCGCGGACGGCGGTGAGCAGGGCCTCCTGGTCGACGAGCGCGCCTCGGGCGACGTTGACGATCCAGGCGTGGTCGGGGAGCGCTTCCAGCACCGACGCGTCGATGAGGTGGCGCGTCGACGCCGTCGAGGGCGCGGCGACGACGACGTGATCGCAGCGCGACCACACCTCCTCGATGCGGTCGGCGGGCAAAGTCTCACGGGCACCGTCGACGGCACGGCCGGACCGGTTGACCGCGATGACGTCGGCGCCGCACGCGGACAGGCGCGGGATCAGTGATCGGGCGATACCGCCCGCACCGACGATCGCCACGGTCGAGCCGTGCAGTGAGCGGATGGACGTGTCGATGCCGTCCTTGTCCCACCGCGAGCGCACGGCTGCGGGGATCTGGCGCAGCCCGGAGAGCAGGAGGGCCAGCGCGTGCTCGGCGACGTTCTCGGCGTAGAAGCCGGACGCGTTGGTCCATGTCCGTCGGTCGTCGATCAGCCCGGCCGACATGAACTCCTCGATGCCGGCGAGTTTGAGTGCCACCCACTCGATCGAGTCGGGCAGCTCGGCGGGGAAGTCGTCGACCCCGCCCGCCCACACCAGCACGCGTGCGTCGGACAGAGCGACGAGCACCCCGCCCGCGGACTCGATCGCCGCGGTGAGGTGCTCGTCGTGTCCCGGCGTCAGGGCGACCGGTGTGCGTTCGTCCTGATCGGCCATGGGGGTGATCAGTCGTCGACGGTGACGAGGGGGTACACGCCGTTCTCGTCGTGCGTCTCGTTGCCGACCACCGGCGGGTTGAACACGCAGTACATGCGCAGTTCGGTTGTCGCGGTGACGGTGTGGCGCTCGTGGCCGTTGAGCAGGTACATGGTGTCGGGACCCAGCGGGTATTCCTGACCGGTCTCGCGGTCGAGGAGCGTGCCCTCACCGGAGATCAGCCACACGGCCTCGACGTGGTTCGCGTAGTGGAACTCGTTGACGGTGCCTGCCTTGATGACGGTCTCGTGCAGCGAGAACCCGACCTTGTCGCCGCCGAGGATGATGCGCTTGGAACGCCACTGTCCGTTCTCGGCGACGATGTCGCGATCGGTGTCGGTGATCTCGGTCGTGGTGCGGACGATCATGGTCGTTCCTCTCGTTGTGGTGTCGTCGTGAGGGTGCGGGGCGGCTGCGTGCCGGTCAGCTGACCTGTGCGGTCGCCGTCGCCAGGATGTCGAGGCCCTGCTCGAGCTCGTCGTGGGTGATGGTCAGCGGCGGGAGCAGCTTGACCACCTGATCGGACGGGCCCGCGGTCTCGGTGAGCAGGTGGTTGTCGAACGCGAGCTGGCAGACCTTGCCCGCCTTGCCCGGTGCCTCGAAGACCAGCCCCTGGGCCATACCGCGACCACGGGTGCTAACGCCCTCGTGCTTGTTCGACAACTCGGTGAACACCTCGTGGATGCGGTTGCCCTTGGCGATCGTCTCCTTCTCGAAGGTGTCGTCGGACCAGAAGTGGTCGACCGCGGCCTTCGCCGTGACGAACGACGGGTTGTTGCCGCGGAAGGTGCCGTTGTGCTCGGCCGGCTCCCAGATGTCGAGGTCACGCTTGAACAGGGTGAGTGCCATCGGCAGGCCGTAACCACCGATCGACTTCGACAGCGTGACGATGTCGGGGGTGATGCCGGCGATCTCGAACGAGAAGAACGGCCCGGTCCGGCCGCAGCCCATCTGCACGTCGTCGACGATCAGCAGGATGTCGTGTCGCTTGCACAGGTCGGCGAGCCCACGCAGCCACTCGGCGCGTGCGACGTTGACGCCACCCTCGCCCTGCACGGTCTCGACGATGACGCCGGCCGGCTTGTTGAAACCGCTGCCGGAGTCCTCGAGGACGCGCTCGAACCAGCCGAAGTCCTGCATCTCGCCGTCGAAGTAGTCGTCGTAGGGCATCGGGGTGGTGTGCACGAGCGGCACACCGGCACCCGCACGCTTGAACGCGTTGCCGGTGACCGAGAGGGCGCCGAGCGTCATCCCGTGGAACGCATTGGTGAAGTTGATGATCGCCTCGCGACCGGTCACCTTGCGTGCGAGCTTGAGCGCGGCCTCGACGGTGTTGGTGCCGGTGGGGCCGGGGAACATGACCTTGTAGTCGAGGTTCCGCGGCATCAGGATCGTGTCCTGGAACGTCTGCAGGAACTCGCCCTTGGCGATGGTCGACATGTCCAGACCATGGGTGATGCCGTCGCCGGCCATGTACTCGAGCAGTGCCTCTTTGAGCACGGGGTGGTTGTGGCCGTAGTTCAGGGCGCCTGCACCCGCGAAGAAGTCGAGGTACTTGTGGCCGTCACGGTCGGTGAGCCAGGAGCCGGAGGCGGTGGCGAACACAGCCGGCCAGCCGCGGCTGTAGCTGCGGACCTCGGACTCGCGTTCGGCGAAAATGCTGTCGGAAAAAGTCATGATGGATCCTCGGGTCGAGAGGCGGGGGAGCGTTGCGTGCTCGGCCCCGTGGGAGTGTGCGGCAGGTTCACGGCCAGCGACGGTGCTCGACGACGGCCACACACGGGCTGTGACGTTCCGGAGAGGTCAGGTCCGGGGTGCGATGGTGTACAGATCCTCGGGCTCGTGCGAGTCCGGGAAGACCTCGGGGGCGAAGTAGTCGCGACGGGTGATCGTCATGCCGCGACGCTCCGCGAACCGGGTGAACAGCGCCTGGGACGCATCGTTGTCCGGGCTGATCGTGGTCTGCATCCGTGTGATCGCGTCTCCCTCGACGCGATCCATGAGCGCGGTCAGCATGCGGCCGGCGAGACCGAGTCCGCGCTGGTCGGCGTCGACGGCGACCTGCCAGACCATCAGGGTGTCGGGCGCCTGGGGGCGGACGTACCCGGTGACGAAACCGACCACCTTCCCATCGACCTCGGCGACGACCGAGGTGCGCGAGTAGTCCTGGCACCACAGCACGTAGGAGTAGCTCGAATTGAGGTCCAGGACCTCCGAGTCACGGGCGATCTCCCACAGGCGGACGCCGTCGGAGACGTCGGGCGCACGGAAGGTCACCTCGGGTGAAGGGGTCAGGGTCGCACTCATCTGTGTGGGGGTCATGTCATCAATGAAGTTAACAACGGGTCACAGCGATGTCACCCAGGATCGGATATTTGCAGGTAAAAGCGCTACTAAGCGCCAGTACAGCACGTCTTTGTGAGTCCCGTCACCTTTGCGGTCCCGCGGGGTCGGCGATGGGCCCGTCGTCGGCGCATACGACAATCATCGGCGTGAGGATCATCGCGGGTCAGGCGGGCGGACGCGCCATCGCCGCACCACCGGCGGGTACCCGTCCGACCTCGGACCGCGTACGCGAGTCGCTGTTCGGGATCCTCGACTCCCGCGTCGGTCTGGACGGCCTGCGGGTCCTCGATCTGTACGCGGGGTCGGGGGCCCTCGGTCTGGAGGCCGTGTCCCGTGGCGCCGCACACGCAACCCTGGTGGAGTCCGACGCCAGGGCCGCGGCAACCATCGCCGCGAACGTGACCGCGACGGCGTTGCCCTCGGCGGCGTTCGCGATCCTGAGGCGTCGGGTCGAGGTGGTGGTGGGGTCGCGGGCGTCCGCCGGGTTCGACGTCGTCCTTCTCGACCCGCCGTATGCCCTCGACGACTCGGCGGTGTCGGCGAACCTGTCCGGCCTGATCGCCCACGGGTGGTTGTCGCCGGACGCGGTCGTCGTCGTCGAGCGCTCGGCGCGGTCGTCGCAGACCGACTGGCCGGCCGGACTCGAGTCCTATCTGACCCGGACCTACGGCGAGACCCGGGTCGACATCGCCACCGCCGCGTGGTGATGTCGAGAGGGCGGGTCGACGCCGCCGTCCTGCTAGCTTGACCCCATGCCTGGCGCCGTCTGCCCCGGATCGTTCGACCCGCTCACGCGCGGGCACCTCTTCGTGATCGAGCGGTGTGCAGCCCGCTTCTCCGAACTGGTCGTCACGGTGACGATCAACCCCGCGAAGAAGGGGATGTTCAGCATCGACGAGCGGGTGGCGTTGATCGAGGAATGCACCTCCCATCTGCCCACGGTCCGGGTGGATCGGTGGGAGGGTCTGCTGGTCGACTACCTGCGCGAGAACGACCTGGGCACGATCGTGAAGGGCCTGCGCAGCACGGTCGACTTCTCCTACGAGGTGCCGATGGCGCAGATGAACCGTGATCTGACCGACGTCGAGACGTTCTTCATGCTCACCGACCCGCAGTGGTCGCACGTGTCGAGTTCGTTGGTCAAGGAGGTCGCCACGCTCGGTGGCGACGTCGAACCGTTCCTGCCGCCTCCGGTGTTCGCCGCGCTGCGCGCCAAGCTCGATTCCTGACCCGAGGCCGACGCGCCGCACCCGCGGCCCGGGTGGCCCCCACCCCGACACGCCCGGTGAGTTGCGGCGTAAATCAAGTAACAGTGGGCACACTGGTCACAGAAACAACACCAATCACTCGAGTAGGGGTACAACCCCGAGCGGGAAACAGAGGTAGCTGTGTATCGAGTATTCGAAGCTCTGGACGAACTGGGTGCGATCGTGGAGGAGGCGCGCGGCGTCCCGATGACCGCCGGCTGCGTCGTCCCTCGCGGTGACGTGCTGGAACTCCTCGACGACGTGAAGGACTCGATCCCCGCGGAACTCGACGACGCCCAGGATGTCCTGGATCAGCGCGACAAGCTGGTCGGTGACGCCCGTGATCACGCCGAGAGCGCGATCACCGAGGCGACCTCGCAGGCCGATGCCATGGTCTCGCATGCGCGTGCCGAGGCCGACCGCATCCTGTCCGAGGCGAAGTCGCAGGCCGACCGCATGGTCGCCGAGGCGCAGGCCCACTCGACCGACGTGGTCTCCGAGGCCAACGCCGACGCGCAGCGCACCGCCGCCGGGGCCGCACGCGAGTTCGAGGCTGTCACCGGTCGCGCACGGGCCGAGGCCGCCCGGATGATCGAGTCCGGCAACAGCAGCTACGAGAAGTCCGTCGCCGACGGCATCGCCGAGCAGCAGCGTCTCGTCTCCGAGACCGAGGTCGTCGCGGCGGCCAAGTCCGAGGCCGACCGCATCATCGACGCGGCCCACGCCGAGTCCGATCGACTCCGCGGTGAGTGTGACGTCTACGTCGACAACAAGCTGGCCGACTTCGAGGAAGTCCTCACCGGGACGATGCGCTCGGTCAACCGTGGCCGCCAGCAGCTGCGTACCGGCGCGGGCGTACACGACTACAACGAGCACCCGCGCGCCGGCATGGAGTTCCCGACCGGCGTGGCGGTCTGATCGGCTCGGTTCGTCGATCGAGCACCACCGATCAGATGGGTTCGTTTGTCATGGCCCATCGGCGTATCGTGCTGATTCGTGTCCGATCAGCGTCTTCGTACCAATTCCGCGGTGACCCCCTTCGTGCTCGACATCCGGTCCCTGGGCCGGCGTGCCGGGTCGATGGCGCAGGTGCACCGGACCGTCTCGGTCGATCGGTCCATCGGGCTGGATCTGATCGCGATCCCGTCCGACAGTGACATCGACCTCGACCTGCGTCTCGAGGCGGTTGCCGAGGGTGTGCTGGTCACCGGGACGGTGAGCGGCGACACCGCCGGGCAGTGCGCACGGTGCCTCGAACCGCTCGGGGGCACGGTCAACGTGTTCCTGACCGAACTGTTCGCCTACCCCGACAGCGTCACCGATCAGACGACCGACGCCGACGACATCCACCGCATCTCCGACGACCAGGTCGATCTCGAGCAGGCGGTCATCGATGCCGTCGGTCTCGATCTGCCGATGGTGCCGCTGTGTCGCGACGACTGCCGCGGACTGTGCCCCGACTGCGGGGTGCGGCTCGACACCGCCGATCCCGATCACCACCACGAGAAGCTCGACCCGCGGTGGGCCGCCCTGCGTGACCTCGCCACCGACGGTGAATCGACGACCACCGACACCGGTCCGGACACGCCGCGATGACGGGACGGGTGGAGTGACGCGGAATGCTCCCGTGACCGCTGACGAACCACGCCCCGTGGACGAGCGGGCCGGCGCGGATCTGGCGCTTCCCGTACTCGTCGTCGATCCGGCCCCGCTCATCGAGGCGGTCGGGGTGTCGATACGTCGCGATCTGTTGGTGCTGGCGTTGACGCACCGTTCCTACGCCTACGAGAACGGCGGCCTGCCCACCAACGAGCGCCTCGAGTTCCTCGGCGACTCCGTGCTCGGCGTGGTCATCACCGAGGAGCTGTACCTCACCCACCCGGATCGTCCCGAGGGTGAACTGGCCAAGATCCGTGCCAGCGTCGTGAACATGTACGCCCTCGCCGACATCGCGCGGGGGTTGGGCGAGGGTGGCCTCGGACGCCACCTGCTGCTCGGCCGCGGTGAGGAACTCACCGGTGGCCGCGACAAGGCGAGCATCCTGGCCGACGGCATGGAGTCCATCCTGGGTGCGGTCTACCTCGACCACGGGTTCGAGACGGCGCGGCGCGTGGTCTCGTCGCTGTTCGCGGCGTCGATGCAGCGTGCGGCGATGATGGGCGCCGGTCTGGACTGGAAGACCTCCCTCCAGGAGCTCACCGCGGCCCGCGGGCTCGGCGTCCCGACCTACCAGATCACCTCGGTCGGTCCCGACCACAGCAAGGAGTTCACCGCCACCGCACTCGTCGCCGGCGACGCCCTGGGCGTGGGCGTGGGGCGGACGAAGAAGGAGGCCGAGCAGAAGGCGGCCGCCACCTCCTGGCAGGCGATCACCGAGTCGGGTTCCTGAACCTGGTGGTCGTCACACACTCCCGCTCCACCGCAGGCGGACATGCCTGAGCTCCCCGAGGTCGAGGTCGTACGTCGCGGCCTCGAGTCCCACGCCGTCGGACGGACCATCGACTCGGTCACCGTGCTCCACCCGCGCGCGGTGCGGCGACACCTGCCCGGGGCCGACGACCTGTCGGGTGTGCTGGCCGGCGCCACGATTCGCGCTGCGCGCCGCCGAGGCAAGTACCTGTGGCTCGACCTGCACCGACCGGATGTGGCCCAGGGAGCCTCTGTCCCCGTCGACTCCGTGGTCCCCGACCCACCTGCCGACTCCTCCGACGTGGCGCTGGTGATCCACCTCGGCATGAGCGGTCAGATGTTGGTGACCGCGCCGGACACCCCGGACCCCGTGCACCTGCGGGTGCGGGCGCAGCTCGGCGACGGGATGGAACTGCGCTTCGTCGACCAACGGACGTTCGGTGGGTGGTTCCTCGACGCCTACTCCGACGACTCCGATCCGGCGCTCGCCGACATCCCGACCACCATCGCCCACATCGGTGCCGACCCGTTCGACCCGTCGTTCGACCCCGACGCGGTGGTGTCCGCATGGCGGAGAAAGCACACCGAGATCAAGCGAGCCCTCCTGGACCAGACCCTGGTCAGCGGCGTCGGGAACATCTACGCCGATGAGGCGTTGTGGCGCAGTCGGATCCACGGTGCACGGCTGACCGACGAGCTCGGACCGCGCAAGCTGCGCTCGCTCCTCGACGCAGCGCGCGAGGTGATGTCGGAGGCACTGGAGTCGGGCGGGACCTCGTTCGACGCGCTCTACGTCAATGTCAACGGGCAGTCGGGCTACTTCGAGCGGTCGCTGAACGCCTACGGGCGCGAGGGGCAGCCCTGCCGGCGGTGCGGGCGGTTGATGCGTCGCGAGCAGTTCATGAACCGCAGCTCGTTCAGCTGCCCGAGGTGCCAGGTGCGTCCCCGCGGTCACTGAGCCGCCACCCGACAATCAATTCGCGTGGCGAACGATAGTCGATCATCCGCTTTCGCGGCGCATGAATGCCGTTAAGACCGCAGGTGAGAGCGTCGAGACTGCGTTAATGCCGCCGTAGCGGACTGATTCCTGGGCCACGATCGCAGTCGCAGGTCGGACCATCGAAGTGTCCGACTCTCGAACCGGTAGGAGATCGCGTGACGGACCTGATATTCGTGCTCACCATCATGGGGCTTTTCCTGGCCTGCGCCCTGGTGTTGCGCGCTGTGTCGAGCAGGATGTCGCGATGACCGCGTCGGGGACCGTCAACGTCATCCTGCTCGTGATCGCGGCGGCGGTCGCGATCTACCTCCTCTCGGCCCTCGTCTTCCCGGAGAGGTTCTGACACAGTGAATCCCGCTCTCGCCGCCACACTCCAGATCGGTGTGGTGGTCATCATCCTTGCGCTGGCCTACGTCCCGCTCGGCGACTACATGGCCCGGGTCTTCTCCGGCGCCCGCGATCTGGCTCCCGAGCGGTGGTTCTACCGCATCGTGCGGGTCGATTCGACCCGCCAACAGACATGGGTCGGCTACGCCGCCGCGCTGCTGGGTTTCTCATTCGTCAGCGTGCTCTTCCTGTACGTGCTGCAACGTGTGCAGGAGCACCTGCCGATGTCCGGTGGACGGTCGGCGGTGCCGGGGGCGATGGCGTTCAACACCGCGGTCTCGTTCGTGACCAACACCAACTGGCAGTCGTATTCACCGGAAGCCGTGATGGGGAACCTGACCCAGGCCGGCGGTCTCGCGGTGCAGAACTTCCTCTCCGCTGCGGTCGGACTCGCCGTGGCGATCGCACTCATCCGCGGCATCATCTCGCGGGTGTCCACCGGTGAGCTGGGCAACTTCTGGGTCGACCTGGTGCGCGGGACCATCCGAATCCTGTTGCCGCTCAGCATCGTGTTCGCGATCATCTTCCTGACCCAGGGAGTCGTCCAGTCGTTCCGATCGGGTTTCGACTTCACCGGACTCGACGGGACGACCGGCCACGGCGTGCTCGGTCCCTTCGCCTCCCAGGAGGCCATCAAGGAACTCGGCACGAACGGCGGTGGCTCGCTGGCCACCAACTCCGCGCACCCGTTCGAGAACCCCACCCCGCTGAGCAACATCGCCCAGATCATCGCGATCCTGCTCATCCCGGTCTGCCTCACCCGCACCTACGCGACCATGGTCGGCGACCGTCGCCAGGGTTTCACCATCCTCGGTGTGATGACCGCACTCTTCGCGATCATCCTGTCCATCACCTGGGCCTTCGAGGAACGCACCAACGGACTGGCCGCCAGGGCCGCCGGCGGGATGATGGAGGGCAAGGAGCAGCGGTTCGGGATCCCGGCGTCGGTGCTGTTCGCCACCGCGACCACCGGGACGTCCACCGGCGCGGTCAACGCCCAACACGACAGCTTCTCGGCAGCCGGCGGCGGTGCCCTGATCTGGAACATGCTCCTGGGAGAGGTGGCCCCCGGCGGCGTCGGTACCGGGCTCTACGGCATGCTCGTGCTCGCCATCATCGCGGTGTTCGTCGGCGGACTTCTCGTCGGCCGGACCCCGGAGTTCCTGGGCAAGAAGATCGGTCAGCGGGAGATCACCATGGCTGCGCTGTCGATCCTGGTGATGCCCGCCCTGGTGCTCATCGGCACGGCGATCACCGCGATCCTGCCCTCGACCACGACATTTCAGGGCAACAGCGGTGATCCGGGTTCCCCCGGGTCGATCCACGGCTACTCCGAGGTGCTCTACGCATTCGCCTCGGCGGCGAACAACAACGGCAGCGCGTTCGGCGGTTTGACGGTGACCAGTGACTGGTTCCAGGTCTCGCTCGGCGTCGCCATGCTCTTCGGCCGGTTCCTGCCGATCATCTTCACCCTCGCCCTGGCCGGTCTGCTGGCCAAGCAGAAGACGAAACCGGTGTCGAGCGCGACTCTGCCCACCCACGGCCCGCTGTACGCGGGTCTCCTGACCGGCACCGTGTTGCTGGTCGCCGGATTGACGTTTTTCCCCGCGCTCGCGCTGGGACCGATCGCGGAGGCGCTCGCATGACCATCACCGACTCACCGACCCCGGACGTCAGTGAACCGACCACCGCCTCCGACGACATGGCGGGCAGCGGCGCGTTCTCGCCGTCGCAGCTGATCAAGTCACTGCCGGAAGCCGTACGCAAGCTGACCCCGCGGGATCAGGCCCGCAACCCGGTGATGTTCGTCGTCTACCTGGGTGCGATCGTGACCACTGCCCTCGCGATCTACCAGCCGTCATGGTTCTCGTGGGCGATCGCGTTCTGGCTGTGGTTCACGTCCCTGTTCGCGAACCTGGCCGAGGCCGTTGCCGAGGGACGTGGCAAGGCGCAGGCCGCCAGCCTGCGAAAGGTCAAGCGCGACACGATGGCCCGACGGCTGGGCGCCGAGGGTGAGATCACCGAGGTGCCCGGTGGTGACCTGGTGATCGGCGACCGCATCGTCGTCGAGGCAGGCGAGGTGATCGCCGGCGACGGCGACGTCGTCGAGGGCATCGCCACCGTCGACGAATCGGCGATCACCGGTGAATCCGCGCCGGTGATCCGCGAATCCGGCGGTGACCGCTCGGCGGTGACCGGTGGAACCGTGGTGCTCTCGGACAAGATCGTCGTGAAGATCACCACCTCGCCGGGGGAATCCTTCGTCGACCGGATGATCGCGCTCGTCGAGGGCGCCTCGCGTAAGAAGACGCCCAACGAGATCGCTCTGGACATCCTGCTGGCGAGCCTCACCATCATCTTCTTGCTGGCTGTGGTCGCGGTGGGCCCGATGCAGCAGTACGCCGGTTCGACTCCCGATCCGGTGAAACTGATCGCGCTGCTCGTCTGCCTCATCCCCACCACGATCGGTGCACTGCTGTCGTCGATCGGCATCGCGGGCATGGACCGGCTGGTGCAACGCAACGTGCTCGCCATGTCCGGCCGCGCGGTCGAGGCCGCCGGCGACATCGACACCCTGCTGATGGACAAGACCGGAACGATCACGTTCGGTAACCGGCGGGCGACCGCTCTGGTGCCCGCTCCGGGTGTCAGCACCGACGACATCGCCCGTGCCGCCTGTCGTTCCAGCCTCGGCGACGACACCCCGGAGGGGCGCAGCATCATCGACCTCTGCCGCGAGCGCTACGGCATCGACGTCGATGAGCTCCGACCCGCACCCGGCTCGGCGACCATCGTGCCATTCACCGCTCAGACCCGGATGAGTGGGCTCGATCTCCCCGAGGAGGGCGATCTCGCCATCCGCAAGGGCGCGGCCGACGCGGCGATCCGCTGGGCACGGGAGGGTGGCACGCAGGTCGACGGGGCCGTGACCCGTGCGGTCGACGAGATCGCCGCGGGCGGCGGCACCCCGTTGGTGGTCGCGGATCGCGCCGGCGCGGCACCGGTACGGATCCTCGGCGTCATCGCGCTGTCCGACGTCGTGAAACCCGGTATCGCCGAACGGTTCGCACAACTGCGCGCGATGGGGATCCGCACGGTGATGGTCACCGGTGACAACCCGCGCACCGCGGCCGCGATCGCCGCCGAGGCCGGCGTCGACGACTTCATCTCCGAAGCCACCCCGGAGGACAAGCTCGCGCTCATCAAGACCGAGCAGTCCGGGGGACGGCTGGTCGCGATGACCGGCGACGGCACCAACGATGCTCCTGCGCTCGCACAGGCCGACGTGGGCCTGGCGATGAACACCGGCACGTCGGCGGCGAAGGAGGCGGGCAACATGGTCGATCTCGACTCCGACCCGACGAAGCTGATCGACGTCGTCGCGATCGGCAAACAGTTGTTGATCACCCGCGGCGCGCTGACCACGTTCTCGCTGGCCAACGACCTGGCCAAGTACTTCGCGATCCTGCCTGCACTGTTCAGTGGCATCTATCCACAACTCGACGACCTGAACGTGATGCGGCTGCACTCGGCGGAATCCGCGATCACCTCTGCGGTCATCTTCAACGCGCTGATCATCGTTGCGCTGATCCCGCTGTCGCTGAAGGGGGTTCGCTACCGGCCGAGTTCGGCGTCGAAGCTGCTCGGCCGCAACCTGCTCATCTATGGGGTCGGTGGAGTGGTCTCGCCGTTCATCGGCATCTGGCTGATCGACCTCGTCGTACGTTTTCTCCCGGGAATGGGGTAGTCAGCCGTGTTGATCATCAAACAGGTTCTCCGTCAGGCCGTGGTCGGCCTGGCCGTGCTCATCGGTCTCACCGTCGTCCTCGGAGCGGCGTATCCGGCCGCGGTGTGGGGTATCTCGCGGATCAGCAGTACGTCGGCCGAGGGCTCGAAGGTCACCGACGCCAAGGGATGTCCGGTCGGCTCGTCGCTGCTGGGCATCGACCTGAAGGCGCCGGAAGGATCGCCGGATCCGTACCTCCACTCGCGTGTGGTCGGTTCGGCCGATGATCCGTTCGCTCCCGGCGATCCGTCGGGGTCGGCAGCGAGCCAGCAGGGCCCCAACAGCGAACTGCTCGCCGAGAACATCACGGCACGGCGCGCCGCGATCGCCACGCGCGAGGGCGTCGCACCCTCGTCGGTCCCGGTCGACGCGGTGACGGGCTCGGGCTCCGGCCTCGACCCCGACATCAGTGAGGCCTATGCGGCGCTGCAGATCCCGCGTCTCGCGCGGGTCAACGGGAAGTCGATCGCCGATGTGCGGGCGATCATCGACAAGCACACGTCGGGACGTCAGCTCGGGTTCCTGGGGCAGGCACGTGTCAATGTGCTCGAGGTCAACATCGACCTCGGCCTCACGGCACCGGGGTGCGGGTAGCGAACGGTCGTGGAGCAGGAGAAGGATCGGGATGTGGCCACCACCCGACCCCCTGAACCGTCGGAGCACGCTGCGCGCGGGACCGAACCGGCCGACCGGCGCGGAACGCTGCAGATCTTCCTCGGATGCGCCCCCGGTGTGGGTAAGACCTATGAGATGTTGGCGCAGGCCAAGACCCTCGCGGCCGAGGGCGCCGACGTCGTTGCGGCGATCGTCGAGACCCACGGCCGCACGGCCACGGCGTGGATGCTCGAGGGCATCGAGACCATCCCGACCACCGCGGTGGAGTACCGCGGCACGGTGCTCGACGAACTCGATCTGACGGCGGTGCTTGAGCGCGCGCCCGACGTGGTGCTGGTCGACGAACTCGCCCACAGCAATGCACCCGGCGGTGCCAACGCCAAACGGTGGGAGGACATCCGCGACATCCTCGACGCCGGGATCAGCGTGCTCTCCACCGTCAACATCCAGCACCTCGAGAGCCTGAACGATGTCGTCGCGCAGATCACCGGGGTGACGCAGCGCGAGACGGTCCCCGATGACGTGGTGCGGGCGGCCGATCAGATCGAGCTGGTCGACATCGCCCCGGAAGCACTGCGCCGGCGTCTCTCCGCGGGCAAGGTCTATCCGGGCGAGCGGATCCAGGGCGCGCTCGTCAACTACTTCCGGCAGGGCAATCTCACCGCCCTGCGTGAGTTGGCGCTGCTGTGGCTCGCCGACCGGGTGGACGACTCGCTGGCGGACTACCGCGCCGAGCACGCCATCACCGACACCTGGGAGACCCGCGAACGGGTTGTCGTGGCCGTCACCGGTGGGCCGGAGTCGGCGACCCTGCTGCGCCGGGCCAGCCGCATCGCATCGCGATCGAGCGCCGAGTTGATCGCGGTGCACGTGGTACGCGGCGACGGCCTGCTCGACCGGCTCTCCGGCGAGATGCCGTCGCTCTCGGACCTGGCCGCCGGTTTCAACGCCAGGATCCACACCGCCGTCGGCGATTCGATCCCGGAGACGCTGCTCGACTTCGCCCGCGGGGTCAACGCGACCCAACTGGTGATGGGGACGTCACGACGGACCCGATGGCAGCGACTGTTCTCCGAGGGAACCGGCGCCAGCGTGGTGCGGATGTCGGGAAAGATCGACGTGCACATGGTCACCCACGACCAGGAGCGACATCGCAACCCGCTCGACATCCGCGAGACCCGCCTCCATCGTCCTCTGAGCTGGGTGTTGGCCGTGGTGGTGCCCTGCGCGGCCGCGGCGGCGCTGTTCGGCCTCGACCGGTGGCTCGGTTTCGCCAGCGAGACCGCCGTGTTCTTCGTCGTCGTGCTCGCGATCTCCATGCTCGGTGGTGTCGGCCCGGCTGCGCTGACGGCGATCACGTCGGGGCTATTGCTGAATTTCTTCTTCACCGATCCGCGCTACACGTTCACGATCGACAGCGTCGAGAACCTTTCCACCATCGTGGTGATGCTGCTGATCGCCATCGCGGTCGCCGCGCTGGTCGACTCGGCGACGGTGCGCCGTCGTGAGGCGACCCGTGCGGCGGGGGAGGCCGAACTCCTGGCCACCTTCGCGGGTGCGGTGCTCAGCGGTCAGAGCCTCGACTCCCTGCTCGAGCTGGTGCGGACCACGTTCGATCAGCGGGCGGTGTCGGTTGTCCGGATCGACGACGGCACCTCGGTGCCCGTGGTGGAGAACGCCGTGGGGACCGACCCGCCCACGAACCCCGGTGCGGCCGACACCGTGTGCACCGTCCCGTCCGGACCGTTCGTGCTCCTGCTCCGTGGTCCGTCGGTCGGGGGTCGCGACCGACGGGTCCTGTCCGCGGTCGCCGCGCAGGCTGCCGGCGTCGTCGAACGGCGGCGGCTGGCCGAGGAGGCATCGAATGCGAAGGCGCTTGCCGAGACCGACCGGTTGCGCCGCGCTCTGCTGTCGGCGGTGAGTCACGACCTGCGGACCCCGCTCGCCGCGGTCAAGGCGGCCGCCTCGAGCCTGCGCAGCACCGATGTCTCGTTCTCCGCCGAGGACACCGCCGAGCTGTTGGCCACCATCGAGGAGTCGACCGACCACCTCTCGGCATTGGTCGGCAACCTGCTGGACTCCTCACGCCTGGCCGCCGGGGTGGTGCGTCCGCAGATGCGGACGGTCTACCTCGCCGAGGTCGTCGGTCGCGTCCTCGTCGGCATGTCGACCTACGACATCCGCCAGGTCAACCGCGTCGAGATCGGCGTCCGCGACATCGCCGTGCACGCCGATTCCGTTCTGCTCGAACGCGTCCTGGCCAATCTCATCGACAACGGCCTGCGGCATGGCGGCGACGGGCCGGTGCAGGTGACCGCCGAGGTCACCGCCACCGACCCCCGGCGGGTGCTGATCGGGGTCGTCGACCACGGCGAGGGGATCCGACCGCACGACCGAGAGCAGATCTTCGCGGCGTTCCACCGGCTCGGCGACCAGAACGCGAGTTCCGGTGTCGGTCTGGGACTATCGGTGGCGCAGGGGTTCACCGAGGCCATGGGGGGATCCCTCGACGCACACGACACCCCCGGCGGCGGGCTGACCCTCGTGGTCGACCTGCCCGCCGATCCCGATCCCACCGAAGGAGCCGACGGTGTCGCAACCACAGACCGATGAGCACGTGCGGGTCCTCGTCGTCGACGACGAACCGCAGATCCTGCGTGCCCTGCGGATCAACCTCAAGGCCCGCGGTTTCGAGGTGACCACCGCCTCGACCGGCGCGGGCGCGTTGCGTGCCGCCGCGCAGACCAATCCGCAGGTCGTCGTCCTCGACCTCGGGTTGCCCGACATCGACGGTTTCGAGGTGCTCTCCGGTCTGCGCGGGTGGACCACCGTTCCGGTGATCGTCCTGTCGGCCCGCACCGATGCGGCCGACAAGGTGCAGGCCCTCGACGCCGGCGCCGACGACTACGTCACCAAACCCTTTGGCATGGAGGAACTCCTGGCGCGGTTGCGAGCCGCGGTCCGTCGCGCGAGTGCGCCGACGCCGGGCCTGGAGGAACCGGTCGTCGACGCGGGGACGTTCGTCGTCGACCTTCGGGCCAAGCTCGTCCGGCGCGACGGCACCGACGTCCACCTCACCCCGACCGAGTGGGGCGTGCTGGAGATGTTGGTCCGCAACGAGGGCAAACTCGTCGGACAGCGCGAGCTGCTGCACGAGGTGTGGGGCCCGTCGTACGGGTCGCAGACCCATTATCTGCGTGTGTATCTCGCCGGCCTGCGCCGCAAACTGGAGTCCGATCCCGCCCATCCGACGCATCTGCTCACCGAGGCGGGCATGGGGTACCGCTTCGTCCGCTGACCCGTACGGCGGAATGCGTTCCCCGGTGGCGGTGTTCAATCGTCCTATGACGACCAGCGCAGACAGCACCGACCAGACAGCTCCGGACGCGTCCGGGGCGACGCGACTGTGGGTCGAGCGCACCGGGACCCGCCGCTACACGGGGCGGAGCTCCCGCGGAGCGGAGGTGCTCGTGGGTTCCGAGGACGTCGAGGGCGTGTTCACCCCCGGCGAACTGCTCAAGATCGCCCTCGGCGCGTGCACCGGCATGAGCTCGGACGCGCCGCTGTCGCGCCGCCTCGGTGACGACTACGACGCGACGGTGCGGGTCAGCGGTGCCGCGGACCGGGACAACGAGGTCTATCCCCGCCTCGACGAGGTCCTCGAACTCGACCTGTCCGCCCTCGACGCGGACACCGCGAAGCGACTGCTCGTGGTGGTCGAACGCGCGGTCGACGCGGCCTGCACGGTGGGTCGCACCCTGAAGGCCGGCACCGAGGTCGGTTTGTCGATCGAGTCCCGGTGAGCGGGCCACCGGTCCCTCTCACTCGCTTGACCGCGTGGGTGCACGGCCACGTCCAGGGTGTCGGCTTCCGATGGTGGACGCGGTCGCGGGCGCTCGAACTCGGCCTCGTCGGTTACGCCGCCAACCAGGCCGACGGACGCGTCCTGGTCGTCGCCGAGGGGACCGAGACGAACGTGCGCCGCCTGCTCGAACTGCTGCGCGGCGGCACCACACCGGGCTCGGTCGACCTCGTCGTCGAGGAGTTCGGCGCACCCGTGGGCGACCTGACGGGGTTCGCGGAACGCTGAGCGACACCGCGGTGAACACCGTCGGAACACCCGCGCTGACCACGAGTGGTGATGACCGTCGCACCGCATGGGTAATCTCTACCGTCGTGCACCTCAAGAGCCTGACGCTGAAGGGATTCAAGTCCTTCGCGTCGGCCACCACCCTGAAGTTCGAACCGGGGATCACCTGTGTCGTCGGACCGAACGGCTC
Organism: Williamsia sp.; assembly: GCF_016462415.1. Taxonomy (GTDB): domain Bacteria; phylum Actinomycetota; class Actinomycetes; order Mycobacteriales; family Mycobacteriaceae; genus Williamsia_A. The sequence continues at coordinate 69,639 of NZ_JAEMTF010000002.1, read as the reverse complement.
CGGCAAGTCCAACGTGGTGGACGCGCTGAGCTGGGTGATGGGTGAGCAGGGCGCCAAGGCGCTGCGCGGCGGGAAGATGGATGACGTCATCTTCGCCGGAACCTCCGGTCGGCCCCCGCTGGGTCGGGCCGAGGTCACGCTGACCATCGACAACGCCGACGGTGCGCTCCCGATCGACTACTCCGAGGTCTCGGTCACCCGCCGCATGTTCCGCGACGGCGCCGGCGAATACGAGATCAACGGCAGCTCGTGTCGTCTGATGGACGTCCAGGAGCTGCTCAGCGACTCCGGCATCGGCCGTGAGATGCACGTCATCGTCGGACAGGGACGTCTCTCGGCCATCCTCGAGTCCCGTCCCGAGGACCGCCGCGCGTTCATCGAGGAGGCCGCGGGCGTCCTCAAACACCGCAAACGCAAAGAAAAAGCGGTCCGCAAGCTCGAGTCGATGCAGGCCAACCTCGCACGTCTCGGTGACCTCACCGACGAACTGCGCCGCCAGCTCAAGCCGCTCGGGCGACAGGCCGAGGTCGCCCGCCGGGCGCAGACGGTCCAGGCCGATCTCCGCGACGCCCGACTGCGTCTGGCCGCCGACGACCTCGTGACGTTGCGCGGCGCCATGGCCGATCAGAGCGCCGTCGAGGCCGCCATCCGTGAGCAGTCCGACCTCGTCGCCGCCGAACTCGACACCGCGACCGCGGAGATGAACCGACACGAGGCCGACGTCGCCGCGATCGTGCCCGCGGCCCAGTCCGCCGCCGCGTCCTGGTTCCGGTTGTCGGCGTTGGCCGAACGGGTCGACGCCACCCGCCGGGTCGCCGCCGAACGCACCCGCCACCTGTCCCAGCCGGTCGTCTCGGAGAACGGTCGCGACCCCGACGAGCTCGAGATGCAGGCCGAGGCGGCCGCCGAACAGGAGGCCATGCTCGACGAGGCCGTCGTCACCGCCGACGCGGCCCTCGAGGCCACCCGCGGTGCGCTCTCGGGAGCGGAATCCGCCGCCGCCGCGGCGGAGAAGGCGCACATGGACGCCGTACGCGCGGTGGCCGACCGGCGGGAAGGGCTCGTTCGCCTCGAGGGCCAGGTCACCAACCTCACGACACGCGCCGAATCGACCGACGCCGAGGCTGCTCGTCTGTCCTCCGCGATCGCTGACGCCACCCTTCGGGCCGAGGAGGCCCAGGCGGAGTTCGACGCCGTCTCGGCCACCGTCGCCGACCTCGACGCCGGCGAACTCGGTCTCGACGAGCACCACGAGCGCAGTGTCGTCGCGCTCAACCACGCCAACGAGCGGGTCGCCGAACTGCAGACCGCCGAACGCACCGGTGAGCAGAGGGTCGCGTCGCTGACCGCACGTATCGAGGCGCTGACGACGGGTCTGCACCGCAAGGACGGCGGCGCCTGGCTGCTGTCCAACGGGGTCGACGGACTGCTGGGCTCGCTGGTCGATCTGCTCGATGTCGACGCCGGGTTCGAGGCCGCCATCGCCGCCGCACTGGGCCCGGCGGTCGACGCGGTCGCCGCCGCGGACCTCTCGGCCGCGCGAACGGCGTTGTCGGCGTTGAAGTCCGCCGACGGTGGGCGCGCCGCACTGATGATCGGTGGACTGTCCGCCCCCGCGCACGCCGAACGGGGCGCGCTGCCCCACGGTGCACGGTGGGCGTCGCAGGTCGTCTCGGCGCCCGACGACCTTCGCGGCGCGGTGTCGTTGCTGCTCGCCGAGACCGTGATCGCCGACGACGACACCATCGCCGAGACCGTAGCCCGCGACGCGCGCGAGCGGGGACACCGCCTCGACGTCGTCACCCTCGACGGCGACGTCCTGGGACCGGGCTGGATCAGCGGCGGCTCCGACCGTCGTCCGTCGACCCTCGAGGTACAGGCCGACATCGACTCGGCCAAGGCTGATCTGGTGATCGAGCAACACAAGCGCGAGCAGGTCAGCGCCGCGTTGTCCGGGGCGCTGGCCGAGCAGGAGAGCCGACGTCAGTCGGCTGACGACGCCCTGGCCGCCCTGCACGAGTCCGACGCCGCCGTCGGGGCGGTCTACGAACAGCTGGCCCGCCTGGGGCAGACCGCCCGCGCCGCGCGCGACGAGGCGAATCGTCTGACCGCACAGCGCGCCGGTGTCGAGTCCGGGCGTGCGGCGACCCTCGCCGAACTGGCGGAGATGGAGGACCGGCTCCGCGCCGCACGCGCCCGGCCCGACGACTCCGACGACGGCGACGAGGGTGCCGACACCGAGCGCGTCGCGGCGGTCGCCGCGGTGTCGATGGCCCGCGCGGCCGAGACCGACGCGCGGTTGACCCTGCGCACCGCCGAGGAACGACTCGCGTCGGTCCGGGGCCGTGCCGACTCGCTGCGCCGCGCCGCGGCGTCCGAGCGGGATTCCCGGGCTCGGGCCGAACGACAGAACCGGGCGCGCGCCCACGCCGCCGAGGTCGCCCACGCGGTGGTCGCCGCGGCCGACGAGATCTCCGAACGACTCGTCGACGCCGTCGCGCAGGCGCAGACCGCCCGCGACGAACTCGAGACGGCACGGACCGAACGGTCGGCCCAGCTCGACGCCGTCCGCCGACGCGTCGGCGAGCTGACGACGACGATGACCCGCCTGCGCGACGAGCTGCACCGCGACGAGGTGGCGGGTGCGCAGGCGGCGTTGCGGGTCGAGCAGCTCGAGGAACAGATCTCGTCGACCTACGCGATCGGGCTGGAGGACCTCGTCACCGAGTACGGTCCGGATGTCGAGATGCCTCCCAGCGAGCTGGAGATGGCCGAATACCACCAGGCGGTCGAGCGCGGGGAGATCGTCGTCGCCCCCACGCCACTGCGCTACAACCGCGCGACCCAGGAGGCGCGCGCGAAGCGCGCCCAACGCGACCTGAACACGCTGGGCAAGGTGAACCCGCTGGCCCTCGAGGAGTTCGCCGCCCTCGAAGAGCGCTACACCTTCCTGTCCACGCAGCTCGAGGACGTCCGCAGCGCCCGGCGGGACCTGCTCGAGGTCGTGGAGGACGTCGACGCGAAGATCCTGCAGGTGTTCAGCGAGGCCTATGCCGACGTCGAACGCGAGTTCGCCGAGGTCTTCACGACCCTGTTCCCCGGTGGCGAGGGACGGCTCTTCCTGACCGATCCGGCGAACATGCTGACCACCGGCATCGAGGTCGAGGCCAGGCCGCCGGGTAAGAAGGTCAAACGGCTGTCCCTGCTCTCCGGTGGCGAGAAGTCGCTGACCGCGGTGGCCATGCTGGTCGCGATCTTCCGCGCGCGGCCCTCGCCGTTCTACGTGATGGACGAGGTCGAGGCCGCGCTCGACGACACCAACCTGCGTCGCCTGATCCGGCTGTTCGAACAGCTGCGTGAGCGCTCACAGCTCATCGTCATCACCCACCAGAAGCCCACCATGGAGATCGCCGATGCGCTCTACGGCGTGAGCATGCAGGGTGACGGCATCACCACGGTGATCTCACAACGGCTGCGCGGGGTGGACGTCTCCGCCTGAGCGACAGGTCGTCGTCGCCGTGGGGTCGCGGTCCGAGGGGACCGACCACACCCGCCTGACACAATGGCGATCGTGGAACCGGAAATCATCATCGGCATCGTCGTGGCCGTCGTCGTGGTCGCGTTGCTCGTACTCGTCGTCGGTCTCGTCCGTGCCCGCCGGAGGCGGATCTCGCTGCGTGACACCGCAGGCGATCCCGCGCAGGCCGGCCCCCGCGAGGTCGACCGGTCCGGCGGGTACACCGCCGGTGGTGGCTTCAACTTCAGCCAGGGTGGGGGAGTCGCGGCGACGCCGACGGCACCCGCCCCGGGCGAGAAGCCCACGGCCTCCGACCGTGGCGAGTGGGCGGATCTGCCCGAGCGCACCGAGACCGACGGTCAACCCGGTGTCGGTGACGACGCCGCGATCCCGCGGGATTCTGCGCAACGCTCGATGAAAGACCTGTCGCTGCCCGATCCCGACCTCTACGACCCACCTGCGACCCCGCAGGATCCCGACACCGACGCCGAGGTCGACGAGGCCGGGACCGCCGTGCCCGATGATCTCTCCGGCCTCACCGAGGCGCCGGCACCGGTCCGGATCGACGAGATCGCCCCGGTCGACGGCCGCCTGCACCGGCTGCGGGGACGTCTCGCCCGGTCACAGGGTGTGTTCGGCAAGGGCGTGCTCGGTCTGCTCGGTGGCGGCGACCTCGACGAGGACTCGTGGGAGGAGGTCGAGGACACCCTGCTCACCGCCGACCTCGGCAGTGCCACCACGACCGCCGTCGTCGACCGACTGCGGGCCGAACTGGCCACCGCCGACGTCCGCAGCGCCGCGGAGGTCCGCGAACTGTTGCGCTCGGTGCTCATCGCCGCGTTGCTGCCCGACCTCGACCGGTCGGTGCACGCCCTGCCGCACGCCGACACCCCCGCGGTGTTGCTCGTCGTGGGCGTCAACGGCACCGGCAAGACCACCACGGTCGGCAAGCTCGCCCGTGTGTTGGTCGCCGACGGCCGCCGTGTCGTCCTCGGTGCGGCGGACACGTTCCGCGCCGCCGCCGCCGATCAGCTGCAGACCTGGGGTGAACGCGTCGGCGCGACCGTCGTCCGCGGTCGTGAGGGTGCCGACCCGGCCTCGGTGGCGTTCGACGCCGTTGCTGCAGGCGTCGCCGACGGCGTCGATGTCGTCGTCATCGACACCGCAGGGCGCCTGCACACCAAGACCGGTCTGATGGACGAACTGGGCAAGGTCAAGCGCGTCATCGAGAAGAAGACGAAGGTCGACGAGGTGTTGCTCGTCCTCGACGCCACGACCGGGCAGAACGGCATGGCACAGGCGAAGGTGTTCGCCGACGTCGTCGACATCACCGGGGTGGTGCTCACCAAGCTCGACGGCACCGCGAAGGGCGGCATCGTCTTCCATGTCCAACACGAGCTCGGCGTCCCGGTGAAGCTCGTCGGACTGGGGGAGGGCGCCGACGACCTCGCACCGTTCGAACCCGGCGCCTTCGTCGACGCACTGCTGGGCTGAACCGGCTGTCCGATTCGCCGGGTTCACGGTGATTTGCCTTGCGTAGGGGTTTTCTGACCTGGGGCGATACCTGGACGAAATATATGAGGCCGATCCGTTCACGCTCGCGAAACATGTAATCGCCATCGCTGAAACATCCGGATAGGAACCTTCTCGCAGATCGGAGCCGCGGCGCCTCGTCGCGGTGCACAAATCGAGGAGGATTTAGGGTGGCTTACCCCGTAATGGGTGTCCCGGATACCGGTGACACCGCCTGGATGCTCGCGAGCGCTGCGCTCGTGTTGCTGATGACCCCGGGACTGGCGTTCTTCTACGGCGGCATGGTCCGCGCGAAGAACGTCCTCAACATGATCATGATGAGCGTCACCGCCATGGGCATCGTGACCGTGCTCTGGGCGCTGTACGGCTTCTCGTTCGCCTTCGGCGACGACAAGGGTGGCGTCATCGGTGATCCCGGGCAGTATCTGGGGCTCAAGGGCGTGATCGGCGGGAACGGCGCCGCGGCCGTGGCTGCGGATGCGGCGAGTGGGACCGAGGCGTCGGATGCCATCAACATCCCGCTGTTCGGCACCCTGCCTCTCTCGGTCTTCGTGGTGTTCCAGCTCATGTTCGCGATCATCACCGTGGCCCTCGTGTCCGGTGCGGTCGCCGACCGCATGAAGTTCAGTGCCTGGGCGGCCTTCACGGTCCTGTGGTCGACCATCGTCTACTTCCCGGTCGCGCACTGGGTCTTCGCCTTCGACGGTTACACCGGCGAGCACGGCGGCTGGATCGCCAACAAGCTCAAGGCGATCGACTTCGCGGGTGGTACCGCGGTCCACATCAACGCCGGTGTCGCCGGCCTGGTGCTCGCGATCATCCTCGGCAAGCGTCGCGGGTGGCCCAAGACGGCGATGCGACCGCACAACCTCCCGTTCGTGATGCTGGGCGCGGGTCTCCTGTGGTTCGGCTGGTACGGATTCAACGCGGGTTCGGCGACGTCGTCCAACGGCACCGCGGGCACGACCTTCCTGACCACGACGGTGGCCACGGCCGCCGCGATGCTCGCCTGGTTGGTCGTCGAGGTCATCCGTGACGGCCACGCCACCTCACTCGGCGGTGCCTCCGGTGTCGTCGCCGGCCTGGTCGCGATCACCCCGTCGTGTTCCTCGGTCAACGTGCTCGGCGCCCTGGTCATCGGTGTCGTCGCCGGTGCGATCTGTGCCCTCGCGGTCGGCCTCAAGTTCAAGCTCGGTTTCGACGACTCGCTCGACGTCGTCGGCGTCCACCTCGTCGGTGGTCTCATCGGCACGTTGATGGTCGGACTCGTTGCGACACACCAGGCCCCGGCAGCGGTCGACGGCCTGTTCTACGGCGGCGGAGTCGACCAACTGTGGCGTCAGGCAGTCGGTGCGTTCGCCGTGCTCGGCTACTCCGCGGTGGCTACTGCCATAATTGCTCTGATCATCAAATACACCATCGGTCTCCGTATCGACCCCGAGGGTGAGGCCGAAGGTGCAGACGAGTCGCAACACGCCGAATCCGCTTACGACTTCGCTGCTCTGGGTGGAAGCTCCGGAAGTAGCGCATTGAGCCAGAGCACCGTTGCTGTTGGCAAGGAGGGATGAGCAAGTGAAGCTGATCACAGCAATCGTCAAACCGTTCACGCTGGAGGACGTCAAGGCCGGGCTCGAGCAGGCCGGTGTCCTCGGTATGACGGTCAGCGAGGTCCAGGGCTACGGCCGCCAGAAGGGCCACACCGAGGTCTACCGCGGTGCGGAGTACTCGGTCGACTTCGTACCCAAAGTGCGTGTCGAGGTCGTCGTCGACGACGGCGCCGTGGACAAGGTCGTCGACGTGATCGTCGAGGCCGCACGCACCGGCAAGATCGGTGACGGCAAGGTCTGGGTGTCGCCGGTGGACTCGGTCGTCCGTGTCCGCACCGGCGAGCGCGGCTCGGACGCGCTGTAGAGACGAAAGCACCTGTGCCTTTCGTCACCAGCGGGAACGATTCATCCGGTGAATCTCGCAGGGGAGGCCCCGCGTCCGACGACACGTCGAGCGCGGGGCCTCCGCCGTCCCGAACAACTCCCACCGCCGCAACCGATCTCGTCGCGGCACGTAAACAACTCCTGCGCCGTACCGACGGCGCCAAGCGCACCGACGCACCGGCCCTGCGTCAGGTCATGGTCGATCTGCACGACTTCTGGCTGACCACCAAGGGCGCCGAGCTCGGCGTGCGGCCCGACAGCGGCTTCGCCATCGTCGCGGTCGGTGGCCTGGGCAGGCAGGAGTTGTTGCCGCACTCCGACCTCGACCTGATCCTGCTGCACGACGACATGGATCCGGCGGTGGTCTCCGAGGTCGCCGACGGTCTCTGGTATCCGCTGTGGGACGCCCACATCAAGCTCGATCACAGCGTGCGCACCGTCCCGCAGGCGCTGCAGGTCGCGGCGACCGACATGAGTGCGGCCCTCGGCCTGCTCGAGGCGCGGCACATCGCGGGCGACGAGTCGCTCACCGAGCTGCTGATCACCGGCGTCCGCAGGCAATGGCGGGCCGACATCCGCAACCGGTTCGTCGAACTGGTCGACCAGGCGGGTGACCGGTGGCGCCGCAGCGGCGACATCGCGCACCGGGCCGAGCCCGACCTGAAGAACGGTCGAGGCGGACTCCGCGACGTGCAGATGCTCGGTGCGCTGGCCATCGCCCAGCTCACCGACGGCATGGCCAACCTGCGTCCGGACTCACCGGGTGCCGGTCTGCAGGTCGCCTACACGCGGCTGCTCGACATCCGCACCGAGCTGCACCGGATCGCCGGGCGACCGCGCGAACAGCTGCGGGCGCAGGACGCCGACGAGATCGGCGCCGCCCTGCGCATCGGGGACCGCTTCGACCTGGCGCGCGTCATCAGCGACAGCGCCCGCACCATCAGCTATTCCGTCGACGTCGGTCTGCGCACCGCGGGCAACGCGCTGCCCCGACGGGGCCTGGCCAAGCTGCGCCGTCCGCCCGTGCGGCGTCCCCTCGACGAGGGGGTCGTCGAGCACTCCGGCGAGGTGGTGTTGGCGCGCAACGCGATCCCGAGCAAGGACCCCGGGCTGATCCTGCGGGTGGCCTCGGCCTCGGCGCGCACCGGACTGCCGATCAGCGCCTCGACCCTCAGTCGCCTCGCCGACTACGCCCCCGAACTGCGGGAGCCGTGGCCGTCGGAGGCCCTCAGTGACCTGCTGGTGCTGCTGGGTACCGGCCGACACATGGTCGCCCCGATCGAGGCCCTCGACCGCACCGGTCTGTGGGGCCGACTGCTGCCCGAATGGGGAGCCGTCCGCGACCTGCCGCCACGCGACGCGATCCACACCTGGACCGTCGACCGTCACCTCGTCGAGACCGCGGCCAACGCCTCCCGCATGACCACGCGGGTGTCGCGGCCGGACCTGCTCGTGCTCGGCGCCCTGGTCCACGACCTGGGCAAGGGACGCGGGGCCGACCACAGCGTGGTCGGTGCGGAGCTGGCCACACAGATCGGCAACCGGTTCGGACTGTGGCCCGACGATGTCGCGACCCTGTCGGCGATGGTTCGTCACCACCTGTTGCTCCCGGCGACCGCGACCCGCCGCGACCTCGACGACCCGGCGACCACCCGCGACGTCGTCGACGCCCTCGGCGGCGACCGGCTGCTGTTGGAGTTGCTGGCCGCGCTGGCCGAGGCCGATTCCCTGGCCACCGGGCCAGGTGTGTGGGGGGACTGGAAGGCGTCGTTGATCGGCGAACTCGTCCGTCGTTGCCTACGGGTGATGGACGGCGAGGAGCTGCCGGCGCCCGAGCCGCTCACCGACGAGCAGCGGGCGCGGGCCGAGGCCGGCGGGGTGTTCGTCGACATCGCACCCACCGAGAACGCGCACACCCACCTGGTCACGATGATCGCCCCCGACTCCGACGGCGCCCTGTCGAAGATGGCGGGTGTGTTGGCGCTCAACGGATTGCGCTGCCACAGCGCGACCGCGCAGTCGCACGCGGGCAGCGTCGTCGACACGTTCATGGTCATCCCCGCATTCGGCGATCCGCCCGACGCCGGTCTGCTGCGTCAGCAGTTGCTGCAGGCCACCGCGGGCACCATCGACGTCCTCGCCCGGATCGACGCCCGGGAACGGGAGTCGCCCATCCCCACCGCGCCGCCGCCGGTCAACGACCCCGACGGTGCACCCGTCGCGGTCCCCGCACTGTTCGCCCTCGCCCCGCCGCGCGTGCTGTGGATCGATTCGGCGGCCTCAGACGGCGACGGTGCACCGCGCACCATCCTGGAACTGCGTGCGGCGGACCGCTCGGGTCTGCTCAGCCGGGTGTCGGCGGTCATCGAGTCCTACGGTGTGGCGATCGAGTGGGCCACGGTCGCGACCATGGGCGGGACGGTCATCGACACCTTCGGTCTGCGGCTGAGCGAGGACTCCGCCGATCTGCGATCGCGGCTGGCCGACGCCGTCATCGGGGTCGTGCCCCCGCCGGAGCCCCCACGGGAGACCGACGACGAGCAGGGATCCTCCGGCGTGCCGATAGGGTAGGGCCCATGTTCGATTCGCTGTCCGACCGGTTGACCGGGGCACTCAAAGACCTACGCGGCAAGGGCAAGCTGTCCGACGCCGACATCGACCGCACCTGCCGGGAGATCCGGCTCGCTCTGCTCGACGCCGACGTGTCGCTGCCGGTGGTGCGTGGCTTCATCGCCCGGATCAAGGAGCGCGCGAAGGGCTCGGAGGTGTCGGGGGCACTCAACCCGGCGCAGCAGATCGTCAAGATCGTCAACGAGGAGCTCATCGGCATCCTCGGTGGCGAGACGCGACGCATCAACTTCGCCAAGACCCCGCCGACGGTCATCATGCTCGCGGGTCTGCAGGGTGCCGGTAAGACGACCCTTGCGGGCAAGCTGTCGGCCTGGTTGAAGAAGCAGGGACACACACCACTGCTGGTGGCCTGCGACCTCCAGCGACCCGGCGCGGTCAGCCAGCTGCAGATCGTCGGTGAACGCGCCAACACCCCGGTGTTCGCGCCGCACCCGGGAACATCCATCGGGGGCGAGGGAGAACTCGGCGTCAGCGCGGCCGATCCCGTCGAGGTCGCCCGCGCCGGTATCGCCGAGGCGCGATCGAAGCAACACGACATCGTCATCGTCGACACCGCAGGCCGCCTCGGCATCGACACCGAGCTGATGGCGCAGGCCGCGGGTATCCGCGACGCCGTGCAACCCGACGAGATCCTGTTCGTCGTCGACGCGATGATCGGTCAGGACGCGGTGACCACCGCCGAGGCGTTCGCCGAGGGGGTCGGGTTCACCGGCGTCGTGCTGACCAAGCTCGACGGTGACGCCCGTGGTGGCGCCGCGCTGTCGGTCCGTGAGGTGACCGGCCGACCCATCATGTTCGCGTCGTCGGGCGAGAAGCTCGACGAGTTCGACACCTTCCACCCCGACCGTATGGCCAGCCGGATCCTCGGCATGGGCGATGTGCTCTCGCTGATCGAGCAGGCCGAGGAGCACTGGGACGTCGCACAGGCCGAGGCGACCGCGGCCAAGATCACCCAGGGCGAGCTGACGCTGGAGGACTTCCTCGAGCAGATGCTGATGATCCGCAAGATGGGTCCGATCGGGAACCTGCTGGGCATGCTGCCCGGAGCGGGCCAGATGAAGGACGCCCTGAGCCAGGTCGACGACAAACAACTCGACCGGGTCCAGGCGATCATCCGCGGTATGACCCCCGCGGAGCGCGACAACCCGAAGATCATCAACGCCTCACGTCGGCTGCGGATCGCCAACGGTTCCGGCGTGGCGGTCAGCGAGGTCAACCAACTCGTCGACCGGTTCTACGACGCACGCAAGATGATGTCGCAGATGTCGGGCCGCATGGGGATGCCCGGCGGAAACCGGAACAACCGCAAGAAGGGCAAGAAGGGGAAGAAGGGCGGCCGCGGACCCACGCCACCCAAGAACCGCACCGGCATGCCCGGCATGCCCGCGGGGTTCCCCGACCTGTCGAACATGCCCGCCGGACTCGATCAGATCCCGCCCGGACTCGAGGGGATCGACATCTCGCAGTTCCAGCCGCCGAAGAAGCGCGGCTGAGTCGAGATGCGGCACCGATGACCTCGGGTGCGCTGCACGTCCGGGGACGCGTCCCCGGTGTCGACGGGGCCTCCGATGATCGTGACGTCGAGCTGTGGGCCGTCGGCGGCCGCATCGTCGACGGACCCGTTGCCGATGCGCAGACCGTCGCCGACACCGGGTGGATCGTCCCGGGGCTCGTCGACGCCCACAATCACGTCGGCATCGCGCCCGGCCTCGGCGTCACCATCGAACGTGCGCGCGGCTTCGCCAGTGCCGACGCGAAAGCGGGAGCGCTGCTGATCCGCGAGGTCGGGTCACCGCTGGACACCCACCCCCTCGACGCCGATCCGCGCAGCCCACAGTTCATCCGGGCGGGACGACACATCGCCCGACCCAAGCGTTATCTCCGCGGCTACGGGGTCGACCTCGACGACCCCGACCACCTGCCCGACGAGGTACGCAGGCAGGCCCGCGACGGTGACGGTTGGGTCAAGATCGTGGGGGACTGGATCGACCGAGAGGTCGGCGACCTCGCCCCGTTGTGGACCGACCGCCAACTCGCCGACGCCGTGGCCGCCGCGCACGACGAGGGTGCCCGGGTGACCGCGCACGTCTTCGGCACCGACGCCCTGCCCGGGCTGCTCGACGCCGGGGTCGACTGCATCGAACACGGCACCGGTCTCACCGACGACCTCATCGCGATCATGGCGGCGCGTGGGGTCGGCCTGGTGCCGACGTTGATCCAGGTGGACAACTTCCCGGGTATCGCCGACGGTGCCGACCGGTTCCCGACCTACCAGGCCCACATGCGTGCGCTGTACGACGGCGCCCGCGACGTGTTCTCCGCGGCCCGCGAGGCGGGGGTCGCGATCTTCGCCGGCACCGATGCGGGCGGTTTCGTCGAACACGGCCGGATCGTCGACGAGGTGGTCGCGTTGCAGGGGATCGGATTCGACGCCGCCGGGGCGCTGGCCGCGGCCACCGACCGGCCGCGGGCGTGGCTCGGGGCCGGCGCGCTGGCCGTGGGCGACCGCGCCGACTTCCTGGTGCTGCGCGAGGATCCCCGGATCGACCTGGAGACCCTCCGCGATCCGGTCGTCGTCTGCGGCGGCATCGTCCTGTAGAAGGATTTCGTCTCCGGGTGCGCCGTCTGGCAGAATGTGCTGCTGGTTCGTCGGACGCGGTCACGGCCGCCCGACGGTCACACCATCGACATCGCAAAACCGGGCCCACCACACCGGGTGGGTCGCTGAATTGCATCGTGACCACTGGAAAGAGAAGACATGTCTGTCAAGATCAAGCTCACCCGCCTCGGCAAGATCCGCAACCCGCAGTACCGCATCGTCGTCGCCGATGCCCGCACCCGTCGCAACGGTCGTGCGATCGAGACCATCGGCAAGTACCACCCCAAGGAAGAGCCCAGCCTCATCGAGGTCGACTCCGAGCGCGCGCAGTACTGGCTGGGTGTCGGCGCACAGCCGACCGAGCCGGTCGAGGCCATCCTGAAGATCACCGGCGACTGGCAGAAGCACAAGGGCCTGCCGGGCACCGAGGGCACCCTCAAGGTCAAGGAGCCCAAGACCAGCAAGCTCGACCTGTTCAACGCGGCGCTGGCCGCCGCCGACAGCGAGCCGGCCGCCGAGGCGACCACCCCGAAGAAGAAGGCCGCCAAGAAGGCTGACACCGCGGACGACGCGGCCGCCACCGAGGCGCCCGCGGCCGAGGCCACCACGGACGGCGACGCCGCCAAGGCGGACGCGTGAGCGCTGTCGTCGCCGACGCGATCGAACACCTGGTCCGCGGCATCGTCGCGAACCCGGACGAGGTCCGCGTGGACATGATCACCGGACGCCGGGGCCGTCTCGTCGAGGTGCACGTGCACCCCGAGGACCTCGGCAAGGTCATCGGCCGCGGCGGACGCACCGCCACGGCTCTGCGCACACTGGTCACCGGCATCGGTGGGCGCGGTCTGCGCCTGGACATCGTCGACACCGATCGCTGATCGCATCCCCTCGATGGATCTCGTCGTCGGCCGGGTCGTCAAGGCCCATGGCGTTCGAGGCGAACTGGTCGTCGACGTCCGCACCGACGACCCCGACGACCGGTTCGCCGACGGTGCACAGCTCCGCGGCCGCCTGCCCAAGGGACGCGGCGACCGCGACTTCACCGTCACCGGGGCGCGGGAGCACTCCGGTCGTCTGCTGCTGACGCTCGACGGGGTCGACGACCGGTCCGCCGCCGACGATCTGCGTGGCGTGTTGTTCCTGATCGACAGCGCCACAGTCGATTCCGGCTCCGACCCCGACGAGTTCTACGACCACGAACTCGAAGGGGTCGGCGTCCGGACCGTCACCGGTGACGACATCGGCATCCTCTCGGAGATCCTGCACCTCCCCGGCGGCGACACCCTCGTTGTGCGCACCGAGGGTGGTCGGGAGATCCTCGTGCCGTTCGTGACCGACATCGTCCCGACCGTCTCGCCCGACGGCATCGAGATCGATCCGCCCGACGGCCTGCTCGACCTGCAGTGACCGGTCCGGCTCAAACGTCCGACACGGCGCCGACGCTGCGCATCGACGTCGTCTCGATCTTCCCCGAGTACCTCACCCCCCTGCGAGCGGCGTTGCTCGGGCGTGCCATCGACCGGGGCATCATCTCCGTCGACGTCCACGACCTGCGCGACTGGACCCATGACGTGCACCGCGGCGTGGACGACTCGCCCTACGGTGGCGGCCCCGGCATGGTCATGAAGCCCGAGGTGTGGGGTCCGTGCCTCGACGAGGTCTGTCCCGACGACGCCCTGCTCGTCGTCCCCACCCCGGCAGGCGTCCCGTTCACCCAGGCCATGGCCGAGGACTTCAGCCGCGAACACCACCTGGTGTTCGCGTGTGGACGCTACGAGGGCATCGACCAACGGGTCGTCGACGACGTCGCGAGGCGGACACGCGTGCTCGAGGTGTCCATCGGTGACTTCGTCCTCATCGGCGGCGAGGTCGCGACCATCGCGATGGTCGAGGCCACCGTCCGACTCATCGACGGGGTACTCGGCAACGCCGCCTCGCACCAACAGGATTCGTTCTCCGACGGCCTCCTCGAGGGACCGAGCTACACCCGACCCGAGGTGTGGCGCGGACTCGCCGTACCCGCCGTCCTGCGCAGCGGCGACCACGCGAAGATCGAGGCCTGGCGACGCGAGGAGTCACTGCGCCGCACCAGGGAGCGTCGGCCCGACCTGCTGAGGACCGGCGACCCGGTCGAACCGGACTAGCCTGACACCGTGCATCACTGGTTCACGCACGACATCGTCGACGGTGGCCGGCTCCCACTGTTCCTGTTCTTCATCGGGTTCATCGTCGGGTTCGTCTGTACCCGCATTAGCGTGCGCCTCATCCGCGCTCAGGTCCGGTGGTGGTTCGGCAACATGAGCACGGGGGAGACCCACGTCCACCACATGGTGTTCGGCGTGGTGCTCGTGCTCGTCTCCGGCGTGGCCCTGATCGCGGTCTCGCTCACCGGGTCGCAGACGACCGCGTCGGTGCTGGCCTGCTTGTTCGGGGTGGGGGCGGCACTCGTCCTCGACGAGTTCGCGCTGATCTTCTACCTGCGCGATGTGTACTGGGCCGAGGAGGGGCGGGCCTCGGTGGACGCGGTGTGGGCGGTCCTCGGCGCCACCGGAATGGTGTTGCTCGGTTTCCGTCCGCTGGAGCTGTTCCAGACCTCCATCTTCGCCGCCGACGCCAGCGTGGCCGAGATCGTCGTGGAACTCGTTGTCGCCGCGGCGAGCCTGGGGCTTGCGGCGATCGTCCTGCTCAAGGGCAAGATCTGGACCGGTCTGATCGGGATCTTCGCCTGGCCGCTGCTCGTGGTCGGAGCGATCCGATTGGCCCGGCCGGGATCACCGTGGGCCCGATGGCGCTACACGCGGCGTCCCACACGGATGGCGCGGGCGATGAACCGCGAGCGGAAGCTGCGTCGCCCACCCATCCGGGCGAAGATCTACCTCCAGGACCTGATGGCGGGCCGCCCCGATGTGCCGCGGGCGATCGTCGAGGCCGAATCTGTCCTCGACGACGTCGTCCACGCAGCTCCGGCGCCTGATCCCGCGTCCTCGATTTCGTCCCGGCGGGGTCGCTCTGGCACAATGGTCGGGTTGCCGTTCGAGGGTCGCTCGACCATGTCGAGCCCCCGTTCCGGCGATCCACACGACTAGAGCACGAACCGGTCGAACCGTTCACGCGGCCGCCAGGTTCCTCTGTTCCCAGTGAACGCCCATGATTGGACCACCTGATGAACACCTTGGACTTCCTCGACAAGCAGTCGATGCGCGACGACATCCCCGACTTCCGGCCCGGCGACACCCTCGACGTCCACGTCAAGGTCATCGAGGGCTCCAAGGAGCGCGTCCAGGTCTTCAAGGGTGTCGTCATCCGTCGCCAGGGTGGTGGCCTGCAGGAGACGTTCACCGTCCGCAAGGTCTCGTTCGGCGTCGGCGTGGAGCGCACCTTCCCGGTGCACAGCCCCACCCTGGCCAAGGTCGATGTCGTCACCCGCGGTGACGTGCGTCGCGCCAAGCTCTACTACCTCCGCGATCTGCGTGGCAAGGCCGCGAAGATCAAGGAAAAGCGCTGACATCAGCGTTCGTCGGGCCGGTCGTCGACCGGTCCGACCGGGTCTCCCGCACAGTCCACTAGGCTGAGCGGCGTGCCCGATACCCCCCGCCACGGCAGCCCGACCGACGACGAGCTCGGCGCCGATCGCACTGATCGCAACGACTTTCGCGAGTCCGATGCCCAGCCCTCGTCGAGTCGCCCGTGGCGGTCTCGAAGGGATGCGACACCGGCCAAGAAGCGCTCGGTGCTGCGCGAGACCGTCATCATCGTCATCAGCGTTCTCGTCCTGACCTGGATCCTGCAGACCTTCATCGGTCGTCAGTACGTGATCCCGTCGGAGTCGATGGAGAACACGCTGCACGGATGCGCCGGGTGCACCAACGACCGCATCGTGATCGACAAGCTGTCCTACCGTTTCGGCGATCCCGAGCCCGGCGACGTCGTGGTGTTCAAAGGCCCCACCTCGTCGTGGGACGAGGGGTGGACGTCTCCGCGGTCGTCGAACACGATCGTCCGCGGACTCCAGGACGGCCTGTCCTGGTTCGGGTTCGCCCCGCCCGACGAGAACGATCTGGTCAAACGCGTCGTCGCCGTCGGCGGCCAGACCGTGCAGTGTCGCAACGCCGACAAGGTCGGTGTCACCGTCAACGGCAAACCACTGACCGAGCCGTACGTGGATCGTGCTCTGCAACAACAGGACACGACCATCAACCCCGGGTTGGTCGACGAGCAGGACGGCTCGACGCTCAACAGTTGCCTCGGCGCGGACTTCGGTCCCATCACGATCCCCAAGGGCAACGTCTGGGTGATGGGCGACAACCGCGGCAACTCGGCGGACTCGCGCTTCCACATCACCGACGAGCTCCGTGGCACGGTCCCGATCTCCGACATCCGCGGCAAGGTCCGATTCATCATCTATCCGTTCTCGCGCATAGGTGGTGTCGGCTCCGACAACCCGCAGAAGTAGCGGGGTGCGGCGATGAGTCGGTGGCCACCCCGTTCGCCGATCAGGCGGGCGGCGAGTCTGCGCACCTACGAGTTCGCGCTGCACAACAGCGGACTCGGTCCGGTCGCCGGTGTCGACGAGGCCGGTCGCGGCGCCTGCGCCGGCCCGCTCGTGGTCGCCGCGTGTGTGCTCAAACCGACGCAGTTGGTGTCGCTGGCCGACCTCGACGACTCGAAGAAACTCAGCCCGGCCGTCCGGGAGAAGCTCTACCGTTCGGTCGTCAAGCACGCATTGAGCTGCAGCGTGGTCGTCATCGACGCGGCCGAGGTCGATCGGATCGGCATCCACGTCGCCAACATCGAGGGGATGCGCCGTGCCGTCGCGACGCTGACCGTCCCGCCCGGCTACGTACTGTCGGACGGGTTCGTCGTGCCCGGTCTGACCGTGCCGTCGTTGCCGGTCATCGGGGGAGACGGCGCCGCGGCCTGCATCGCCGCCGCCAGCATCCTGGCCAAGGTCACACGCGACCGGATCATGGTCGAGATGGAACGTGAGCTGCCCGGTTACTCCTTCGACATCCACAAGGGCTACAGCACCGAGCTGCACATGTCGGCCCTCGATCGACTCGGTCCGTCGCCACAGCATCGGATGTCCTACCGCAACGTTCGCGAGCGGGCACGCCCCGTCGCCGGCACCGTCGCTCACGACGCATCCGCTGCGAACCCGGCGTCGCGACACCATTAGGCTGGTGCCCATGAGTGCTGAGGATCTCGAGAAGTACGAGACCGAGATGGAACTCTCCCTGTACCGCGAGTACAAGGACGTGGTCGGCCAGTTCACCTATGTCGTGGAGACCGAACGGCGCTTCTACCTCGCGAACTCCGTCGAGATGGTTCCGCGCAACGCCGACGGCGAGGTGTACTTCGAGCTCCGGATGTCCGACGCCTGGGTATGGGACATGTATCGCCCGGCCCGGTTCGTCAAACAGGTTCGGGTCATCACGTTCAAGGACGTCAACATCGAAGAGCTCGAGAAGTCCGAACTGCGGCTCCCCGAGGACGGCGCGCTGCCCGACTGATCGCGCTCCCGGCGACGTCAGGCGCGAAGTCGATGCCGTCCCGTCGAGAATTCCGGCGGATCGTCGTCACCCACGACCGGGATCTCCTCTGAGGCCGTGGCCATCTCGGCTGGGTGCTTGCGCAGCCCGAGACTCAGCAGGGCCAGTCCGAGCGCGGTGGCGGCGATCGTCCACATGATGACCACGAATGCCCCCAGGAACGAGTGGGCGGCGACGTCGCGGCCGGCCTCGCGGATCGCCGGCGCGGCCTGACGGGCGATCGTCGAGCGCATGTCGGACCCGCTCCCCGGTGCGGAGCCGGTGGCCGCACACCCCGGCGGGACCACCTCGGGCCGCGCCGAGGCCAACTGTTCGCGGGCGCAGCGGGTGAACTCGTCGACGACGAACTCCTGTACCGAGCCCGGTACCTCGGTCGTCGTCAACCGCTGCGTCAGGACCTGGCTGCCATCACGCACCGCGGGAACCGACTGGTTGGCCACCTGATTGAAGAAGAAGATGCCGATCACGGCCAGGCCGATCGACGCGCCCACCTGTTGGACGGTCGGGATGGAGCCCGAGGCCGATCCCACGGTGGCCTTCGAGGTACCGGACAGGATCGTGGCCTGCAGCGGCGCCACGAACAGGCCGGTCCCGACACCGCCGATCGCCAACGGGACCAGCACCGAGGCCACGTCGAGCGTGCGGGCCGACGGATCGATGAGCAGTGCGACCCACCCGACCGACACCGCGAACAGGACCATCCCGACCGCAAGGGTGCGGGCGCCGATCCGGTTGACCAGAAACGGCGAGGTCAGCGACCCGATCGCCGCGCCGACGGCGAAGGGCAGGGTGATCAATCCGGTGCGCAGGGCGGAGTAGCCCAGCCCGAACTGCGTCGTGATCGACACCGCGAAGAAGAAGGCGGCGAACACCCCGAAGAACAGCAGCGACAGCGTCGCGCCGACGGCGAAAGCCCGGTTCGAGAACAGGTCCAACCGCAGCAGCGGGTTGCCGCCGCGTCGCAACAGTCGACGCTCGTAGGCCACGAACGTGATCAGCAGGACGATGGACAGCGCCAGCAGGCCCAGCAGCCAGGTGGGCCACCCCTGCTCCCGGCCGACCGCCAGTGGATAGATCAGGGCGAACAATCCCGCCGAGGACAGGATCGCTCCCGCCAGGTCGAGCGGCTCGTGTTCGGTGGAACGGACCGACGGCAGGAATCGGAAGGCCATCGCGCACGCGAGCACCCCCAGCGGCAGGTTGACCAGGAAGATGGCGCGCCACCCGAGGCCGAGCACGTCGCCCGAGATCAGTGCGCCGCCCAGCACGGGGCCCAGCATGGCGGCGATGCCCGCCGTCGCCCCGTAGAGCCCGAACACCGCGCCGTGGCGCGAACGCGGGAACATCGCCGAGATGATCGCGATGGTCTGCGCCGACGCGCAGGCGGCCGACACCCCCTGCAGACCACGTAGGACGATCAACTCGGTTGCCCCGGTTGCGGTCCCGCAGAGGACCGAGGTCACCGTGAAGCCGATCAGGGCGCCGAGGAAGACCCTGCGCCGACCCCAGAGCTCACCCAGACGCGACGCCGTCATCAGGGTGCACGCGAACGCCAGGGTGTACACCGTCAGCACCAGCAGCTGGTTCGACGACGTCGCGCCGAGATCGGTGGACAGACTCGGGAGCGCGATGTTGACGATGGTCGTGTCGACCATCTGCATGAAGACCGCGATCAGACAGGCACTCAGGGCCAGCCAGCTGCGTGTCGAGGGCTCCGCGGTGCCCGCCGGATCGGCGAAGGACATGCCGTCGAGTGCGCCGAGGGCGCGAACGGCTCGATGGTCGATGGGGCGGGTGTCGCCGTCGGCGAAGGCCGGCAGAAAGATCGGAGCGGTCTCGTCTGTCGAGAACGTCGAATGACGGCCGGCCATCAGCAACCGTTACTTCGCGAGCACGGCCACCGAGGGAACGTAGTCACCGGTCGCTGCGATGGTTGAGAAGATCTCGAGCATGCGGTCGACGTAGAGCTTGATCGACGTCTCGGCCTCGTCGGTACGCGGGTAGAGGAAGCTCATCTTGGTGCCCTCGGGGAAGCGGTTCACCCAGATGAACACCTCCTCGGAGCTGCCGCGGTTGCCGAACACGGAGAAGTTGACCTTGTCGAACATGTCGCCGCCGGGGAGTTTGCGCACGTCGAGGTAGCTGACCATCGGAACCGACCAACCGGCCGGGACGCTGATGGCCGAGTCCTCCGGCACCAGCTCCAGCACGCGGTGCAGCGACACCTCCGACATGGTCTTGCCCTCGTTGAACGACTCCTGTGTGGCCCCCACGATCGAGGTGAAGCTGGAGCCGTCGGTGATGTCGACGCACACCGGGATGAGGTTGGTGAACCAGCCGACGGACGCGAACTCGCTCGCCGTCGACCGGGTGTTCTTCGGGGTGAAGCCGAAGTACTTGGTGCGGTTGGTGAACTCGTGGCTGACCAGTCCGGCGATGGCCAGGACGCCGGCCGCGAACCCGGCACCGTTGCGGTGGCAGGCGGCGTCGACACGCTCGGCCTGCTCCGGGGTCATCAGGTCGACCGTGGTGAACGCGCTGCGGTTGTAGTCCGCGGTCGACAACCCGAGGTCGAGCGGGAAGTGGGGGAGCGTGCCGTCGTTCTCCTCGAGCAGATCGATCCACTTACGGACCTGCGGTGTGTCGAGGCTGAGTTCGGCCGAGATGTCGCGCTCGCGGCGGCAGAAGTCGATGTAACTGCCGACAGGCATGAGTTCCGGTGCCTCGGTGGAGATCTCGCGCTGGTAGGCAGACATCAGGTCGACACACGACAGGGCCTGCGAGATGCCGTCGGAGTTGAGGTGGTCCGCGGCGAGGTAGACGACGAACTTCCCGTCGTGCTCGATGGTGCCCAGGGTGAAGCAGTCCCAGTTGAACGGGCCGGGGGTCTGTGCCTCCACGTGCTCGCGGATGTCCTGGCTGCTGGCGATGTAGGCGGAGTCGGTGGGGACGAAATCGACGATGCTCGGATCGACGACGTGGCGCGTGATGACGTCGTCGTCCATCGAGAACCAGCTGAGAAAGGTGTCATGGCGACGGAGGAAGACGTTGATCGCCCGGGTCATCGCATCGACGTCGAGTTGACCCTGGATCTCGAAGGCGAGGAGGCACAGACGACCGAATCGGAACCCGGCGTCCTCGTGGCGCTGGGCGGCCCGAAGATAGGCTTCTTGCTGGTAGGAGGGACCAACGGGGTGGGTGGGGGCGTGCCCTGCTGCGGCGACGGACGCCAGCGACGCGACCCAGCTGGTGACCCTGCCCGGAGACGGCTCCCACTCGTCGATCAAACCGAAGTTGATCATGATGTTTTCTCCCCTCGCGAACCCCTGGCCGTGCATCACGTGGTGTGATCGCTCCCCGCACCGCCCCGTGATGAGGCTCACTGGTTGTATCACGAGTCGATGTGCATCCGAAAACATCAGCGATCGTTGATGACGAGCGAATGCGAGAAGCTGTGTCCGCCTTGAATACTCGCACGGTTCCCCATCCGCGCGATAGTTACCGAGGGTACCGTGGGTGGTTCACAGCGGCAACCGATGCGCGTCGTGACAGGTGACATCCGAGCTGCTTCTGTGATGTGTCCCATACGGTTCGGACGCTGACTGTGGTCCGGGCCAGCGCGCCGCGGCGTGGTCGTTCGGTGTGATCCACGTCAACTATTGTGGCGTCAGTCAGGCCGCGAGGGCGTGCCGACTTTCACGGGGAGGATTTCCGGGGTGAGGGGTTTTCTCTCTGCGGGTGTGCGACGACGAGGTCGTCGATGGGTGAGCGCGTCGACTCTGGGCGCACTGGCGATGGCGGTCGTGGCGACCACGCCGATGCTGGTGGCGCCCGCGACGGCGGAACCGCTGTCGATCGGTGGAGCGACCATCACCCGGACCGTGGCGCAGGCCGACGGCGTCCGCGACGTCTACGTCCAATCGCCCGCCATGAAAGCGGAGATGCTGGTGAAGGTCCTCCCGTCGCGGGTGGACGCCGCGACGTCGCCGACGCTCTACCTGCTCAACGGTGCCGCCGGCGGATACAACGGCAGCAGCTGGTTCGACCAGACCGACGTCATCAAGTTCTTCGCCGACAAGAACGTCAACCTCGTGGTGCCGGTGGGCGGGGTGGCGAGCTACTTCACCGATTGGCGTCGCGATGATCCCAAGCTCGGTCATCTCAAGTGGTCGACCTACCTCACGAAGGAACTGCCGCCGCTGATGGACGCGGCCTACAAGGGCAGTGGGCGCAACGCCATCGCCGGCATCTCGATGGCGGGCACCTCGGTGTTCCAGCTGTCGCTCGACGCCCCCGACCTCTACCAGGGGATCGGCGCGTACAGCGGATGCGCGATGACCAGTGACCCCGTCGGGCAGGCGTTCGTGAAGCTGACGGTCGCCCGCGGTGGCGGCAACACGCTGAACATGTGGGGACCGTCGAACGACCCCGAATGGGTGCGCAAGGACCCGTACGTCAACGCGGAGAAGCTGCGCGGCAAGGCCATCTACGTGGCCGCGGGTACCGGGGTCCCCGGGCAGTACGACAACATCAACGCACCCGGTATCAAGGGCGATGTGACGGCCCTCGCCGAGCGGATCGCGGCCGGTGCGGTCATCGAGAGCGCGACGAATTACTGCACCCAGCGGATGCAGACCCGTCTGCGCTCGCTGAAGATCCCGGCGACCTTCCGGCTCAACTACCCCGGAACCCATAGTTGGCCCTACTGGCAGGACGACCTGCACAACTCGTGGCCGATGTTCGCGGCGGCGCTGAACCGGTGACCCCCGGCGGCGCGACCGGCGACGGGCTCGCTGCTGCCGACCGTCTCGCCGCCCGGACATGGGCCCACCCCGAGTGGTCGGTGCCCGACCTGATCGCCGCCAAGGTCGATCGATCGGTGTCGGTCGTCGTGCCCACACGTGATCACGCCGATGTCGTCGTCGATGCGCTGCACGGCCTCCTCCCGCTGGTGGGCACACTCGTCGACGACGTGGTCGTGGTGGACGCCGGTTCGACCGACGCCACCATCGACCGGGCGGAGTCATGCGGGGTCCGGGTCGAGACGTGTACCGCCCGCGATGCCGGTGACCGGTCGGGCCGTGGAGAGGCCATCTGGCGATCGCTCGAGGTCATCGACGGCGACATCGTGGTGTTCGTCGACCCGCGACTGGGCACCTCGGTGGCCGCGCTGACCGGACCACTGCTCACCGACGAGGGGGTCTCGCTGGTCAAGGGCTTCCGGCGGCGATCCGCGCCACGGCTCGGCGAGGTGGACAACGGCGACGGCCGGCTCACCGAGCTGTTGATCCGTCCACTCCTGGCATCGCTACGACCACAGCTGACCGGCGTCGTGTCCCCGCTCGGACGCGAGTTCGCCGCGTCGCGTGCACTCCTGACAGCACTGTCGATCGCGCCCGGTCCGTCTGCCGACATCGGTATCCTCCTCGACGCGTTGCAGACGCGGGGGATCGACTCGATCGCGCAGGTCGGGCTGGGTGAGGCGCAGGAAAGTGATCCGGCGCTGACCGAGTTGGGCCCCATCGGCAGGCAGATCGTGGCGACGCTGATGGACCGGTCCGGAGTCGTCGATTCGGGTGCGCCCCTGACCTCCTACCGTGCGGTCGAGGGTGGGTTCGAGGCCCATCGGGCACATCCCACCCTGCGTGATCTGCCGCCGATGTCGACGGTCAACCTGACCGTGCGCTGAGGTGCGATCCGCGTGCGCGGCGGACCGGTTCTTCCACAGATCGGCGCGCCTCCGCAGATCGGTGTCGTGACGGTCGTCGTCGCGTCGGTGTGGTCGGTGGGTGCGGTCATGGTTGATCGGTGGCTACAGCGAAGCGGGGGCGCAATCGGCGTCAGGTGATCGGGCAGCGTGGCGAGGATGTCGCGGTCGAGTATCTGTCCGGTGCGGGTTGGTCGGTACTGGAACGCAATTGGCGGTGTCGGTACGGCGAGATCGATGTGATCGCGGTCGACGGGGCCGATCTGGTGATCGTCGAGGTGAAGACGCGCACGGGGTCGTTGTACGCCGATCCGGCCGAGGCGGTGACGTACGAGAAGTATCGCCGTCTGCGTCGTCTGGCCGGGTTGTGGTTGGCCGAGCAGGAGCGCGGGTGGCCGGTCATCCGATTCGATGTCATTGCTGTGCAGATCGATTCGGCCGGTACGCCGGACGTTCGTCACCTGCGTGGGGTGTTCTGATGTCGCTGGGGTGTGTGCGCTCGGTCGCGATCAGCGGGGTCGAGGGCGTGATGGTGGAGATCGAGGCGTTCATCGGCCAGGGGTTGCCGGGTGTGCAGCTGGTGGGTCTGGCCGATGCGTCGCTCAAGGAGTCGAAGGATCGGGTCCGGGCGGCGATCACCAACAGTGGCAAGAAGTGGCCCGATGGTCGGATCACGTTGAGTCTGTCGCCGGCCACGTTGCCGAAGTCGGGGTCGAATTACGATGTGGCGCTGGCGTTGGCGGTGTTGGCGGCCAAGGACCTGGTGCCGACGCATCACCTGGAGAAGACGGTGTTCATCGGGGAGTTGGCGCTCGACGGCCGGATCCGGAGAGTGCGTGGGGTGTTGCCTGCGGTGGTCGCGGCGCGGCGGGCGGGGTTCACCCATGTGGTGGTGCCGTTGGCGAACGTCGCCGAGGCGGCGTTGGTGTCGGGGATCGATGTGGGTGGGGCCGGGCATCTGTCGGATGTGTTGGGGTGGTTGGCCGGTGAGCGGGTGCTCGACACCGTCGGTGACGAGGCGGGTGCGGTGGTGTCGGCGCCGGTGCCCGATCTGGCCGATGTGGTGGGGCAGGAGGAGGCGCGCTACGCCCTCGAGATCGCTGCAGCGGGAGCACATCACCTGTTCATGACCGGTCCGCCGGGGATCGGCAAGACGATGTTGGCGCGTCGGTTGCCGGGGATCCTGCCGCCGTTGACCGAGCTGGAGTCGTTGGAGGTCACCGCGATCCACTCGATCGCCGGGACGCTGCCCGCGGGGCGGCCGTTGGTGACCGAGCCGCCGTTCATCGCGCCGCATCACTCGGCGTCGTCGACGGCGCTGGTCGGTGGCGGTACCGGGATGGCCCGGCCCGGTGCGGCCTCCCGCGCACACCGCGGCGTCCTGTTCCTCGACGAGTGTGCCGAACTCGGCGTCAAGGCGTTGGAGTCGCTGCGCACCCCGCTCGAGGACGGCGAGACCCGCGTCATGCGCCGGGACGGGGTCGCGGTGATGCCGGCGCGGTTCCAGCTCATCCTCTCGGCCAACCCGTGCCCGTGTGCCCCGGCCAACGACGTCGACTGCGTGTGTTCGGCGCAGGTCCGACGGCGCTATCTGGGCAAGCTGTCGGGTCCGCTGATGGACCGCGTCGACATCCGCGTCCGGATGGACCCACCCGGCAACGCCGCACTGATGAACCCGTCCGGCGAGAGCAGCGCCGATGTCCGGGCTCGGGTGTCGGTCGCACGGGAGGCCGCCCGGGAGCGGTGGGGGGCGCGCGGCTGGCAGACGAACAGCGAGGTGCCGGGTTCGGCCCTGCGCCAACAGTTCCGGCTCCCCGCGGCGGTGACGCGGCCGGTCGAATTGTTCCTCCGCGACGGCCGGGTCACCGCCCGGGGCGCCGACCGAGCCCTGCGGTTGGCGTGGACGCTGACCGACCTGCGCGGCGGGGTGTCACCGACCGAGGACGAGGTGGCGCAGGCGTTGTTGTTCCGTGATCGGGGATACGCATGAGCGACCACCAGGACACCCTGGCGTGGGCATATCTCTCCGCGGTGGCCGAGCCCCCGTCGACTTCGGTGGTCCGGCTGATCGAGGCGGTCGGTGTCCGGGAGGCCGCCCGGGCGGTGTCGACCCGGCGAGTCCCCGACGGTCACCATGACGTGCTGCGTGCAACGGCCGCGAGATCCGGATACGACGGTGCACGAGGCGATCTCGAGACCGCAGCGCGGATGGACGGTCGGCTGATCACGCCCGAGGACGAGGAGTGGCCGGGCTGGGCGCTGCACGCTCTCACCCTGTCGACCACGGCATCGCGCGGTGGCCCACCCATGGCGCTGTGGGTACGAGGCCGCGGTCGCCTCGACACCATCGTCGATCGCGCCGCCGCCATCGTCGGATCCCGGGCGTCGTCGCAGTACGGCGAGCACGTCACATCGCGACTGGCCTCGGGGCTGGCGGCCGCCGGACGCGGCGTCGTGTCCGGCGGCGCCTACGGGATCGACGGCAGCGCGCATCGCGCCACGCTGGCGTCCGACGGTGCGACGGTTGCAGTCCTGGCGTGTGGTTTCGACATCGACTACCCGAGCGGCCACGAACGGCTGTTCGCCGAGATCGTTCGCACCGGGGTGGTGGTGAGCGAGTACGCACCGGGCACCTCTGCCGCCCGTCACCGGTTCCTCACCCGCAACCGGTTGGTCGCCGCCCTGTCGAAGGCGGTCGTGGTCGTCGAGGCGGGCCGCCGGAGCGGGTCGTTGAGCACCGCGGCGTGGGCGGTCAAGGCCGGCGTCCCGGTCGGAGCGGTCCCGGGCCCCGTCACGTCGGCGACGTCGCTGGGGTGCCACCGCATGATCCGCGACGGACAGGCCCAGCTGGTCATGGACGCCGATGACGTCGAACGTCTGATCTCCCCGGACGGTACCGACACCGGAGCCGTCACCCGTCGCCCGGACGAGCGAGTACTCGACGACGTCCAGGCCCGGGTACGCGACGCCATCCCCGGTCGCGGGTCGGCGACCATCGCCGAGATCGCCTTCGCCGCGGGCATCGAGGTGTCACGGACCCGACCCGCCTTGGCGATGCTGGAGACCTACGGGTTGGTCGCCTCCGACGGATCGGGCTGGCGCCTTCCGGCGCGCTGATGTCGGGCGTCACCGATACCGTCGAGGCATCGCGGTGCATCGTCGATGTACGCGGGGAGGAGGGCGAGGCGATGGTGGCATCCGAGGGCGGCCCGCTCGACGCCGCGGCACACGCCGCGTTCGAGGTGTTCTGGACCGACCTCGACGCCGGGACGCTGACCCGTGACGAGGCGATCGACGGCTTCGCCGCGTTGATGTCGATCGCAGCGTCATCCTCGGACGAGCCGACGCTTCCACGGGACTCCGACCTCGAGATCCTGCGCAACACCCCTCGAGATGCGGTGCTCGTGGCGCTCCTGCCGATCGGCGGATGGGTCGTGCCGGACATCGACTCGCCGGACGGTTTCGTCGGACGGATCAGCGTGGAACTCAGCGAGCTCGCGGGCATCGTCCGCGACTTCCGACACCACGTCGTCGTCGCCGGACTGGCTGATCCGGGTGAGCTCGTCGGTCACTTTCTCATCGTGCGCACCGCGCGCGGCGAGACCGTGGTGCGCGAGTTCGCGACCGGTGTGATGCTCGACGATGCCTATCTGAACACCGCTGCGGTGTGGGCGAGCGGGCGCTCCGGGCCGGTGCTCTAGAACCGACGCCTGAGGCGGATGCGCTGACTAGGCTGTGCGAGATGCGAATCCTGCTGATCGGTGCCGGTGGTGTCGGCGACGCCATCGCGAAAATTGCCGCCCGCCGCGACTTCTTCGAACTCTGTGTGGTGGCGGACTTCGACCCCGCGCGCGCCGAGCGGACGGTCGCCGCGATCGCCGAGCGCACCGGCGCGGAGTCCGCGCGGCGTTTCCTCGCCGCGCAGATCGACGCGTCGGACGCCGACGCGGTGACCGCGTTGGCGCGCGAACACCGGGCCACCCACGTGATGAACGCCGTCGAACCGTCGTTCGTACCAACGGTGTTCGCCGGCGCGTTCGCGGCCGGGGCCGATTACCTCGACATGGCGATGAGCCTCAGCTCGCCGCACCCCACCGATCCCTACGCGCAGACCGGCGTGATGCTGGGGGAGCAGCAGTTCGCCGCGCACGACGAGTGGGAGTCGTCGGGTCGGCTCGCGCTCGTCGGCATGGGGGTGGAGCCGGGGTTGTCGGATGTGTTCGCCCGGTACGCCTGTGACGAACTGTTCGACACCGTCGACGAGCTCGGGACGCGGGACGGCGCGGACCTCGTCGTTCGCGACGAGTCCGGGAACGAGATGTTCGCACCCTCGTTCAGCATCTGGACCACGATCGAAGAGTGTCTGAACCCGCCGGTGATCTGGGAGTCCGGCCGCGGATGGTTCACCACCCCGCCGTTCTCCGAGCCCGAGGTCTTTGACTTCCCGGACGGCATCGGCGAGGTCGAGTGCGTGAACGTCGAACACGAAGAGGTGCTGCTCATGCCACGCTGGCTCGACGCGCAGCGGGTGACGTTCAAATACGGCCTCGGCGCCGAGTTCATCGGGGTCCTCAAGACCCTGCACACGCTGGGACTCGACTCCACCGCGCCGATCCGGGTCCGGTCGGCCGACGGTCCGGTGTCGGTCTCACCGCGGGATGTGGTGGCCGCCGCGCTTCCGGATCCCGCGACCATCGGACCGATCATGACCGGCAAGACGTGTGCCGGCATGTACGTGACCGGCACCAAGGACGGCGCGCCCCGGGCGGTGTACCTCTACCACGTCAGCGACAACGAATGGACCATGCGCGAGTACGGCACCCAGTGCGTCGTGTGGCAGACCGCCCTCGGACCCGTAGTCGCGCTGGAACTCCTGGCCACCGGGACGTGGACCGGCGCCGGGGTCCTCGGTCCGGAGGCATTCCCGGCCGGTCCGTTCCTCGACCTGATGGCGCGCCCCGAGGCCGACGGCGGTTTCGGGCAACCGTGGGGTCTGCGCGAGGAGACGCCGGCTGCAACTTAGGGTGCCCTATGCTGGCGTGTACGCTCGTGAACGACAGCAAGGAGAAACACCTGTGGCCAGGAAGCTCACCACGATGGTCGTCACAAGTACCGAGTGGATCACCGCGCACATGGTGCGCGTCTACCTCGGCGGATCCGGGTTCGCCGACTTCGACGCGAGCGACGACACCGATTCCTACATCAAGATCATCTTCGGACGACCGGGCGTCGACTACCCCGAACCGTTCGACCTCGATCGCATCCGCAGCGAGTTCGCGCCGGATGACCAGCCCGCCGTGCGCACGTACACGGTGCGCTCGGTCGATGCCGAACGCGAGGAGATCGCAGTCGATTTCGTGGTTCACGGGACGTCCGGCATCGCCGGTCCGTGGGCTGCGTCCGCCCAGCCCGGCGACGTCGTACGGTTCAACGGGCCGGGCAGCGGATACCGCCCCGATCCCGGCGCGCCCTGGCACCTGATGGCCTCCGACGAGGCGGGCCTGCCCGCACTCGCGTCGGCTCTGGAAGCGTTGCCCGACACCGCGATCGCAAAGGTGTTCATCGAGGTCGCCGGCCCCGAGGACGAGTTGGCGCTGACGGCGCCGTCGGGTGCGGACATCACCTGGATCCACCGTGGCGCCGGATCGGACGAGGCCGACGACGCCGTGGCCGGCGACAACGCGCCGGTCATCGCGGCCGTGCGCGCGGCGGAGTGGCTCGACGGCGAGCCGCAGGTCTTCATCCACGGTGAGGCACAGGCGGTCATGCACAACCTGCGGCGCTACGTCCGCAAGGAGCGCGGTGTCTCGGCCAGGAACGCGTCGATCTCGGGGTACTGGCGTCGCGGACGTACCGAGGACGGCTTCCGTCAGTGGAAAGCCGAATTGCGCAAGGAAGAAGAACGAGCGGGCAGCGCGCTGTAGGACGACCTCTCCCGCCTTCGGGCACGCTTTGGTCACGGAGTGCGCGGTGCGCTTGCGATGTCGACGTTCTCGACGTGAGGTGACGACGTGACGACATCCACCCGGCTCGGTGAGTTCGAGGACTTCCTGCGCTACGAGCGCGGGAGCAGCGAGCACACCATCCGTGCCTATGTGGGGGATGTCCGTGCATTGATCTCCTTTGCCGGTGTCCGCAGGTGTGCGATCGCCGACATCGACCTCGCCCTGCTGCGCGCCTGGCTGGGGGAGTCGACGCGCCGCGGCGCCGCCCGCACGACCATCGCCCGGCAGGTGTCGTCGGTGAAGACCTTCTGCGCCTGGGCCGCACGCGAGGGCCTGCTGGGTTCGGACGTGTCGATCCGCCTGCAGGCCCCGCGAGCGCACCGCACCCTTCCGCCGGTGCTGACCGCCGACCAGGCGCGCCGGGTCACCGACGACCCGGTGCGCTCGACCAGCGACGAACCCGTGGCGACCCGCGATCGGGTCATCGTCGAACTGTTGTACGCCACCGGGATTCGAGTCGGCGAGCTGTGCGGGCTCGATGTCGGGGACGTCGACGACAGCCGCCGTGTCCTGCGCGTCATCGGCAAGGGGGACAAGGAGCGGACGGTTCCGTTCGGTGTCCCGGCGGCGCAGGCCCTGGACAGATGGCTGCGCATCGGGCGGCCCGCGCTCGCGACCCCGCGATCCGGTGCGGCACTCCTGCTGGGAGCGAAGGGCGGCCGACTCGATCCGCGGATGGCGCGCAGTGTCGTGCACGCCGCGACACGGTCGGTCGAGGGGGCGCCCGATCTGGGCCCTCACGGTCTGCGTCACTCCGCAGCGACCCACCTGCTCGAGGGTGGGGCGGACCTGCGCGTCGTCCAGGAGTTGCTGGGGCACTCCTCGTTGGCGACCACGCAGCTCTACACCCATGTCGGTGTCGAACGCCTCCGTGCGGTGCATCGACAGGCGCATCCGCGCGCCTGACCGAGCCCACCCGGGACGAACGAGGGCCCGACACGGTCAGGCGTCGCCGGGCTGGAGGGGTTTGAGGCGGACACGGACGACCCCGAGGAGCGCCAGGGGATCGAGATATCGGGCACCGGATCCGGCTCCGCGCCGCGCACCCCAGTGCAGACACACACCCGCGCAGCCCGCGTGGCCCGTGACCAGGATCCCCAACGCATCTCCGCGCGCCACCGGCGCACCCGCGGCGACGAGCGGCTCGACTGGTTCGTAGGTGGTGAGGACGCCGTCGGGATGGCGCACCGACACCACCTGCTTCCCGGCGACCTCGCCGGCGAAGTTGACGACCCCGTCGCCCGCCGACCGGACCACCGCCTCGGCGGCGGACGTCAGGTCGACCCCGCGATGACCCGACATCCACCGCTGTTCGGGTGGGTCGAAACCGCGCGCCACCGACGGCCGCGGCACCAACGGCCAGCCGTACTCACCGGTGGCCGCCGCGCTGTCGGATGCCACGAGGCCGGTCGCGACGAGCCCCGCCACCGTCGATGCCGCGGCCAGACGGGTCGCGAGCCCCCGGAACCTCCCGTCCCGACGCCTGTCCACGATGCTCAGACGTGCCCGGTGACCACGTGGTTCCGTCCCGTCGTGACGGATTTCGCCTGCACCCGTCGACGTGCGTAGACTGGCCGATGCGCTTCACCCGGTGGGTGGAGTGACTTCGCACGCCTGCGAAACCGTCTGCACCTCGTCATCGGGGACCGCAGCGGTGCCACCGACCAGGCGGTCCCGAACTCGTACGAGCCCGGGTTCTGGTCGGCGTCAGGCGTCAGGGTCGGTCGCACCTGCGATCGACGAGAAACTGCACACAGGAGAGAACACACACATGGCAGTCGTGACCATGAAGCAGCTGCTCGACAGCGGCGCTCATTTCGGGCATCAGACCCGTCGTTGGAATCCCAAGATGAAGCGATTCATCTTCACCGATCGCAACGGCATCTACATCATCGATCTGCAGCAGACGCTGACCTACATCGACAAGGCCTACGAGTTCGTCAAGGAGACCGTCGCCCACGGCGGCACCGTCCTCTTCGTCGGCACCAAGAAGCAGGCGCAGGAGTCCATCGCATCCGAGGCGCTGCGCGTCGGCATGCCGTATGTGAACCAGCGCTGGCTCGGTGGCATGCTCACCAACTTCTCCACCGTCCACAAGCGTCTCCAGCGCCTCAAGGAGCTCGAGACCATGGAGCAGACCGGTGGCTTCGAGGGTCGGACCAAGAAGGAAATCCTCATGCTCACGCGTGAGATGACCAAGCTCGACCGCACCCTCGGTGGTATCCGAGACATGGCCCGTGTGCCATCTGCCGTTTGGATCGTGGACACCAACAAGGAGCACATTGCTGTTGGTGAGGCCCGCAAGCTGAACATCCCGGTCATCGCGATCCTGGACACCAACTGCGATCCCGACCTGGTCGACTACCCGATCCCGGGCAACGACGACGCGATCCGCAGCGCTGCGCTGCTGACCCGCGTGGTCGCCTCGGCCGTGGCCGAGGGCGTCCAAGCACGTGCCGGGTCGAACACCGACAGCGACTCCAAGCCCGAGGCGGGCGCCGGCGAGCCGCTGGCGGAGTGGGAGCAGGAACTGCTCACGCAGGCCACCGCCCCCACCGGTACCGAGGCTGCCGCTCCGGCTGCCGACGCCGCACCCGCGGAGGCTCCGGCCACCGCGACCGAGGCACCGGCGGCCCCGCAGGCCTGACCACAGTCGACGAGCCCACCTGCTCGTCGTCATCGACGCGGACGACGTCGCCGAGGTGACCACCTCGGCGGCGCGTGCGCCCGGACTCGACTCGCGAGGCGTCCGCACACCGCCGCCCGCGACATCCGACACGGCGATGTGTCCGCGCGTTCACCCGCGCGGTCCATCGCCCACCGAGATCTAAGGAGGCTCGCCACCGATGGCGAACTACACCGCCGCTGACGTGAAGCGGCTCCGCGAACTGACCGGCTCGGGCATGCTCGACTGCAAGAACGCGCTGGCCGACAACGACGGCGATTTCGACAAGGCCGTCGAGCAGCTCCGCATCAAGGGCGCCAAGGACGTCGGCAAGCGTGCCGAGCGGTCCACCGCGGAGGGCCTCGTGGCCACCCGCGACGGCGTCATGATCGAGATCAACTGCGAGACCGACTTCGTCGCCAAGAACGAGGAGTTCCAGAACCTCGCCGACCGCATCGTCACCGCGGCCGCCGAGCAGAAGACCTCCGACCTCGAGGCGCTCGGGGCCGCGAAGCTCGACGACAAGACCGTCGCCGACGCCGTCGCGGAGCTCTCGGCCAAGATCGGCGAGAAGCTCGAACTCCGTCGCGTCGTGTCCTACGACGGACCGGTCGCGAGCTACCTGCACAAGCGCGCCTCGGACCTGCCGCCCGCAGTGGGCGTGCTGGTGTCCTACACCGGTGACGGTCCCGAGGCGGCCGAGGCCGCTCGCGGTGCCGCCATGCAGGTCGCCGCGCTCAAGGCGAAGTACGCAACGCGCGATGAGGTCCCCGCCGACGTCATCGAGAGCGAGCGGCGCATCGCCGAGCAGACCGCTCGCGAGGAGGGCAAGCCCGAACAGGCTCTCACCAAGATCGTCGAGGGTCGTGTGACCGGCTACTACAAGGACGTCGTCCTCATCGACCAGGCGTCGGTGCAGGATTCGAAGAAGACGGTGAAGTCCGTGCTCGACGCCGCAGGCGTCACGGTCGTGGCCTTCACCCGCTTCGAGGTCGGCCAGGCCTGATCGCACCCACTGACAACCCCGGTGAGCATGATGTCGCTCGCCGGGGTTGTTTGTGTCCGGCCGCGATCGCCGATCACGCGCCGAGGGACACCGGCGATTGTGATCGCCACCGCCGGCACCGCATAGGATCACCGAGGGCGAACCTCCTCTCTCGCTCCGGCGTGGGGCAGACGCGAGGACAAGGAAAGGTGTCGAAGTGAGCGAAGTGGGTGACCCGGAATCGACCGGTGACCGTCCGGGCTTTCGCCGGGTTGTTCTCAAACTGGGTGGCGAGATGTTCGGTGGCGGCAAGGTCGGACTCGACCCCGACGTCGTGGCCACCGTCGCCGCGCAGATCGCCGAGGTCGTGCGCACGGGCGTCGAGATCGCGGTGGTCATCGGCGGCGGCAACTTCTTCCGCGGTGCCGAACTGCAGCAGCGCGGTCTCGAGCGGTCCCGCTCGGACTACATGGGCATGCTCGGCACCGTGATGAACTGCCTTGCGCTGCAGGACTTCCTGGAGAAGTTGGGCATCGTCACACGCGTGCAGACCGCCATCACCATGGGGCAGGTCGCCGAGCCGTACATCCCGCTGCGTGCACAGCGCCACCTCGAGAAGGGGCGCGTGGTCATCTTCGGCGCGGGCATGGGTATGCCGTACTTCTCCACCGACACCACCGCCGCGCAGCGTGCTCTGGAGATCAAGGCCGAGGCCGTGCTGATGGCCAAGGGCGTCGACGGCGTCTACTCGGCCGACCCCCGCATCGACCCGAACGCGACCCTCTACCGCGAGATCAGCCACCGCGAGGTGATCGAGAAGGGGCTGGCCGTGGCCGATTCCACCGCCTTCAGCCTCTGTATGGACAACAAGATGCCGATGCTGGTGTTCAACCTCCTGGTGGAGGGCAACATCGCCCGAGCGGTCGCGGGTGAGAAAATCGGAACCCTGGTGACCACGTGATGGAGGAGAAGTCGTGATCGACGAAGCATTGTTCGACGCCGAGGAAAAGATGGAGAAGGCGGTCAGCGTCGCCAAGGACGACATGGGCGGGATCCGCACCGGCCGAGCGAACCCCTCGATGTTCAACCGCATCGTCATCGACTACTACGGGGCGACGACACCGATCACCCAGGTCTCGTCGATCAGCACCCCCGAGCCGCGCATGGTCATCATCAAGCCGTACGAGGCGGGCACGCTCAACGACATCGAGACCGCCATCCGCAACTCCGACCTCGGCGTCAACCCGACCAACGACGGCAACATCATCCGGGTCTCGATCCCGCAGCTCACCGAGGAGCGTCGACGTGAGCTGGTCAAGCAGGTGAAGTCGAAGGGCGAGGACGCCAAGATCTCGATCCGCAACGTCCGCCGCAAGGCCGTCGACGAGCTCAAGCGGATCCAGAAGGACGGTGAGGCGGGCGAGGACGAGGTCGGTCGCGCCGAGAAGGATCTCGACAAGACCACTGCGGGCTACGTTCATCAGATCGACGAACTCGTCAAGCACAAGGAGGGCGAGCTCCTCGAGGTGTGAGACCCCGGGCGACTCGATACGAATGGACAGACAGGACCGACCAGTGACGGACACGGACCCGACGGCAGGCACGCCGTCGTCACCCCCGGTGACGACCGGCGGTGATGTCGCGGCTCCGGAGCCCAAGCGATCGCGCGCCGGCCGTGACCTCCCGGCCGCGATCGCGGTCGGAGGGTCGCTGGGCGTCGGGGTCATCCTCGTCCTGGTGTTCATCCCGAAGGTCTGGATCGGCGTGGTCGCGGTGTCGATCGCCGTCGCCATGTGGGAGGTCATCAAGCGGCTGCGCGCCGGTGGGTACGACGTCGGCGTGATCCCCCTGCTCGTCGGCGGCCAGGCGATCATGTGGACCAGCTGGCCGTACGGCACCGACGGCGCGCTGGTGTCGTTCGTGGCCACGGTGCTCGTCGCGATGATCTGGAAGTTGTTGTCGCGGGGCATCACCGACCCGCCGGTGAACTATCTCCGCGATCTCGCGGTGACCGTCCTCGTGCTCGCGTGGCTACCGCTGCTCGCGTCGTTCGCGATCATGATGGTGCTGCAGAGCCACGGGTGGGCGCGCGTGCTCACCCTCATGATCGTCGTCGTGTGCTCCGACGTGGGCGGGTACGCCGCAGGTGTGCTCTTCGGCCGCCATCCGATGGTCCCCGCCATCAGCCCCAAGAAATCCTGGGAGGGAATGGCCGGCTCGCTGGTCTTCGGCACCGTCGGCGCCGTCCTCGTGGTCGCCTACCTGGTCGACGCCCACTGGTGGATCGGCCTCGTCCTCGGACCCGTTCTGGTCATCTGCGCGACCCTCGGCGACCTCGTCGAATCGCAGGTCAAGCGGGACCTCGGCATCAAGGACATGGGCACTCTGCTGCCCGGCCACGGCGGCATCATGGACCGACTCGACTCGATCCTGCCGTGTGCGTTCGTGGTGTGGGCGATCCTGGGCGCTCTGCTCTGATCGATTCCTCGTCGGGCGCCGACCGGGGGACCGCGCGGCCGATGACGAGCGCCGTCGCGCCGAGTACGAGACCGATGTAGACGCCGACGTCCGGGCGCTGTCCGAGCATTCCCCACGCCATCACCGCGGCGACCGACGGGATGACCGTGAACAGCATCGCGGCCTGCGCCGCCCCCGCCTGATTGACCGCCCGCATGTACAGGGTCGTGCACAGCGCGGACGAGAACAGCACCATCACCGGGATCACCCACGCGGCCCGTAGCGGATCGGTGATCGCTTCCGGTGTCGCCGCCGCAACGATCGCCACCGGCACCGCCGCGACACCCAGTTGGACGGCGTTGGCGCTGCGCACGTCGACGCCGGCGCAGAAACGCTGCTGGTAGAGACCACCCAGGGACAGACCGAGGACGGCGATCAGGGTCAGCGCGACCCCGGCATCGAGCGGGCCGGTCGTGATGATGCGTTGCGCGCACGCGGCGACCACCGCGGCCACTCCGACGGCCAGACCCAGGATCTGACGACGTCCGAGGTGCGCGCCGAGGATCGGACGGGCCAGTACTGCCGTCACCACCGGGTTGAGGGCGATCAGCAGGGCCGCGATCACCGACGGCACGCCGAGTTCGAGCCCGACGTACAGGCAGCCGAACTGCACCCCCTGAGTGAGCAGCCCGGCGATCGCCACGTGGGCGAGCAGGCGTCCCCGGGGGAACCGGGCGTGGGCGATCGCGGCCGCCCCGCCCATGAGCAGCGCCGACAGCACGAACCGGAAGGTGAGCAGGAGCATCGGCGACATCGCGGTGATGCCCAACGCGCCCAGGGGATAGCCGAACGACCACAGCATGATGATCGAGGCGCCGAGCGCAGGCGAGATCCGCATGCTCTGAGCCTGGCAAACAACCCGAGTGCTTGTCCAACAACGATCGGTGATCGTGATCGATCGCATACGCTGATCGTTTGCGCGGTATCGTGATCGTCATGAGTGCGACCCTCGACATCGTCCCGCTGCGCAGCCTCGTGGCGGTGGCCCGCTGCGGCGGTTTCCACCGGGCGGCGCAGGCACTGCACCTCACGCAGTCGGCGGTGAGTCAGCACGTCCGGCGGCTCGAGACCGCGACCGGTGCGGCGCTCGTGGAACGGCGCGGGCGCAGCATGGCGTTCACGCGGGCCGGGGAGGTCCTGCTCGTCCATGCCGACGCGATTCTCACCGCGCATGACACCGCGCTGCGCGCGGTGTCGGTGCAGTCGAGTGAGACGGTGTCGGTGGCCACCACCGAACACGCGGCCGACCGGCTCATCCCTGCCCTGACCCGGCTACTGCGTGAGCGCCTGCCCGACAGCCGTGTGCATTTCCGGGTGGACCGCAGCGCGCGGGTGCTCGCCGGTCTTGAGGACGGCAGCGTCGACATCGCCGTGTTCCTCGACCTCATCGGGGTCGAGGACGATGCCCCGGTGATCCCGGTGCGATGGTTCGCCGCCGCCGATCTCGCCGTGTCGACCGATGGGGAACTCCCGGTGATCCTGTTCGACGACCCGTGCGCGCTGCGCACGCCGTCGGTCGAGACGCTGCGCGCCGCCGGGATCGGCTGGCGCGTGGTGGCCGAGAGCCAGGACCTCGCCGGGGTGACCGCGGCGGTCCGGGCCGGCCTGGGAGTCACCCTGCTGCCGGTGATCGACGGCGTGCCCGACGGGATGCGGCTTGTCCTCGATCTGCCGGAACCGCCGCCGTTCACCTTGCGTGTCCGAACGGGTGCGTCTGTCTCCGAGGCGATCTCGGACGCCGCGCGATCGGCGGTCGCCGACATCGCCGGTCGGCGGACCGTGGCCCACGCCTGACCGCAGGCCCGGCCCACCCGCGCGGGTCAGGCCTTGCGCACCGCTCGACGGATCTGGAACATACGTGCTCCGCCGACCACCGCGGTGATCAACGCGCCCGCGATCGCCGCGATCAGCAGACTCACCCCCTGGGGGAGGTTGACCTCCCAGAAGAACAACTGGATCGACCGGCTGTCGAGGTTCTGCAGGATGAAGACCAGCAGCAGGATCAGGATGATCGCCCCGACGATCACGCCCACCCATGCCGATTTGGTGCGCGTGTGCTGCACGTCGCTGAGGGCCTGCTTGACCGAGTCGCGGTGATCGGCCGCGGGGAGCCCCGCGTCGGTGGAGCCGCTGGAATCGATCGGCTGTGGATCCCTGCCCGCCACGGGTTCTTGGTTCGTCATGGACACATCATCGTCGATCCGACGCCCGCGGTGGGAACGATTCCTCGCGCGTCGGGGGTCGATTGGATTTCCGTCCCGAACTGCGAGACCGTTGACCCATGCCTGGTCCCGACCTCCCGTTGGTGTTCGACGCCCCCAAGCGGGGGCGTCCGCCGACCCACCTCGCGGACCTCGATCGCGCGCAGCGTGCCGAGG
Organism: Williamsia sp.; assembly: GCF_016462415.1. Classification (GTDB taxonomy): domain Bacteria; phylum Actinomycetota; class Actinomycetes; order Mycobacteriales; family Mycobacteriaceae; genus Williamsia_A. The sequence goes on along the minus strand of NZ_JAEMTF010000002.1, from coordinate 31,622 downwards.
CCGTGCAGAAGCTCGGGTTGCCCGCGTTCCGTGCCGACCAACTCGCCCGCCAGTACTACGGCCGGCTCGAGGCCGACCCGGCCGCGATGACCGATCTCCCGGCGGCGGTACGCGCCACGGTCGGGCAGGAACTGTTCCCGACCCTGATGACGCCGATCCGGCACATCGCCTGCGACGACGGCACCACCCGCAAGACGCTGTGGCGTCTGCACGACGGCACGATGCTCGAGTCGGTCCTCATGGGGTATCGCGACCGCACGACGGTGTGCGTCTCGAGTCAGGCCGGGTGCGGCATGGCGTGTCCGTTCTGCGCGACCGGGCAGGGTGGTCTGGACCGGAACCTGTCGACCGCCGAGATCGTCGACCAGGTGCGCGCAGCCGCTCGCGCCGTCGCCGACGGTCAGCTCCCCGGCGCCCGTCGACTCTCCAACGTGGTCTTCATGGGGATGGGCGAACCGCTGGCGAACTACAACCGTGTCCGCGACGCGGTGTTGCGCATCACCTCGCCGGCGCCCGAGGGTCTCGGCATCTCGCAGCGATCGGTGACCGTGTCGACGGTGGGGCTCGCCCCGGCGATCCGTCGACTCGCCGACGAGAAGCTGCAGGTGCGTCTCGCGGTGTCGCTGCACACCCCCGACGACGAACTGCGCGACACCCTGGTCCCGGTCAACAACCGGTGGTCGGTCGACGAAGTGCTTTCTGCCGCACGGTATTACGCGGATGTGTCCGGTCGGCGGGTGTCGATCGAGTACGCACTGATCCGTGACATCAACGACCAGCCGTGGCGGGCGGACCTGCTGGCCAAACGCCTACGGCAGCACCTCGGACACCTGGCGCACGTGAACGTGATCCCGCTGAACCCGACACCGGGTAGCGAGTGGGACGCCGCACCCAAGTCGGTGGAGCGCGAATTCGTGCGACGGGTCAACGAGGGTGGCGTGCCGTGCACCGTCCGCGACACTCGCGGATCAGAGATCGCCGCCGCGTGCGGCCAGCTCGCCGCAGAGGGCTGAACTCACAAGGGCTGAAGGCGAGAGACGCAGCGTCAGTTCTTCCACTTGCGGCGACCGAGGTACAGGTCGCGCACCAGGACGAACCACAGTGCCGCGGTGAAGCCGATGAGGTAGAGATCCTCGACGCGGCTCTCGTGGTTGCCGATGAGCATGGCCAGCAGCGTGATCCCGCTGATCCAGCCGGCGATCCGCATCGCGGTCTTCGATTCCCCGTGCCACCCGAAACGTGCCGACGGCGCATCGGCGGGCTCGTGGGCCCATCCGGTGGCGACGACCTCGGAATGGGACTTCGAGTGCTCGACCTCGCTGCTTGCCACTGGGGTTCTCCTCATTCTCCGACGTCGCGCCGCTCGCGTGGGCGTCAACGATGGCGCGTAGTAGGCACAGCATATCGCCGTCGTGTCGGGGGCTGCAGCCGAGGATGGCCGGTGTGAGAATGACCGGGTGTCGCTGTCGAGATATCGGTCCGAGAACTATCCCCGCGACATGGTCGGGTACGGCCAGCACCCGCCCGACCCGCAGTGGCCCGACGGTGCCGCGATCGCCGTGCAGTTCGTCCTCAACTACGAGGAGGGGTCGGAGAACAACGTCCTCGAGGGCGACCGGGGGAGTGAGACGTTTCTCTCGGAGATGTCGGGCGCGGCGTCCTATCCGAATCGACACCTCAGCATGGAATCGCTCTACGAGTACGGCTCGCGCGCCGGCGTGTGGCGTCTGTTGCGGGTGTTCGAGCGGCGGGGGATCCCACTGACGGTGTTCGCCGTCGCCCAGGCCATGGCCCGTAACCCCGAGGTCGTCGCGGCCTTCGCCGAGAGGGGCGACGAGATCGCCGCGCACGGTTTCCGCTGGCTGAACTATCAGCTGATCAACCCGACCGTCGAGCGGGCACACATGATCGAGGCGATCGACCTGCTCACCGAGATCACCGGCCACCGACCGCTGGGGTGGTACACCGGCCGCGATTCCCCCAACACCCGACGGCTCGTCGTCGAACAGGGTGGATTCGTCTACGACGCCGACAGTTACGCCGACGACCTCCCGTACTGGGTGCGGGTCCCCGACGGCCGTGGCACCGACGTCGATCACCTCGTGGTGCCGTACACCCTCGACACCAACGACATGAAGTTCGCCTCGCCCATCGGTTTCGCCACCGGCGACGATTTCTACACCTACATCCGCGACGCGTTCGACGTCCTCTACGCCGAGGGCGCCGCGGGCGCACCGAAGATGCTCTCGATCGGCCTGCACTGCCGACTGGTCGGCCGCCCCGCCCGCATCGCCGCCCTGGAGCGGCTGTGCGACCACATCCAATCCCACGAGCGGGTCTGGATCACCCGGCGCATCGACATAGCCCGGCATTGGCACGCCCATCACCCGCCGACCACAATGGGTCGGTGACCATCCGCGTACTGATCCTCGGTTCCACCGGGTCGATCGGAGTCCAGGCCCTCGAGGTCATCGCCGAACACCCGGACCGCTTCGAGGTGGTCGGTCTCGGTGCGGGTGGCTCGCACATCGACGCCCTCGCGAAGCAGATCACCTCGTTCGGGATCGCGTCGTCGGCCGTGGCCGTCGCCGACCCGGTCGGCGCTGCAGAACTCGAGCGCGCCCTCGGCGTCAGCGGTGTGCTGCGTGGTGACGACGCCATGTGCGCGCTCGTCGAATCGGTCGAGGCCGACGTCGTGCTCAATGCCGTCGTCGGGTCGCTCGGCCTGCGGCCGACCCTCGCAGCGCTCGGCTCGGGTGCCCGACTCGCCCTGGCGAACAAGGAATCCCTCGTCGCCGGCGGTCCGCTGGTGCTCGCCGCGGCGGCGCCGGGGCAGCTCGTCCCTGTCGACTCCGAACACTCGGCCATCGCGCAGTGTCTGCGCGGCGGCACCGCGGCAGAGGTCGACCGCCTCGTGTTGACCGCCTCGGGCGGTCCCTTCCGGGGACGAACCGCCGCCGAACTCGTCGATGTCACACCCGAACAGGCGGGCAAGCACCCCACCTGGGCGATGGGCCCGATGATCACGCTGAACTCGGCGACGTTGGTCAACAAGGCGCTCGAGGTCATCGAGGCACACCTGCTCTTCGACGTCGCCTACGACCACATCGACGTCACCGTGCACCCGCAGTCGATCGTGCACTCGATGGTCACCTTCGTCGACGGCGCCACCATCGCCAAGGCGTCGCCTCCGTCGATGAAGTTGCCCATCGCACTGGCGCTGGGGTGGCCCAACCGGGTCCCGGGCGCCTCGACCGCCTGCGACTTCTCCACCGCGTCGACGTGGACGTTCGAACCGGTCGACAACGAGGTGTTCCCGGCGATCGAGCTGGCCCGCGCGGCCGGAACCCGCGGCGGGTCGCTGACCGCGGTGTTCAACGCGGCCAACGAGGCCGCGGCCGACGGATTCTTCGCAGGTGCGATCACGTTCCCCCGCATCGTCGGCATCATCGGCGACGTCCTCGCGCAGGCGGACGAGTGGGCTGCGACCCCGGGTACCGTGGAGGAGGTTCTCGCCGCCGACGACTGGGCTCGTCGGCGGGCCGCGGAACTCGTCATTCGGTCAGAGAGGTAATCGCTCCGGTGGTCTTCGTTGTCGGTGTACTGCTGTTCGCGCTGGGACTGTTGCTGTCCATCGCGTGGCACGAGTGTGGTCACATGTGGGCCGCGCAACGCACCGGCATGCTCGTGCGGCGCTACTTCATCGGTTTCGGCCCCACCATCTGGTCGTTCCGCCGCGGCGAGACCGAGTACGGCATCAAGGCGCTGCCGTTGGGCGGTTTCTGCGACATCGCCGGTATGACCACCTACGACGAGATCGCGCCGGAGCAGGCCCATCGGGCGATGTACCTGCAGAAGGCGTGGAAGCGGTTCGTGGTGATGATCGCCGGGCCGATGCAGAACTTCATCCTCGGGTTCGTGCTGATCGTGATCATGGCGCTGAGCGTCGGCCTGCCCGATCTCAGTCCGCCTCCGACGCCGTCGCGGGTCGGTGGCACCGACTGCGTGAGCGCCACGATCTCCTCGGACGGCACCTCGTCGCCGTGTACCGGAACCGGGCCCGCCGCAGCCGCCGGGCTGCGTGCGGGCGACGAGATCGTCGCGGTCGGCGGACAACCGGTGACCACGGCATCCGAGCTCAGTCCGGTCATCCAGAGGAGCACCGGTCCGGTCGTGCTCACCGTGCTGCGCGACGGTGCACGGTTCGACGTCACCGTGACCCCGCAGCCGGTGACGGTCCCCGACACCGAGGCCGGAGCGGGCGCGACGAAGACGGTCAATCAGATCGGTATCGCCTACCCGCGCACCTCGGGTTACACCCAGTACTCGGTGCTCGGTGCCGTCCCCGGTGCGGTGATGTTCACCGGTTCTCTCGCCCACGCGACCTGGGATTCGCTGCTGTCGCTGCCGTCGAAGGTGGGCGCGCTGTGGACGTCGGTCACCGGCGGTGAACGTGCCGCCGACACCCCGGTCAGCGTCTACGGCGCCAGCGTCATCGGTGGCGACCTCGCCGAGCGGGGGCAGTGGGCCGCAGTCCTGCTGTTGCTGATCAGCATCAATTTCTTCCTCGGTCTGTTTAACCTGGTCCCGCTGCTGCCGCTCGACGGTGGGCACATCGCGATCATCGGATACGAGAAGGCCCGCAACACGATCCGCGCCCGGCTGGGCAAGGTGGCCAAGGGGCCGGTCGACTACATCAAGCTGATGCCGGCGACGTACGTGGTGCTCGCGATCATGGGCAGCTACATGGTCCTGACCCTCACCGCCGACATCATCAACCCGATCAAACTCTTCTAGGAAGCGACAGCCATGAGCAGCGACTCCACATCCGGACCGATGTCGATCGGCCTCGGCATGCCCGCGGCACCGCCGCCGGTGCTCGCACCCCGCCGGAAGACCCGCCAGATCCAGGTCGGGACCGTCGGTGTCGGCAGCGACCACCCGATCTCGGTGCAGTCGATGACCACCACCAAGACCCACGACATCAACGCGACGCTGCAGCAGATCGCCGAGCTGACCGCGTCGGGCTGCGACATCGTGCGCGTGGCCTGCCCCCGGCAGGAGGACGCCGACGCGCTCGCGATCATCGCCAAGAAGAGCCAGATCCCGGTGATCGCCGACATCCACTTCCAGCCGCGGTACATCTTCGCCGCCATCGACGCCGGGTGTGCCGCCGTGCGGGTGAACCCCGGCAACATCAAGGAGTTCGACGGTCGCGTGAAGGACGTCGCGCTGGCCGCGAAGGACGCCAACATCCCGATCCGCATCGGTGTCAACGCCGGGTCGCTGGACCCGCGACTGCTCGCGAAGTACGGCAAGGCCACCCCGGAGGCCCTCGTCGAGTCGGCACTGTGGGAGGCCGGCCTGTTCGAGGAGCACGGCTTCGGCGACATCAAGATCTCGGTCAAGCACAACGACCCGGTGATCATGGTCGAGGCCTACCGTCAGCTCGCGGCGCAGTCGGACTACCCGCTGCATCTCGGTGTCACCGAGGCCGGACCGGCGTTCCAGGGCACGATCAAGTCCGCGGTCGCCTTCGGTGCACTGCTGTCGGAGGGCATCGGCGACACCATCCGCGTGTCGTTGTCGGCGCCGCCCGCCGAGGAGATCAAGGTCGGTGACCAGATCCTGCAGTCGCTGAACCTGCGGCCCCGCAAGCTCGAGATCGTCTCCTGCCCGTCGTGTGGGCGCGCCCAGGTCGACGTCTACAAGCTCGCCGACGAGGTGAGCGCCGGACTCGAGGGCATGGAGGTCCCGCTGCGCGTCGCGGTGATGGGATGCGTCGTCAACGGCCCCGGTGAGGCACGCGAAGCCGACCTCGGTGTCGCGTCGGGCAACGGTCGCGGACAGATCTTCGTCAAGGGTGAGGTCATCAAGACGGTGCCCGAGGCCCAGATCGTCGAGACCTTGATCGAAGAAGCACTACGCATTGCGGCCGAATCGGGGGAGACTGGACCAGAGGCGTCCACCGGATCGCCGGTCGTCAGCGTCGGGTGACCGTCCGCTGCACCGGGGTGAGACGCCGGTGATCGTCCACGCGGCTCGTCGCCCGACGGGTTGCGCCACTTCCTTCAGGAGCCGGGAGCAATCGTGCTGAAGCTGCTGGGCGACAAGCCCCTCGGTGCTCGAGACGCCGAGGCGGTCGCCCACGCGCTCACACTCGACCCGGTCGGGATGTGCATGGTCGCGGCGCGTGTCGAGGAACAGGGGATCAGCCCCCGGGTGCTGGGCGGCGAGCTGTGGAGCAACGGCGATCCCACGTCCGCGCTGTGCTTCTCCGGCGCGAATCTGATCCCCATGCTCGGCGACGACGAGGACATCGCGACGTTCGCCGCTCGGGCGGTACGCAATCCGCGCCTGTGCTCATCGGTCGTCGGTCGCGCACAGCACGTGATCCCGTTCTGGGAACACGCCACCGTCCACTGGGGGCCCGCCCGCGAGATCCGGGACGACCAGCCGCTGCTGGCGATGTCCGGGCCACCCGAACTCCGACCCGACTCGGACGTCCGCCGAGTCCGACTCGACGAGATCGACGCCTATCTGCCCGCGGCCATCGAGATGTTCGTCGGCGAGGTGGGCGTCGATCCGTGTGCCGGCGACGGCGGCCGGTCCTACCGGCGGCGGATCGCCGCGCTGATCAGTGCCGGGCGCGCCTTCGCCCGTTTCGAGGACGGCACGGTGGTGTTCAAGGCCGAGGTCGGCTCGATGTCGCGGCAGGTCGGCCAGATCCAGGGGGTCTGGGTGTCGCCCGAACGGCGAGGTCACGGCCTCGGGGCCGCCGGAACCGCCTCGGTCGTCGCCGCGATCGCGGCTGAAGGACGGATGGCGAGCCTCTACGTCAACGGCTTCAACCATCCGGCCCGCCAGGCCTACGAGCGGGTCGGTTTCCGCGAGGTCGGCCGGTTCGCAACGGTTCTCGTCGACTGACTCCGCGATCAGGACAGACCAGCGACCATCGCAGTCGATCACGCCGCTCTGCTCGCGTCATCGTCGCCTACGGCCGATCGACTGACGGACCCAATTTATTTTTCCTTACGCTCAGCAACAATGTTCGCGCGGTGTAATACTGGCACCGGACAACGGGCGCTGGTTCGTGTCTCGCTGACCCCGAATGATCAACGAGGAGAACAGTTGTGGCAGATCGTCAGGAAACCCCTAGGTCGCACAGTCGACGGCAAGTGCTGATCGGTGGCGCCCTCTTCGCTGGAGTCACCGCGGTTGGCGTCGGTGTTGCGCCGGCAGCTCACGCTGCGTCGTACGTGCGACCCGTGCGGAACCCCAGCGCGCACCCGATAACGGCCCAGTGGAGACAACGCGGAGACTGGGAAGCCGGTTACCACACCGGAGTCGACCTCGGTTGTCCCGTAGGCACTCCGGTGTACGCGACCATCGGCGGCGATGTGCGCACGGGCCGAGCGAACTGGGGTTCTGCCTATGGCACCATGATCCTGATCAACGACAACGTGGACGGCTCTGACTGGGGCTACTGCCATTTGTCCAGGAGAGTCGTGAGCGATGGTCAGCGCGTCGCGACCAATCAACTGATCGGTTACTCGGGCAATACGGGAAACACCACCGGCCCGCATCTACACCTCGAGCGCCGCCCCCGCTACGGCGGTTACGGATCGGACTTGAACCCCAATCTGTGGCCCTGAGTCGTCCTGGTCGATCACCCCGCCCGCATCGCCTTCCGAACGCGTTGGATCGCCGTGCGTGCGATGTCCTGCTCCTCGCGACGCGTCGGTCCGAGTGGGCGGGGGCGGCTGTGCCTTCGTGATCTCCCGGAGGCAGTGAGGCTCGACGCACTGACGGGTCGCCGTTTCGCCAGGCGCGACCGACCAGCCGCCGGCACTCCGGGATTCGGGAGCCTGGGAATTCGGGCTCGTCGGGAAGTCAGGAGCATCCCGGGATCCGGGCGCTGAGGGGAATTCTCAGGTTCACGCACTGCGTGGCGAGTCGGGAAGACATGAACCCGGCCCTACTATCGGACCCGATGAGAGTGGACCGGAACGCAACAAAGCACCTGGTGGCGGTCGCGATCGTTGGATTCGTCGTGGTGGCGGGCACCGCGTGCGCGGGTGGCGAGGACGACGGTCCCCGGGCCGCGGCCGGTGACTTCCTCTCCGTCTTCGGCGCCCACCGCACCGACGAGGCCGCGCGCCGCACCGATTCCCCGCAGCGCGCCGCCGCCGACATCGACGCCGCCTTCTCCGGCCTGCGGGCCACCGGCATGACCGCGAGCACCGGCCGGTCCCAGGTGACCGGCGACACCGCCACCGTGGACGTGTCCTATCAGTGGGCGTTGCCGCGCAAGCAGACGTGGCGTTACGACGCGAAGCTGGCCATGTCCCGCACCGACTCCGGATGGCAGGTCCGGTGGGACTCCACCGACATCCATCCCGAACTGGGTGCGACACAGCAGATGTCGCTGCAGGACGTCCCCGCGCCGGTCGGGTCGGTCAACGAGAGCGACGGCTCGACGGTGCTCGAACCGGGCACCGTGATGCGGGTCGGGCTCGACGCGACCACCGCGGCGAAGACCGGTTCGGTCTCCGACGCCGCCACGCAACTCGCGGCCATCCTCGGACGGTTCACCCCCGGCCTCAGCCCACAGGCCATCGCGGAGGGCGCGACCGCGGTCTCGGGGAACTACGTCATCGCCACCATCGACCGCCGCCAGTACGACCAGGTCAGCGACCTCCTCGCCGCCGTCCCCGGCGCGACCACATCGGACCAGGCGGACCTGGTGCCCACCGACCCCACGTTCGCGCCGGATCTGGTGGGCCAGGTCAAGAAACAGGTGGCGAGCGACCTCGAGGGCAAAGCCGGCTGGCGAGTGCTGTCGCTGAACCCCAACGGTGCCACCGCCGGCGTGCTCGCCGAGGTCGATCCCGCACCATCGCCGTCGGTGGACATCAGTCTGTCCCGCAGCGTGCAGCAGGCAGCTCAGCGTGCGGTCAACGCCGCGTCGCGTTTCCAGACCATGATGGTGGTCATCCAACCCTCGACCGGGCGCCTGCTCGCCGTCGCGCAGAATGCGTTGGCCGACAAGGTCGGTCCATTGGCCACGACGGGTCTCTACCCGCCCGGGTCGACGTTCAAGATGGTCACCTCGGCCGCCGCGATCGCGACCGGGTTGTCGAAGCCGCAGACCGTCGTCGGATGCCCCGGCGAGGTGACGATCGGCGAGCGCACCATCCCGAACTACAACAACTTCTCCCTCGGTGAGGTGACGATGCAGAAGGCGTTCGCCCGGTCCTGCAACACCACCTTCGCCAAGCTGGCCAGCGAGATGGGCCCGTCCGACCTCGCCAACGCCGCCGCGCGCATGGGCATCGGTACGAAGTTCGATGTGCCGGGCATCCCGGTCGACTCCGGCTCGGTCCCGATCGAGCCGGCTCTCATCGCCCGCACCGAGGACGGCTTCGGGCAGGGCAAGGTCCTCACGAGTCCGTTCGGGCTCGCCATGGTCGCGGCCACCGTCGCCCACGGATCGACGCCGGTGCCCCAGCTGATCCTCGACCGGGCCACCACGGTGTCCGGCCCGCACCCCGACATCGACCCCGCCGTCGTGCGGGCGCTCCGGCCGATGATGCGCGAGGTGATCGTCGACGGCACCGCCGACCGGATCAAGGATCAGGGCGAGGTGTTCGGCAAGACCGGTGAGGCCGAGGTCCCGGGCGGTTCGCACGCCTGGTTCGCCGGTTACCGCGGCGACCTCGCCTTCGCGACCCTCGTCGTGCTCGGCGCGAGTTCCGACAACGCCGTCGGCGTGACGCGCGACTTCTTCACCGCCCTGCCGCCCGACTTCCTCGACTGATCCCGGCGCGCTCGCGGGGCGAGGAGGAGCACCGTCGGGAGCGGATATGGTGGATACATGTCCGTACGTACAGCTCTGGAGCCGGGTGTCGTCTCGCCGACGCTGGCTGTCCCGTCGTCGATACCTCGCCCGGAATACGTCTGGAAGCCGAGTGCGAACGAGGGACACGAACCGTGGGTGCAGACCCCGGAGACCATCGAGAAGATGCGCGTCGCCGGCCGGATCGCGGCCGACGCCCTCGCGGAGGCGGGCAAGGCGGTCGAGCCCGGCGTCACCACCGACGCACTCGACCGGATCGCGCACGAGTACATGATCGATCACGGCGCGTACCCCTCGACGCTGGGTTACCGCGGTTTCCCGAAGTCCTGCTGCACCTCGCTGAACGAGGTGATCTGCCACGGCATCCCGGATTCGACCGTCATCGAGGACGGTGACATCGTCAACATCGACGTCACCGCCTACATCGACGGCGTGCACGGCGACACCAACGCCACCTACCTCGCGGGCAACGTCTCGCACGAGGTGGCCGACCTCGTCGAGCGCACCCACACCGCGACCATGCGGGCGATCAAGGCGGTGCGGGCGGGTCGTGAACTCAACGTCGTCGGTCGTGTCATCGAGGCATACGCGAACCGGTTCGGCTACAGCGTGGTCCGCGACTTCACCGGCCACGGGATCGGCGAGACCTTCCACAACGGGCTCGTGGTCCTGCACTACGACCAGCCGAATGTCGACACCGTCCTCGAACCGGGGATGGTGTTCACCATCGAGCCGATGATCAACCTCGGTGGACTCGCCTACGACGTGTGGGACGACGGCTGGACCGTCGTGACCCGCGATCGCAAGTGGACCGCCCAGTTCGAACACACCCTCGTCGTCACCGACGACGGTGTCGAGGTCCTCACCCTTCCCCCCGCCTCTGACACGGCGCTGTAGACCGGCGTGCGAGGCGCGCTGCTGATCGGCGGCACGAGCTCCGACGCGGGCAAGAGCCTGCTGGTGGCCGGCCTGTGCCGTGCACTGCACCGCCGCGGGGTCGCGGTGGCGCCCTTCAAGGCGCAGAACATGTCCAACAACTCGGTGGTCACCGTCGACGGCGGTGAGATCGGCCGGGCACAGGGCATGCAGGCGCTGGCGTGTGGACTGGAACCGTCCACGCGTTTCAACCCGGTCCTGCTCAAACCCGGTGGCGATCGCCGGTCCCAGGTCGTGGTGCGCGGTCGGGCCGACGGATGGATCTCGGCGACCGACTACCACAGCCGCCGGATCGCCCTGGCGGAGGTCGTCGACGCCGAGCTGGCCTCGCTGCGTGCGGATTTCGACGTCGTGATCTGCGAGGGCGCCGGCTCGATCGCCGAGATCAATCTCCGGGAATCCGACATCGCGAACATGGGGTTGGCGCAGGCGGCCGACATCCCCGTCATCGTGGTGGGCGACATCGACCGCGGGGGAGTGCTGGCACACCTGCTCGGGACCGTCGCGGCGCTCGGTGCGCACGACCAGTCCCGGGTGGCCGGGTTCGTGGTCAACAAGTTCCGTGGGGCGCAGTCGATCCTCGACCCGGGACTCGACCAGCTCCGCGCCCTCTCCGGTCGACCCACGCTCGGTGTGGTGCCCTACGAACCCGATCTCTGGCTCGATGCCGAGGACTCGCTGTCGTCGCCGATCGGACGCACCCTCGGGCTGTCGACGCCCGGCATCGGCACCGACCGGTTGTCCGTCGCCGCCGTCCGTCTGCCCCGGCTGTCCAACTCGACCGACCTCGAGGCGTTGGCCTGTGAACCGGGTGTCGACGTGCGCTGGGTCGCCGACATCGCGAGCATCGCCGGCGCCGACCTCGTCGTCCTGCCCGGAACCCGGGCCACCGTCTCCGATCTCGCCTGGATGCGGGAGCGCGGACTCGACCGCGCCCTGATCGATCGGGCCGCGCGCGGCCGGGCGATCATCGGCGTCTGCGGCGGCTACCAGATGCTCGGTCGGACCATCCTCGACGAGGTCGAGTCGACCTCGGGTGCGCCCGGGCCGGTCGACGGACTCGGCATCCTGGACATGACTGTCGAGTTCGCGGCGCACAAGACGGTGCGCCCGGTGCGCGGCAGGTGCCAGGGCAGGCGAGCGCAGGGGTACGAGATCCATCACGGCCAGGTGACCGCCTCGTCCGACGACCCGTGGGTCGTCGACGACGACCACGGCCCCGAGGGCACGGTCACGGGTGCGATCCGCGGTACCCACTGGCACGGGCTGCTCGCCAACGACGACGTCCGCCGGGATGTGCTGCGCGATGCGGCACAGGCGGCCGGGAAGACCGGCTTCGTCGTCGCATCCGACACCGATTTCACCGCGATCCGGATGGCGCAGATCGACCGGATGGCCGATCTCGTCGACGATCATCTCGACATGTCCGCGATCATCGCGCTCATCGAGTCCGGCGCCCCGGACGACCTGCCGACGGTGGGCATCACCCTCGACGCCGGTGGCCGGGACGAGCGGCGCACGTAAGCTGGTGTCGATGAATGTCGAGACCACGACCGTCGCCGTCGGCGACCTGGAGTTCACCGTTCGAGTCGGCGGCCCGCAGAACGGTCCCGTCGTCCTGCTGCTGCACGGATTCCCCAGCAGCGGAACCTGCTTCGACCAGATCGTCCCCCGGCTGCACGAGTCCGGCCTGCGAACCGTGGTACCCGACCAGCGTGGGTACTCGCCGGGCGCCCGTCCGCCGAACGTCGGCGACTACCGCATCGAACACCTGGTGTCCGATGCGGTGGGCATCCTCGACGGACTCGGCATCAACTACGCGTTGGTGGTGGGCCACGACTGGGGTGCGATCGTCGCCTGGCATCTGGCCGGTCGGCACCCCGGCCGGCTGACCGGACTCGTCGCCGTCAGCGTGGGGCACCCGTCGGCGATCGCCGGGGCGCTCACACAGAGCACCGACCAACGCGAACGGTCCTCCTACATCCCGATGCTGATCGATCCCGCCTCGGAGGATCGGCTGCTCGCCGACGACGCCGCGTTCCTGCGGGGTCTGCTGCCCGACGACTCGTGCGCGCCGCTGCTCGAACGGTCCGGCCTCACCGGTGCGACCAACTGGTACCGGGCCAACTTCAGCGGCGACATCGCCGCGAACATGGCCTGTGCGCCCGTGGAGGTCCCGACCACGATGGTGTGGAGCGACGGCGACACCGCGCTGGGGCGCGAGCAGGCCGAGGCCAGCTCGCGATTCGTCTACGCCGACTACCGCTTCTGCGAACTGTCCGGCGTCGACCACTGGATCCCGCAGAACGCCGCGCCCGCGCTCGCCAGCGAGATCGCGTTGCGATCCGCGGTGTTCTGATCCGCCACGTTCTCCAACCACCCGACGAGAGGAGGTCGCGATGCCGTATCTGGCCGTGATCTATGTCCTCATCATCGTCGTCGTCCTGGTGGACATCGTGGTCACCGACGGCCGCACCGTGCGCGGGGTCCCGAAGCCGGTGTGGGCGCTGCTGTCGATGGCGCTGCCGTTGGTCGGGCCGATCGCGTGGTTGGCTCTCGGGCGTCCCCAGAAGGACGAGTCGCAGAAGGACGGGTCCCAGGAGCACGACGCGCAGAAGAACGAGAAAACCCGTGCGACATCGGGTTCGGTCCCGGAGATGGATGCCGAGACGCAGGCCGCCCTGTTCGCGGCGCAGGTGCGCGAACGCGCCGAGCAGCAGCGTCGCATCGCCCGCGAACAACGCGACCGCTAGCCCCGGCGACCCGCCGCCGAGGTGTCGAGGCGCCGGGTCAGATCATCGACCCGTGCGGCGATGTCGTCGCGGACGAGTCGCATCCGTTCGACGCCCTCGATCCCGCGGTCCGACGGTTCGTCGGTGTCCCACGTCTCGACGATCGGACCGGGACCCGGATCGAACCGCGCCTCGCGCCCGAGGACGATCACCCAGGTCATGCGGCGGGCGAGGTCGAGGTCGGTGGCCTTCGGGTGTTCGTCTCCGACATCGACACCGACCTCACGCAGAACGGCCACCGACATCGCGTTCAGTGCGGTGCCCGGCCGCGTCCCCGCCGAATGGATCTCGGCGGCGTCGTCGCCCGCGGCCGCGCGCATCAGTCCCGCGGCCATCTGTGACTTGCCCGCATTCTTCACGCAGACGAACAGGACCGAGGGCGTCGGACCCGATGTGCCGTCATCGGGGTCCCCCCGACACGGGGGAATCGGCGAAGCGCCTGCGCAGGGCGAGCGACACATAGACCAGGCCCACGAGCACCGGGACCTCGATCAGCGGACCGACGACACCGGCCAGCGCCTGTCCGGACGTCGCCCCGTAGGTGGCGATCGCCACGGCGATGGCGAGTTCGAAGTTGTTGCCCGCGGCGGTGAACGCAAGGGTGGTCGTCCGCGCGTAGCCGAGTCCCATGGCGGCGCCGAACGCATAGCCGCCACCCCACATGACGGCGAAGTAGACGAGCAGGGGCAGCGCGATGCGGACCACGTCGAGTGGCCGGGACGTGATCTGGTCACCCTGGAGCGCGAACAGGACGACGATCGTGAACAGCAGTCCATACAGCGCCCACGGGCCGATGCGAGGGATGAACGTCGTCTCGTACCAGTCTCGGCCCCTGGCCTTCTCGCCGAGAAACCGTGACGCGAACCCGACGACGAGGGGGATGCCGAGGAAGATCAGCACCGACCCGGCGATCTGCCACGGTGAGGTCGAGATGTCGGTCTGCTCGAGGCCCAACCAGCCCGGCAGGACCGACAGATAGAACCAGCCGAGCACGGCGAACATGACCACCTGGAACACCGAGTTGATCGCGACCAGGACCGCGGCGGCCTCGCGGTCCCCACAGGCGAGGTCGTTCCAGATGATGACCATGGCGATGCAGCGGGCGAGGCCGACGATGATCAGTCCGGTGCGGTACTCCGGCAGATCGGGCAGGAACAGCCAGGCGAGTGCGAACATGACCGCGGGGCCGAGGACCCAGTTCAGTGCCAGTGAGCCGAGCAGCAGCCTCCTGTCGCCGGTGACCGTGTCGAGTCGGTCGTAGCGGACCTTGGCCAGCACCGGGTACATCATGATCAGCAACCCGACCGCGATCGGGAGCGAGACGCCGTCGACGGAGATCGTCGACAGCGCGTCGTCGAGCCCCGGGACGGCACGGCCGAGCAGCAATCCCGCGACCATCGCGACGCCGATCCACACCGGAAGGAACCGATCGAGAGTCGACAGCCTGCCCACGACCGCCGATTCGCCCCGGGTGTCGGTCGTCGCGTTCACGCGAACGCGGCCGTTCCGGTCGTGGCCGGGCTGGCGACCTGCAACACGAGCGCGAGCTGGGCCAGGGCGGCCGGGGCGACGCGGTGATAGACCCACGTGCCGCGGCGCTCGGACTCGAGCAGGCCGGCTTCGCGTAACACCTTGAGATGGTGGGAGATCGTGGGCTGCGACAGGTCGAACGACCCGGAGATGTCGCAGACGCAGGCCTCGCCGCCCTCGTGTCCGGCCACCAGACTCAGCAGCCGGAGGCGCACCGGATCGCCGAGCGCCTTGAACATCCGCGCCAGCCCGGCGGCAGCCTCCGGCGACACGGCCTCGGTGATCAACGGGGTGGGGCAACACTCGTCCGCCGGCGGCACGACCGCCTGATTCGACATCTGTCTATATTGACGGCTGTCGAATCAGACGTCAATCGAGTGCGACGGCTCAGATGTCGAGTCCCAACAGTGCGTTCTCCAGCACCTCGGGCATACCCGGGTGAATCCAGTACTGGCCCGTGGCCATCGACGTCGCGTCGAGCCCGAAGTGCAGGGCCTGGATGACCGGTTGGATGACCGTCGGCGCCTGGGGGCCGATGATGTGGGCGCCGAGGAGGCGGCCGGTACCGCGTTCGGCGATGACCTTGCACAACCCGGTCTTGTCCTCCATGGCCCAGCCGTAGGCGACATCTCCGTAGTCCTGCACCTTCACCGTGATGTCGAGGCCCTGCTCACGTGCCTGCGACTCGGTGAGACCCACCGACGCGATCTGCGGGTGGGTGAAGACCGCGGCGGGGACGAAGCGGTGGTCGAACGCCTCGAGCTCGTCGGAGTCCCAGGCGCGCAGCAGGTTCGCCTGCACCTTGCGGGCCTCGTGGTTGGCCACGTGCTTGAGCTGGTACGGCGAGCTGACGTCGCCGAGCGTCCAGACGTTCTCGGCAGCCGTACGACCGAACTCGTCGCACTCGACGCGGCCCTGATCGTCGAGCGACACCCCGATGGTGTCGAGATCGAGCCCGTCGCCGTTGGGTCGGCGACCGGTGGCCACCAGCAGGGCGTCGCCGACGAGCGTCGTCCCGTCGGACAACTCGAGTTCGACGGTGCCACCGGTGCCCGTGCGTGCCGCGGTCACCGAGGCGTTCAGACGCACGTCCCACGTGTTCTGCGCGATCTCGGTGAACCGATCGGAGATGTCGCCGTCGAGGTGACGCAGCAGGTGATCGCCGCGCGCGACGATGGTCACCTCGCTGCCGAGAGAGCCGAAGACATGCGCGAACTCGGCCGCGATGTAGCCGCCGCCGACGATCAGCAGCCGCCGCGGCAACTCGGCGAGTCGCATGACGTCGTCGTTGGTGTGGAACGGCACCCCGCCCTCGGTGATGGCCTCCGGGATCACCGGTCGCGAGCCCGCGGCGACGACGACCTTCGCTGCGGTGACCTCGTCACCGTCGTCGGTCCGGAGTCGGTAGCGACCGTCCTCGGTGCGCCCGGTGAAACGGACGTGCGAGTGATACACGGTGATGTTGTCGCACTTGTCCTCCCGGTAGGACAGCCCGCCCGCCGAGATCGGGTCGATGCGACCGAAGATGCGGCCCACGACATCGCGCCACCGCACGTCGTCGATGTGGCTGTCGACGCCGTATCGCTCGGACTCCGTGATCGTCTTCGCCACCTCGGCGGCATAGACGAACATCTTGGTCGGGATGCATCCGACGTTGAGGCAGGTGCCGCCGTAGACGCCCTTCTCGAACATCGCGATCGTCATGTCGTCGAAGCGATCATCGGGAATCGAGTTCCCGCTGCCGGATCCGATGATGGCCAGGTCTACGTCGGTCATGTACGCGCTCCTCGTGCCGGGACGGTGCCCGGGTTCGGTGGATGGATCTCACGGCGGGTGGACAGCGTGGGGGTGTTCTCCGACAGCCACCGGGACAGCTCGGCGTAGGCGGCGGCGCGGGGTTGCGCACGCGACAGGAACACGTCGTGGCGTGCACCCTCGATCGGCACCGCGGTGACCCGGTTGCCGAGACAACCGCTCCAGCGCGCGATCTGTGCGGTGTCGAGGACGTTGTCGGCGGTGTCGACGGCCGGACGGTAGGGACCGCCGAGGGCGCTACGCGCCGACCGCAGCACCAGCGACGGCACCCCGACGTCGAGTCCTCGATGGAGACGGGCGTGTCCACGGCGGACGGCGGAGAGGAACCCGAAGGTCACCGGGAAGCCCGAGAGGGGTTTGAGTCGCAGGTCGTAGTCCCATTCGCCGTGCGCCGAGCTGTGCAGGCTCTGCCCGTAGCCTCCGGGCAGTGTGCGGGGGATCACCCGCAGGCCGCCCAGTTTCGCCACCACGTTGACGAAGACCGTTCCGTAGGAGCGCAATCCGGGTGGTCCCTGGAGGTCGAACCAGGGGCTGTTGAGCACCAGACCGGTGACCCGGTTGTGCCGCTGCGGATCGCGGGTCCGGAGGCGATCGAGCCACAGCGGGGTGATCAGACCGCCCGTCGAGTGCGCGGCCACCACGATCGGGGTGCCCGGGTGCGCGGCGTCGATGACGTCGAGCGCGGCGTCGAGTTCGGCGTCGTAGAGCGCGAGGTCGGAGATGTAGTGCGGGGTGTGACCGTCACGGAGCGACCGACCGCATTTACGCAGGTCGAGGGCGTGAAAGTCGTAACCGGCGTCGGCGAACGCGTCGGCGAGCGCCACCTGGAAGAAGTAGTCGGTGAAACCGTGGACGTAGAGCACCGACGGTCGCACACCCTCGGTGTCGGCGGGCAGGGCGGTCCGGCGGTGGCGGACCAGCGTGGCGTCGATGGGCGCCTCGCCGTCGGGGTCGTCGCCGAGGTCGATCGTGAGGGCCTCGAAGCCGTCACCGAGCAGGTCCGGACGCCACCGCGCGGACCCGGCCGCGAGCGGTGTGTCGGAGGTGGGGGGCACGGGCGTGTGCGAGGTGGAAGCCACTGTCCAACTGTACTGAGCCGCCGGTGCGCTTTCCCACACCGACGTTTCGATCGGTGCTCTCATGGGGGACAATGGACTGCAGATGTTCCCGGACCAATCGGCCCGGAGTACGACAAGGGAGTTGAGCGTCAAGTGTCTTCATCGTCTGCGGTCGTCAAAACCGACGTCGTCCTGGTCGGAGCAGGAATCATGAGCGCCACCCTCGGTGTGCTCATCCGATCGCTCCAGCCCGACTGGTCGGTCAGCGTTTTCGAGCGTCTCGACGCGGCCGCGGCCGAGAGCAGCGATCCGTGGAACAACGCGGGCACCGGGCACTCCGCGCTGTGTGAGCTGAACTACACCCCGCAGACGGCCGACGGTGGTGTCGACATCACCAAGGCGATCACCATCAACGAGCAGTTCCAGGTGTCGCGCCAGTTCTGGGCGCACGCCATCGAGAACGGGATCCTCAGCAACCCCAGCGAGTTCATCAACCCCATCCCGCACGTGAGCTTCACCCACGGCGCCGACGGGGTGGACTACCTGCGCAAGCGCTACGACGCGCTCGCCGGACAAACCCTGTTCAAGGGTATGGAGTACATCGACGACCCGGCCGAGTTCACCAGGCGACTGCCGCTGATGTCGACCGGCCGTGACTTCTCCGACCCGGTCGCGCTGAACTGGTTCGAAGGAGGCACCGACGTCGACTTCGGCGCCCTGACCCAGAAGCTGCTCAACACCGTCGCCGACGGCGGCACCGTCAACTTCGGCCACTCGGTCACCGATCTGAAGAAGCAGTCCGACGGCAGCTGGATGGTCAAGGTCGTCAACCTGCGGACCAAGCAGAAGACCACCGTGCACGCCGGTTTCGTCTTCGTCGGTGCCGGTGGCGGCGCCATCCACCTGCTGCAGAAGTCCGGCATCAAGGAGGCCCGTCAGTTCGGTGGGTTCCCGGTCAGTGGAGCGTTCTTCCGCTGCACCAACCCCGATCTCATCGACGAGCACCACGCGAAGGTCTACGGACGCGCCGCGGTGGGCGCGCCGCCGATGTCGGTGCCGCACCTCGACACCCGTGTCATCAACCACAAGCCGGGCCTGCTCTTCGGGCCCTACGCGGGCTGGTCGCCGAAGTTCCTCAAGGAAGGCAGCAACCTCGATCTGCTCAAGTCGGTGACGCCCTTCAACGCGTTCCCGATCGCCAGCATCGCCCCCAAGGAGTTCGGGCTGCTGAAGTACCTCATCAGTGAGCTCGCGGCGAACTCGAACGACCGGGTCAAGACCCTGCAGGAGTTCGTGCCGCGCGCTCTGGGCGCCGACTGGGAACTCATCACCGCCGGGCAGCGCGTCCAGGTCATCCGCAAGAACGGCGCCATGAGCGGCGCCCTCGAGTTCGGCACCGCCGTGGTGAACTCCGAGGACGGCACCATGGCCGGCCTGCTGGGCGCCTCGCCCGGCGCGTCGACCGCCGTGCCCGCGATGCTCGACGTCCTCGAGCGCTGCTTCCCGCGGCACTTCGAGGCCTGGAAGCCGGCGCTCGCCGAGATGATCCCGTCGTTCGGGCACAAGCTGTCCAACGACGAGTCGCTGTTCCGCGAGGTGTGGGACTGGACCTCGAAGGTGCTCGAACTGTCGAGCACCCCCGCCGACGACTCGGTCGCCGACGACGAGCGCCGCGTGGCGGCTCCCACCCCCGTGTGATAGTCACAACCACATGACTGCCACCGCGACGCTGCACCGGAGTTGGGCCCAGGACCTCGACACCGCTCTGATGTACAAGATCCTGAAGTTGCGCGTCGACGTGTTCGTCGTCGAACAGTCCTGCCCCTACGCGGAACTCGACGGGCGCGACCTCGACCAGGACACCCGGCACCTGTGGCTGCAGCAGGACGGTGACGTCGTCTGCACGCTGCGTCTGCTCGAGGAGCACGACGACGGCAAGTCGTTCCGCATCGGGCGGTTGTGTACCGAACGCGCGCACCGCGGTCAGGGACACACCACCCGACTCCTGCGGACCGCGCTGGCCGAGGTCGGGTCCCATGCGTGTCGCATCGATGCGCAGACCTACCTGGTGGACATGTACGCCAAGCACGGTTTCGCGCCGGAGGGGCCCGAGTACCTGCTCGACGGCATCCCGCATGTGCCGATGCGTCGCGGTGGCGGGGAGCCCTGGCAGGCCTCGTGACCCATTCCTCCCATCCCGACCCCACCGACCTCCCGCTCGCCCCGTACCCGTTCACCGCGGTCGTGGGTCAGGATGCGCTCAAACTCGCCCTGATCCTGTGCGCGATCGCCCCGTCGATCGGCGGGGTGCTGATCCGCGGCGAGAAAGGCACGGCCAAGTCCACGATCGTGCGTGCGCTGGCGCCGTTGCTGCCCGCCGACGGCCCGACCGGCGCGGTCGGACGCGTCGTGGAACTGCCGATCGGTGCCACCGAGGACCGGGTGGTCGGGTCGCTCGACGTCCAGAAGGTCTTGCGCGACGGCGACGCGTCGTTCACCCCGGGACTGCTCTCGGCGGCCGACGGGGGTGTGCTCTACATCGACGAGGTGAACCTGCTCGCCGACCACCTCGTCGACGTGCTGCTCGATGCCGCCGCGATGGGGCGGGTGACGGTCGAACGCGACTCGGTGTCGCGCAGCTACGCGTCCCGGTTCGTCCTCGTGGGCACCATGAACCCGGAGGAGGGCGAGCTGCGGCCACAGCTGCTCGACCGGTTCGGTCTGACCGTCGCGGTCACCGCACCCCGCGACGTCGACGACCGGGTCGAGGTCATCACCCGTCGGATGGACTACGACGCCGACCCGACCGCGTTCGCCGATCGCTGGCGCGCCGCCGACGAGTCGATCGCCGCATCGATCGCGACCGCACGGGCCGCGGTCGGATCGGTTCGGTTGCCCACGTCGGAGATGCGTCGCATCGCCGCCATCTGCACGCAGCTCGACGTCGACGGCCTGCGCGGCGACATCGTCGTCGCCCGGACCGCCTGCGCCCACGCCGCGTGGCGAGGTGTCGACGAGGTCGACGAAACCGATGTCCGGGCCGCCGCGGAGCTGGCATTGCCGCACCGTCGTCGCCGAGACCCGTTCGACGACACCGACATGAGCCGCGACGACCTGGACTCGGCGATGGACGCCGCCGCAGAATCGGCGCAGCAGCAGGACGGCGACCACGACGGCGGTGACGGCGACGGACCGACCGATCCCACCGACGGCGGAGGTGATCCCGACGACGACCCGACCGACCCAGGGCCGGACGACGACCCCGGATCGGGATCGCCTGCCCCGGAGAGCTCATCGCCCGCCGACGGCCCCGTCGAGTCGAGTGATCCGTCACCCACCGACGCCGACGACGCGGCGACGCGGCGTGATCCGATCCCGGTCGGGCCGCCACCGTCGAACCTGGCGCTGTCGCAGACCGCGTCGGTGACCCGCACGTTGCGGGTCGCCGGTGTCGGTGACGGCGACCCCGGTCGGCGTTCGCCGGCGCGCAGCAGACGTGGACACACGGTCGGATCGACCACATCGGTCGACGGTTCCGGGATCCACCTGCACGCCACCGTGTTGGCCGCGGCGGCCGGTCACGGCGAGCGCGGTGGTGGGCCACGACTGCGGGTCACGCCGGCGGACCTGCGGGGGGCGGTGCGCATCGGTCGCGAGGGCAACCTGGTGGTGTTCACCGTCGACCTGTCCGGGTCGATGACCGCGCGCCGACGACTCGACGCGGTCAGTGGCGCCTGCGCGGCGCTGCTGCGCGACTCCTACCAGCGGCGCGACCGCGTCGCGGTGGTGGTGCTGCGCGGGTCGAGCGCCACCGTCGTCGTCCCACCCACCCGGTCGGTCAGCATCGCGCTCCGTGGGCTGTCGGGGGTGTCCACCGGCGGCCGGACCCCGCTGGCCGAGGGACTGATCGAGGCCACCGCGCTGGTCGAGCGCGCCCGGCACACCGACCCGCGCCGCCGTCCGCTGGTCGTGGTCCTGACCGACGGCCGCGCCACCAGCGGTCCCGACGCGGTCGGACGTTCCGCATCCGCCGCCGCCCGGTTACGCACCCGCGGTGTCGACAGCGTGGTGGTCGACTGCGAGCAGGGCATGATCCGCCTCGGGCTGGCCCGTACGCTGGCCGGACACCTCGGCGGCGGCTACGTGGCGATCGACGAGATCACCGCCGACGCCGTCACCGGCGCCGTCCGGGCCGCGGCCTGACCCGGCCACCGTTCGCGACAGGACACCGATCGAGAGGAGTGCGACTGTGCCGCAAGGAGTTCCCGCCGTCGTACCCGACGACGGACTGACCACCCGACAACGCCGCAACAGCGCTCTGCTCGCGGTCCACACCGGTGACGGCAAGGGGAAGTCGACCGCCGCGTTCGGCATGGCCATGCGGGCATGGAACGCCGGCCTCGACATCGGCGTGTTCCAGTTCGTCAAGAACGCCAAGTGGAAGGTCGGCGAGGAGACCGCGATGACCGCACTCGGCGAACTGCACGACCGCACGGGACAGGGCGGCCCGGTGCAGTGGCACAAGATGGGCTCGGGCTGGTCGTGGATACGGCACGGCGACGCCGAGACCGACCACGCCGAACAGGCCCGCGAGGGGTGGGCCGAGATCGCCCGCCGACTGCGCGACGAGACGCACGACTTCTACGTCCTCGACGAGTTCACCTACCCGCTCGGCTGGGGCTGGATCGACCTCGACGAGGTGCTCGACGTCCTGGCCGAGCGCCCCGGCAAACAACACGTCGTCATCACCGGTCGGCGAGCACCCGAGGGCCTCGTCGCCGCGGCCGACCTCGTCACCGACATGACCAAGACCAAGCATCCGATGGACGCCGGACGCAAGGGACAGAAGGGAATCGAATGGTGAACCCGGCGATACCCACCGTGGTCATCGCCGCTCCCGCATCGGGCAGCGGCAAGACCACCGTCGCGACCGGACTGATCGGTGCGCTGACACGTGCCGGGCACCGGGTGGCCCCCTTCAAGGTGGGCCCCGACTTCATCGACCCCGGCTACCACGCGGTCGCCGCGGGCCGCCCCGGACGCAATCTCGACCCGAACCTCGTCGGCCCCGACCGTGTCGCGCCGTTGTTCGCCGCCGGGTGCGCAGGCGCCGACTTCGCCGTCGTCGAGGGCGTCATGGGTCTGTTCGACGGGCGGATAACCGACGATGACCTACAGGGCAGCGGTCCCGGGGGCGGCGGTTTCGACGGCAGTGGCCCGGCCATGGGGTCCACCGCGCACGTGGCCGCTCTCATCGGGGCCCCTGTCATCGTCGTGGTCGACGCGTCGGGGCACAGTCAGACGCTCGCCGCGATCCTGCACGGACTGCGCAGTTTCGACCCGTCCGTCGACATCTGCGGTGTCATCCTCAACCGTGTGGGCTCACCGCGTCACGAACACGTGCTGCGTCAGGCGTGCGACCGCGTCGGGTTGCCGGTGTTCGCGGTGCTGGGTCGGGCGACCGAACTGGTCGTCCCCTCGCGCCACCTCGGGCTGATCCCGGCCGTCGAACACGGGGGAGCGGCGCGCACCGCCGTCGACGCGATGGCGCAACTGGTCTCCGAGACAGCCGATCTCGCCGCCGTGGTGGCCGCCGGACGTACGCGCCGTGCGATGTCGGGACCGGTGTGGTCGGCCGCCGAGGAGGTCGCCGTCGCGCGGGCCCGCACCGACGCCCGCGCGCCGGAGCGACCCATCCGGGTCGCGGTGGCCGGTGGCGCCGCGTTCACCTTCAGCTACGCCGAGCACGCCGAACTCCTGGCCGCCGCCGGAGCCGAGGTCGTCGCGTTCGATCCCCTGCAGGACGGCCTGCCGGGGGATTCCGACGCGGTCATCGTCGGCGGCGGGTTCCCCGAGGAACACGTGCACACCCTCGCCGCCAACGTCGGCCTGCTCGAGCAACTGCGCGCGCACGCGGATGCGGGCCGACCGATCCACGCCGAGTGTGCGGGGCTGCTCTATCTGGCCCGCGACCTCGACGGCCACACCATGGCCGACGTGCTCCCGGTCCGCGGCCACTTCGGTCCGTCCCTGACCCTGGGCTACCGCGATGCGGTCGCGCTGGCGGACTCCTCGGTGTTCACCGCGGGCACCCGGATCACCGGCCACGAGTTCCACCGCAGCGTCGTCGAACCGATCGGGCCCGCCCAGGCCGCCTGGGGATGGCGACGGGTCGGGACCTCGCTGACCGACGGCGTCATCGCGGGGTCGGTGCACGCCTCCTACCTGCACACCCACCCGGCGGGTGCCCCCGAGTCCGTTGTCCGACTGGTCGATTCCGCCGTCGCGGCGACCGCCGAGGCGGAATTGGTCCCCGGACACACCTCGTCGGTACGGTCTACGCATGTCCGCACCCACCCCTGACGACCCGGCCGTGGCCGATGGGTCCGGCGACGACCACTATCTGGTCGGTCTCGACCTCCGCGGTCGACGCGTCGTACTGATCGGAGGGGGATCGGTCGTCACCCGCCGACTCGGCACCCTCTCGGCCAGCGGTGCCGACATCCACGTCATCGCGATCGACCCGACGCCCACCGTCGAGTCGTTCCCCGGTATCACCGTGGAGCGTCGTGCCTACCGTGACGGCGACCTCGACGGCGCCTGGTACGCGCTCGCCTGCACCGACGACGCCGAGGTGAACGCCGCGGTGGTCGCCGAGGCCGAGCGCCGACGGATCTTCTGTGTCCGCGCCGACGACGCCCGGCACGGCAGCGCGGTCACCCCGGCGTCGATCCAGCACGACCGCCTCAACATCGGTGTGCTCGCCTCGGGTGATCACCGGCGGTCGGCCCGCATCCGGTCGGAGATCGGCCAGGGTCTCATCGACGGGACCCTGGGCACCGCGGTCCCGGGGACCTATCCGGCCGGCGTCGCACTCGTCGGCGGCGGTCCGGGCGACCCGGAACTGATCACCGTCCGTGGCCGACGGCTCCTCGCCGCGGCCGACGTGGTCGTCGCCGACCGCCTCGCCCCACCGGCCCTGCTCGCCGAACTCGCGCCGTGGGTGGAGATCATCGACGCGGCGAAGGTGCCCTACGGCCGCGCCATGAAGCAGGAGGCGATCAACCAGGCGTTGATCGACCACGCCCGCGCCGGGAAGTTCGTGGTGCGCCTCAAGGGCGGTGACCCCTACGTCTACGGCCGCGGTTTCGAGGAACTGGCGGCGTGCGTGCAGGCCGGCGTCGCGGTGACGGTCGTCCCCGGGATCACCAGCGCCATCGCCGCTCCCGCCGCCGCGGGCATCCCGGTCACCCACCGCGGGGTGACCCACGAGGTGGTCATCGTCTCCGGTCACCTGAGGCCCGGACACCCCGACTCGCTCATCGACTGGCCCGCACTGGCGCGACTGCGGGGCACCATCGTGCTGATGATGGCGGTCGAACGGCTGGAGGAGTTCACCACCGCGCTCATCGAGGGTGGTCGTGACCCGCAGACCCCGGTCGCGATCATCGAACACGCATCGATGCCCACCCAGCGCAGCGTCACCGCCGACCTCGCCACGGCGGGCGAGGTCGCCCGCGCACAGGACATCCGCCCGCCTGCGATCGTGGTCATCGGCGAGGTCGCCGCGTTCGACGCGCTGACCGGATCACTGGGTCGGGTCACGGCCTGATCGGTGCGCAGATGCGACGCCGACCTCAGTCGGTGAGGATGATCAACTCGGTCGCCGACGCTATCTCGGTGCGCTGACCACCATCGGACACCACCGCCGCGAGCGAGTCGATGTCGCGCACCCGCTTGCGGGTCGTGACCAACGACCGCGCCATCACACCCTTGTGGTGTTTGTTGAAATGGCTGACCACGCTGCGTGATCCGTCCTGGGCCTCGGTCAGTACGGTCACGTCCATCGCCCCGGGGATCGGACCCAACGAGCGGTAGCCACCCGACCGCAGGTCGACAACCACCTCGTCGTCGAGCCCGGCCAGCGCCTCGGTCAGGTCCGGCTTCCACTGCGCGGCCAGGGTTCCCATACCGGGCAGCTTCGATCCCGACGACAACCGGTAGGCGGGGATCTGATCGCGGGCCCGCACGACCCCGAACAGTGCCGATCCCACCGCGAGTCGGTCATCGGCCTTGGTGCGCGACGCCCGGGTCAGGTCGCCGACGCCGAGTGCGTCGTAGAGCACTCCGGTGTACCGCTCGATCGCCGGTCGGGTCGCCGACGTCCACAGTGCGGCGTTGCGATCGACCTCGCCGAGTTGTCGCTGCCCGAGGCCCAGGACCGCCGCGCTGCGCGCGGGGTCGTCGGCCAACTCCACCAACGCCGTCGCGATGCGATCACGGACGGGGGTGAGAGACGGGAACGACAGCGTCGTGAGGTCCAGCGGGGCGCCACGCCCGCCGTCGGACTTGGTCTCCGAGGGCGGCAGCACGATGAGCACAGATGTCGACGGTAGTGCGCCCGTCCGTACGGCCCCCACCCGAGGGCGGGCGGGGGACGACAGGGCATCCGACCACTAGGGTTGGCGTTCGTGATCACCCGCATGTCGAACCTGTTCGTCCGCACCCTTCGTGACGATCCCGCGGACGCCGAGCTGCCCAGCCACAAGCTGTTGGTGCGCGCCGGTTACGTCCGCCGGGTCGCGCCCGGCATCTACAGTTGGCTACCGCTGGGACTGAAGGTGCTGCGTCGCGTCGAGGCGATCGTCCGCGAGGAGATGGACCAGATCGGCGGGCAGGAGATCGTGTTGCCCGCGCTGCTGCCGCGCGATCCGTACGAGGTGACCCATCGGTGGTCGGACTACGGCGACGACCTGTTCCGGCTCAAGGACCGGCGCGGCGTCGACATGCTGCTCGGCCCCACCCACGAGGAACTGTTCGCCCTCCTGGTCAAGGGGGAGTACACGTCCTACAAGGATCTGCCGGTGACGCTCTATCAGATCCAGAACAAGTACCGGGACGAGGCGCGGCCCCGCGCAGGCATCCTGCGCGGCCGCGAGTTCGTCATGAAGGACTCCTACTCGTTCGACCTCGACGACGCAGGCGCGAAGGTGTCCTACGCGAACCACCGCGAGGCCTATCAGAGGATCTTCGAACGCCTCGGCATCCGCTACGTGATCGTCGCGGCGACGTCGGGGGCGATGGGCGGCAGCGCATCCGAGGAGTTCCTCGCCGAGAGCGACAACGGCGAGGACACCTACGTGCGCTCCACCGAATCGGGATACGCCGCCAACGTCGAGGCCGTGCTCACCCCGGCACCCGCGCCGCGCCCGGTCGACGGCCTGTCCGACGCGGTCGTCCACGAGACGGGGTCGACCCCCACCATCGCAACCCTCGTCGAGTGGGCGAACGCGACCCTGGATCATCCGGTGACCGCCGCCGACACCCTGAAGAACATCCTGGTCAAGGTGCACCACCCGGGGGCCGAGACCGAGATCGTCGGCGTCGGCGTTCCCGGCGACCGCGACGTCGACATGAAACGTCTCGAGGCATCGTTCGAGCCCGCGACGGTCGAACTGCTCGAGCAGGCCGACTTCGACGCCAACCCGTTCCTGGTCAAGGGATACATCGGTCCGAACGGGCTGCTGCACAACGGCGCCCGCTACCTCGTCGACCCGCGGGTCGCCGACGGCACCGCGTGGATCACCGGCGCCGACGAGATCGGCAAGCACGTGGTCGGTCTGGTCGCAGGCCGCGACTTCGTCCCCGACGGCACGATCGAGGCCGCCGAGGTCCGTGACGGTGACCCCTCACCGGACGGCCACGGCACCCTGGTGGCCGCCCGCGGCATCGAGATCGGTCACATCTTCGCCCTCGGCACGAAGTACACCGACGCGTTCGGCGTGGACGTGCTCGGCGAGAACGGCAAACCGGTGCGTCTGATCCAGGGGTCCTACGGGGTCGGTGTGTCCCGTCTCGTCGGCGTCATCGCCGAGCAGACCCTGGACGACAAGGGCCTGGCGTGGCCGAAGTCGGTCGCCCCGTTCGACGTCCACGTCGTCATCGCGAACAAGGACGCCGGCGCCGCCGACGGTGCGTTGGAGATCGCCCAGAGTCTCGACGCGTCGGGACTGTCGGTGCTGCTCGACGACCGCAAGGCGTCACCCGGGGTGAAGTTCAAGGATTCCGAACTGTTGGGGATGCCCACGGTGGTCGTCGTGGGCCGCGGCTTCGCCGACGGACTCGTCGAGGTGCGCGACCGTTCGACCGGCGAGGTCACCGAGGTCGGTCTCGACGCTGTCGGATCAGCGGTTGCCGGTACCCGGTAGCGCCACGGTCGACGGGGAGACCCGCAGCACCAACCGCCACGCCGCGGCCCGGCGCGCGCTGTCGGTGAGCCCGTCGAGCCCGGACCGGCGCTGTGCGTCGGTGTCGGCGCGTTCGAGCAGCGACCGGTAGGCCCGGGCACAGTCCTCCTCGGCGAGGAGTACGGCGCGGATGGCGGTGATCGGGTCGGTGACCGCCACCGGGATGACGTACCCCGGTGCCGGCGCGGGCGCGGTGCCACCGGCCGCGACGATCAGACCCTCGAGTTCGTCACGCCGCGAACGGTGTTCGGCGGTGAAGTCGTCGATGTCGGAACGTCGCGTCGCCGACGCGTAGGCGACGGCCACGCCGTAGACGAACACCGCGGCGTTCTCGGAATCGATCGCGGCACCCAGACCGTCGGTGGCGGTGCTCATCCGAGCTGCACCTGTGCCTCGGCGTTGCACGCGGCGGCGATCGAGCCGAGCATGCCCGCCCGGTAGCCGCTCATGCGCACGGCCAGGTCCCCGGTCGACGACGCGGCCGACGTCAACCGCTCACGCAACTGTTCGACGGTCGTCACCGCGGGGGCGGCGGGTGCGGCGGACGTACCGGATGTCGGCGGGGCGCCGGACGGTTGCGCGGACGCTGCCGCCACCCCGGCCGACGTGCTCGGGCGGGCGAGATCGGGAGCGAGGCGGGCGATCTCGTCGTTCAGCGTGGTGGCGTGCGTCTGACGCTCGGTCGCGATGACGGCCAGAGCGGCTGATCGGTCGGGATTGCGGGCGCTGAGAGTCCGCGCCGCAGCCGCGTCGTCCGACGCCGCGAGCGACAGGGGAGCGAGCTGTTCGGCGATACGGGTCGACTCGCTGATGCCCGAGTCGCCGCCACACGCCGCCAGCACCGTCCCGGACGCGGCGAGACCGCCGGTCACCGACGCCGTGCGCACCAGCATCGACCGACGGCTGATGGTCCGCGCGATGCGGGGGCAGGGGAGATCGGCCGCGGCGGTGGGCCCGGGGCGTGGCTGCGCGATGGTCACAGGCGCAATAGTGCCACCGCGCGCCTGCGTCGTTCGCGTCAGGCGACACCGTCGTCGCGCCGCGGTCGGTCGCCGGTGGCGGAATCGGTGTCGCGTGGGGGGTAAACTCCTGGGGCACCGCAGCAGCCCGCGGCGAGGGAGATCCGATCCGATCGGGTCGTTCCGGCGGCGAGCACCGTGAGACAACTACAGACGAGGAGGCCCAGATGTCCGGCGACACCGAGGCGATCACCGTCCTGATCTCACCCGTCGTGCACGCACAGGGTTTCGACCTCGAAGAGGTCATCGTCCACCGATCCGGCGACCGCAGTGTGGTCCGCATCCTGGTCGACCGCGACAACGGGGCCGAACTCGACGTCCTGGCCGATCTCAGTCGTGAGATCTCCGCCGTCGTCGATGACGCCCCGAAACCGATCCTGGGGGCGTTGGCCTACACCCTCGAGGTCACCTCGCCGGGAGTCGACCGCCCCCTGACCGCGCCTCGTCACTGGCGACGGGCCCACGGCCGCAAGGTCATCGTCCAGATCGCCTCGGGCGGGGCGGCCGATTCCCCGACGGAGAAGGTCGCGGGACGCATCGGTCGACTGAACGACGACGAGACGGTCGTCGACCTGGTGATCACCCACGGTGGACGCAGCGACGTCCGCCGGGTGGATCTGACCGACGTGGCGTCCGCGGTGGTGCAGGTGGACTTCGGAGGGCCCAGTGCCGACGAACGCGAGCTGTGCGGACTGCTGGAGAAGAACGTGAGAGGAAACACATGAACATCGACATCGCCGCACTGCGCATGATCGAGGCCGACAAGGGCATCCCGGCCGACACGGTCATCACGGCGATCGAGACCGCCCTGATCACCGCCTACCGCCACACCGACGGCTACGCGCCGCACGCGCGCATCGACGTCAACCGCAAGTCCGGTGAGGTGCGCGTGATGGCGCAGACCCGTGACGAGAACGACCAGCTCATCTCCGAGTGGGACGACACCCCCGAGGGCTTCGGCCGGATCGCCGCCACCACCGCCCGCCAGGTCATCCTGCAGCGGCTGCGGGACGCGGAGAACGAGAAGAACTTCGGCGACTTCGTCACCCACGAGGGCGAGATCGTCGGCGGTGTGGTGCAGCAGGACTCACGCGCCAACGCGCGCGGCCTGATCATCGTCCGCATCGGCAGCGAGGCGACCGGCACCGAGGGGGTGCTCCCGTCGGCCGAGCAGGTCCCGGGTGAGACCTATCGCCACGGCGACCGGATCAAGTGCTACGTCGTCGGTGTCGCACGCGGTGCCCGCGGTCCGCAGATCACGCTCTCGAGGACCCATCCGAACCTGGTGCGCAAGCTGTTCTCGCTGGAGGTCCCCGAGATCGAGGACGGTTCGGTCGAGATCGTCGCGGTCGCCCGCGAGGCCGGTCACAGGTCGAAGATCGCGGTGCACACCCGGGTGTCCGGTCTGAACGCCAAGGGTGCGTGCATCGGGCCGATGGGCCAGCGGGTGCGCAATGTGATGCGTGAGCTCAGCGACGAGAAGATCGACATCATCGACTACGCCCCCGACCCCGCGGTGTTCGTCGGCAACGCGCTGTCGCCGTCGAAGGTGGTCTCGGTGACGGTGATCGACCCCGTCGCCAAGGCCGCCCGTGTCGTCGTGCCCGACTACCAGCTGTCGCTGGCGATCGGAAAGGAAGGCCAGAACGCCCGGTTGGCGGCCCGGCTGACCGGCTGGCGCATCGACATCCGCTCCGACGCCGAAGCCCCGGTCGACGCGTCGGCCGACGCGGCGGAGAGCTCCTCCTGAACCGGATCCAGGTCTGCCCGACACGGCCCGCCGGACGCTTGTCGTCGGCGATTTGCGGTGGGCGGTAGACTCTTCGATGGTAGAAAAAGCGCTGACGACCACCGGTCCCGTGCGAACGTGCATCGGATGTCGCCAACGTGCCGCGATCGCAGAACTCGTGCGGGTCGCGGCGGCAGCAGAGCACGGTGCGACGGTCGCCACGATCGACCGCACCTCGACCATGCCGGGTCGGGGCGCCTGGCTGCATCACGATCCCGATTGTCTTCGGGCCGCGATGCGGCGGAGGGCGTTCGGTCCGGCGCTCAGGGTGCCGGGTCTCGTGGTGAACGCCGACGATCTCGAACGTGAGATGTCGGACGCAGCCCCTCCTGGCGCGTAGGAAACCGATCGCGGTGCGATCGGGGTGTGAGCCGGTCACAGACGTGACCGGTCGAGAGCGGGGGACTGCAGAGTCCCTCCGCAGAACGGGTGGCAGAAGACATGAGCACACCGTGAAGTTCCCACGATGAGCACGTTTCTAACGTAATCCGAGGTCGCAGCGGGCAGCCCGCTCGACCTCCAAGTGAGGAGAGCAGTGGCAGGCAAGGCCCGCGTGCACGAGTTGGCAAAAGAACTC
>NZ_JAEMTF010000137.1 GCF_016462415.1 Williamsia sp. | reverse complement strand
GGGGGCCACCGGGAGGCGGACCCGGCCAGGGACCGCCGGGACCGTCGCCCTGCCACGGCTGGGGTGGGCCGTCGAACTGACGCTGAGGTGGACCGTCGCTCGGCCACGGCTGGGGCGGACCGTCGAATCCACGCTGCGGCGGGCCGTCGAACTGGCGCGGCGGAGGTGGACCGTCGCCCTGCCATTGGTTCGGCGGGACGTCGTCGCGCCATTGCGGCGGGGGTGCGTCCCACTGCGGGCCGGGCCCGCCGTCGAACCGCTGCTCGGGCGCGCCCTGGGGCGGTCGTCCACCGTCGAAACGGTCCTCGGCCTGGTGCCGGGACGGTGGTTCGCCCCACGGTTGTCCGCTCCCGGCCGGGTCCTCGGAATCGGAGTGTCGGCGGTCGGACGCGGCCGAATCCGTCTCGTCGACGGCGTGCGATGTGGGCACCGGCTCGGTGGAGTCGGTGTCGCGGCCATCCGGACCCGGGTCCGCGCGCTGCGCGGATTCGCGGTCGTCGTCGGGGGGAGTGGGTACCGCGCCGCCGGTCAACCACGGTGGCGCCGCGGGGATCTGGCTCCTGTCGAAAGTCACGTGCGTCCTCGACTCTTCTCGTGTGGCCGTGATCGGCCATGGTCTCGTCGGCGGGTGCGAACGCCACGGCCTGCGGCCGACGCCAGTGCTCCGACGGCGCCTCGGCGTCGCGGCGGACCGCGATTCCCCCCGCTGTACGCCTACCATGATGCAACCGTGGGTGCCATGAGCGCGACAGTGGGACCGATGTGGGTGAGGAGCAGGAGGGATTTCCGTGGAGGCGAGTGACGAGTCCGCCGAGAACGCGGCACTGCTGGTGACGGTCGCCAGTCGCAGTGGGGCGTTGCGTATGACGGCCACCGAGCAGGGCCTGCCGGTACGCCTCGACGTCGACGCCGAGCAACTCCAGCGCGATCCCGACGTACTCGCTCGCGACCTGTTGCGCCTGTGCCGACAAGCGGCTCAGCGCGCCGGCCTGCAGCGCCGTATCCAGATGAGCGAGCAGGGCGTCCCCGCCGAGGTCATCGACCGTTTCGGTCACCCACGTCCCGAGGACGTCGCTCGCGCAGAGATCCTCGACGACGAGGACGACTACGAACCCACGTCGTGGATGAGGCCCCTGTGACCGCGGGCATCCCGGGCGAGCCGGACCCGGTGATGGGCGAACTCCTGGCGCGCGCATCGCGCCAGCTCGACAGCCTGCGACGTGTGACAGAGGGGGTCAGCGCGATCCGGGCCACGGCCGAGGTGGAGGACGGTGCAGTGTCGGTCACGGTGGACGGAAACGGCGCGGTGGTGGCGCTCGAACTGGGTGATGCCATCGCGCGTCTCGATCGTGTCCGGTTCGCCGCCCTGGTCGTCGAGGCGGCCGCCACGGCCTCCCGCGACGCTTTCGCCGAGCGGGCGCGGGTGGTCACAGGCTTCTCGGAAGAGTTCGCTGACCTTGTCGGTCGTACACCCGAGGACTGATCGACCGGAGCAATGTTCGGTCAGGCGTGCAATACCGGGATCAGTTCGTTATGCTGGCTCAGCACTTGCACACCGTCATTCCGGTGATGCCGCCGAAGGGTGGTGTCCCCAACGTTCGGAGGGAACGTCGATGAACCAGGTTGTCGCAGATCCCGCTGTCATCAACGCATTCGGTGCTGCTCAGACAGCAATCGCAACGCAGATCGCCACCGCCGGTGCAGTCGACGTCGCCGCCGTCGCAACGATCCTCGCGCCGGTGTTCGGGCCGATCGGTGCTCAGCACGCGGTGGCGACCGTGGTCGCGATGACCACCAACTTCTTCGAGTCCGAGCAACTCGCCGCGGTTCACGCCGGTCAGGCCGTCGCTGCCCATGGGTCGGCGGCCGCGTACACCGCGTCCGACGCCGCCCACGCCGCCGCTCTGGGTGACGTCGCGCTGAAGCTCTGACCCGCAGCGGAGCCGACGCCGTATGACGCACGCCGCGCCCCCGCCGTTCGAGGCGACCGACAGCCTGGTCCCCGCACCGATAGATCAGTCGATAATCGAGATGCTCCGGCACAGTCCGCTGGGTCCGATCATCGACACTCCGGTCAAAGACGTGTTGAAATCGATCGGGGTACCGCCGCCGCCCGGCCCGCCTCCACCGATGCCGCCGGCACCGACCATCCCGCCGCTCCCGGCGCTCGACGTCACCTCACTGTTCAAGCCGCTGACCGACCTCATCGGCTCGTTCGGTTCGGGAAACCTTGCCGGACAGGGATTCGACCCGACCAGCCTGCTGACCGGACTGTCTCAGGTCATCCAGTCGGCGATGGGCGTGGCCACCGGCGCGATGAGCGCCGCCGACGGCGGATGGAGCGGTCAGGCGGCCACCACCAACGCCGCGAAGTCGGCCACCGCGGCCGGCGAGGGCACCCAGGTGAGCGCCAAAGCCGACAACATCGCCTCGAGCACGGTCGACGGGGCGGCCATCGTGTCGAAGGGCAACGCCGAGATGGTCGCGGTGATCACGAAGTTCTCGGCCACTGCGGCTGCGGCGATGCCGTTCATCTGGTCGCCGCCCGGACAGGTGGCGATGCTGACCGCGGCCGCCGACGCGCTGGCCGAGGCGACGACCGTGGTGACCACCACCATGGCGGAGCTGACGCCGGAGACGCTGCGACAGAACGTCAACGCAACCCAGATCCCGATCACTGGTGCACCGACCAGCCCGGTCCCCATCGGCGTCGTCACCTCTCTGCTCCAGCAGCTCGGCCAGCCGTTGTCGATGGCCGCGAGCGGCGCGTCGGCGCTCGGGCCGATGCTGACGCCGCACCCGACGGCGCGGCCGACCTCGAAGTCCACTGCGAAGTCCACCGGCAAGGGCAAAGGCAAAGCCGCATCCGGAGGCGGCGGCGGTGGCGCCGCTGCCCCGAAGCTCGGCGGCGGTGGTGGCGGAGGCGGGGGATCGGCGTCCACGCCGACCACCCTGCAGCGCTATGCGGTCGCTGACATGGGTTCGCCGGCAACAGAATCCGGCGCCGCGGGCAACGGTGCGAGCTCCTCGCAGAGTGCATCGGCGTCGCGGACGTCGACGTCGTCGACCGCTGCCGGTGGAGCGATGCCCATGGGTGCTGGGGCGGCGGGTGCTGCCGGTGCCGCGTCCGGGGCGCGGGGTGCCGGTATCGACGGAGGCCACGGCTCACCAGATTTCCTGGTCACGACGAGTAACGGGTCCGAGGTCGTCGGTGCGATGCCGTCGGCCACCCCACCCGTGGTCGGTGGCGATGCGCCTCCGGAGACCGAGACCGCGCCCGACATCGAGCTGCGGCTCTGAGCGACACATGACACGGCAACGAGGGACGGAGGAACACGTGGGGGCACATGAGCTCTCGGTCGATCCTTCCTCGCTGCGTGCCGCCGCGTCGGAGATGGATGCGCTCGCCGACCGTCTGCAGACCTCGCTGGCCCGCAACGCGCCCGCCCTGACCGTGGTCCCGGCCGGCGCCGATGAGGTGTCACGTCGTGTCGCGACGACGTTCAGCGCGGTCGGGGACCAGACGGCTCGCGACACCGGTGTCGCCGTGAACGAACTACGCACCGTGGCAGCAACGCTGCGTTCACTCGCGGCCTCCTACGACGCCGCCGACGATGCGACCGCGGCGGCGATGCGCGCATGACGGCCGCTGCCGAGGTCCGGGTGGGATTCACCGGGGTGCTGTGGGATGCGCGACCGACCCGCGCCTTGACCGACGAACTGCGCGACGGCCCCGGTGCGACGCCGCTGTCCGAGGCCGACGCCGCCTGGCGCGCCCTGGGATCCGACCTCTCGGCGGTCGGGGACGAACTCGACTCGGTGGTGTCCGACCTCGAGCGCACCTGGCGGTCCGGCGCATCATCAGCCGTGGTGAACCGGGCCGCTCTCCTGCGTCGGTGGATCGACGAACTGGGTACGCACGCGACCGCCACCGCGGAGCGGGCGCGGCGGCAGGCGGACGTGACCGAGGTGGCCGTGTCGACGATGCCGTCCACCGAGGACGTCGCGAGCACCGACGCCGACAAGGCTCGGGCGGATTCCGTCGGCCGCGGTGTGGTCGTGACCCCGCTGACCGGCGGCGGCACGCGGATGACGGAGTTCGCGCACGCCCAACGCCTCGCAGCCGCCCGCGCGATGCACAGCTACGAACACGCCTCCACCGACACCGCTGTGGTGTGGTCCGGGCCCGCTCGCCCCCAGATGCCGCCTCTCGCATCGCCTCCGGCGCACCGGACGGCCCGACCGGTACCGGCTCCGACGCCGACAACGACCTCGGTGCCCCCGACGCTGCCCGAAGGTGTGCTGAACCTCGGTCCTCCTACGTCGGAGGGTGATCGATGATGTGGACCGTCGACGCACCCATGCGATTGCGGATCGGCCGAGACGCGGCCATCCTTCTCGGCGACATGCTCGCCATCGGCGAATGGCCTGCCGCGCTGGAGATCGTGCCTGCGCACGACTCCGTCGAGGCGTGGGCGGCCGCGTCCGTGCACGCGCGCGCCGAGCTGGCGGGAGCCGATGTCGTGGTCGACGGGGCGGTCCGCGAGGACATCGCGTCGGCGATCGTGACCGCGTGTACCCCCGAGGTGGTCCTGGGCGTCCGCGCGGTCGACGCGGTCGGGATTCGCCGTACTATGCTGTGCCGCAACGGGTTCGCTCATGTGCTCCTGGTCCACGACTCTGCCGGTGTGACCATCGAGACCCTCGGCACACCCGACATCGACGGCGTCGCCACGATCCTGGCCGATCGCATGCCCGACGCGTCTCCCATCGCACTCGAGGGCAGCTTCTCGGCGCCGACGGACGAACTCTGCGCGGCGATCGGAGGCCACCACGACGCGGTGGAGGTCGCCGATGCTCTCGTGCGCCTCGGCGCGGCGTCGTCGGCGGCCGCCACCATCGCGGACGTCCTCGTGGGATGCACGCGCCATCTGGAGATCGTCGCCACCGCGCGTGTCGACGGTCGTCCCCAACAGACTGCTGGATCGGTAGCCGTCTACGACTCCCCCCGGGGACGTCTGGTCGCCGCACCCAGTGTTGCCCCCGATCAGAGAGCGTGGACGACTCTGTCCGCAGGATCGGGGCATCGGGTCAGACAGGCGATCGGCCTGCTGATCGAGACCTTGCCGAGCCGGCGGTGGATGCCGTGACCGCGGGGCGAACAGGTACGGGTGCGTTCGCGGCCCGGACGGACAGAAACGACGGCCGCCGCCGGGTGGTCGTGGTCAGCACATCGAGATGGAGGAAATGATCATGGCAGGGAACTTCGAGCTCGATCTCGACGCCGGTGCTCAGCACACCAGCAGCGTCGAAGAGATCATCAACGATCTGCGTCAGACGTTGAAGACCATCACCAATGAGGTCGACGCGGCCAAGGCGTCGTGGGTCGGCGGCGCGTTCACCGCGTTCCAGGGTGCGGCGACCGAGTGGGACGGCGAGGCCCAGCGCCTCAACCGCGCCCTCGACGAGCTGCGGGAAACTCTGGGCGGCACCGTCTTCACGCAGTCCAGCAGCGCCGACGAGGACACCGCGAGCACGTTCTCGGCGTCCGGTCTCAACCTCTAGTCGTACTCGACCACACGAAAGGACCACACTCATGACGATGAAGTACAACTTCGGTGAGATCCACGGCCTCGCCGACTCGCTGCAGCAGCAGGGCCAGCACCTGATCAGCCAGACCGAGCAGCTCGAGCAGACCGTCGCGCAGTTCCGCGGTTCGTTCACCGGTTCGGCCAGCGACGCCTACGACGCCGCGATCTCGAAGTGGAAGAACGAGATGGGCGACACCCAGCAGATCCTCGCGAAGATCTCGAGCAACGTGCGCGAGGGTGCCGATCACATGAACCAGACCGACATCTCCAACAGCAACGCACTCGGCGGCTGACCCGAACCGTCACACAACGACGCCCGCACGGAGATCTCCGTGCGGGCGTCGTCGTGTCCGAGTGGGCACGTGCCGTTGTCGCGCAACGGTTTCGCGTGGGTCAGCGGGGGACGGTCGTCGATCCCGTCCGGTGCACGCCGACTGAGTGGCCGATGAAGTTCAGTTCGTCCGCGCTGGCGACCATCATCGCCCGGATCGACTCCGACCCACTGCGCACCGTCACCCATGTCCCCGTCTCATCGTTCTGCGCGAGCGAGACGTCGACATGATCCGACGGCGTCCGGCCGGGAGCGGTGATGGCGATGGTGGTCACCTCGGCGCTCTGGAACGGCGGCGGGGTGCCGTCGAACACGAGGACCGAATAACCCTGTCGCGCGCCGGCCACCTGCGATCCCGCCGCCGCACCGGCGACCGCGAGCACCTGGGGGTTGCCGACCGTCTTGGCCATGCGCATCCAGTCGCCCGGCCGATCCGAGGTGACCATGACCCTCGCGCCGAGCGCGATGGCCCGCAGGATCACCTGTTGCCCGAGATGGAGCGACCCGGCGATCTCCACCGATCGCACCGAGGACCCCACCAGCGGCAGCGCCACCGCCCGGCCGTCGGCGTCGGCTCCCACGAGTTGCCCACATCCCGCCGCGGGCAACGGGAGACCGCGCAGCGCGTCGACGGTGGTGATGAATTCCCAGCCGTCTCGATTGCGGAACGGGTCGGCCAGCGGCAACGTCGCGACCAGCGCGGTTCGCTGTCGACCGTCCATCGGCCGGAAGCCCGCGGGCGTGTCGATCTCGGTTCCCGGGGTCGTCGTGAAGCGCGCCAGCGCGCTGATGGCCACACGCTCGTCGGGGTCGGACCCGGATCGGCGGAGATGGATCGCGACAACGGTGTTCATGCTCTGCACCGTCCACGGGGCGGTGACCCCGACGTCGGTGAGGGCGGACTCGTCGAGCCAGTGTGTGGTGGTCTGGAGGGCACCGAGATCGAGGTGTGTCCGCTTCTCGTCGAGATCGGCGAGATCGACCCCCTCGGTGAGCACACCCACCAGCGCGGTGGCCTCCGACGCCGTCAGGATCGTCGCAGCGCGGCCGCGGCCCGCGAGGCGTCCGGCGACCCTGCGGGTGGCCACCGCCGCGGTGCGCAGTGCGCCCGTCGATCCGCCGCCACGTCGTTCGACGGCAGTGGCGTTGCGCAGCGGGTCGAGCCGGAGCACCACGACGACCGACCGGAATGCCGTCGCGGGCAGGGGCCCCAGGATCCGACGGTATATCTCGGCGATCGGTCCGCCGCCCCAGGCGCGCGATCCGCGGCTGATCACATCGACCGAGTCGACGAGGATGTCGAACTGGGTGAGACATTCGGCGATCAGATCGAGCGGGACGATGTCGTCGGTGATGGTCCGACCCGGGATGAATCGGGTGAGAGCGCGCGCGTCGGCATCGACCCGGATGACGGTGATGAGACGGTCACCGTCCCACCGCATCCCGCAGCTGCCGCCCTCGGGCATCGGCACGTCGAACGGCGCCTCGGGCCCGTTCCTGTTGCGTCGGCGCCGTCCGATGTGGCTGATCCGACCACCCATCCGGCGCGTGAGCGAGACGCCGCCGATCCGGGCGAGCAGGGGAACCGCGATCACCACCCCGACCACCACGCCCACCCACCAGGGCAGACCGACGGGCGCGAGCGCCAGGGTGATCACGCCGACGAGGATCTCGGCGATCACCAGACTGGTCGACGGCAACACCCGGCCCACCCAGGGGGTGTCCGGCCGCGTGACCTCGAACTCGCCGGGGTCCGTCATGATCGCCGCCTCGTCACACTCGTCTCCGCCGTTGTCGCCGATTACGGTACCGTGCCTTGCGAAACATCTCCCATTGATGATCTTCGACCGACGGAGGGTGCGTGCCCACTCCGCTGACAACGCGCCAACAGGTCAACGGTTACCGGTTCCTGCTGCGCCGACTCGAACACGCCCTCATGCGCCGCGATGTACGCATGCTGCACGATCCGATGCGGTCCCAGTTCCGCGCGGCCACCGTGGGGATCGTCCTGGCGCTGCTGGTCACCGGTGGGTTCGCGGTATACGGGTTCATCAAGCCGGTGGGGTCGGTGGGCGACAGCAAGATCATCGCCTCGAAGGAGTCCGGTGGACTGTTCGTCGTCATCGACGACGTCCTGCATCCGGTCCTCAACCTCGCCTCGGCCCGGCTCATCACGGGTGAGGCCGCGAAGCCGACGTCGGTGGCGGAGTCGAAGCTCGCGAACTATCGGCGCGGACCGTTGGTGGGCATACCCGGTGCGCCGCAGAACCTTCCCGGGTCGGCCGACACCGACCACGCCTGGTGGTCGGTGTGCGACACCGTCGTCGCGCCGGGTGGCGCAGCGGCACTCGACTCCGGCGTGATCACGAGCGTGGTGGGTGCGCGGCCGCAGACCGACGCCGACATCCGGGCACTCTCACCGTCCGAGGGCCTGCTGGTCTCGGCGTCGGGTACCCGCTACCTGTTGGCCGACGGCCGACGATTCCGCGTCGCCGACGACGACGACGCGGTCACGACCGCATTCTCTCTGAACGGTGTACGCCCGCGGCCCGTGAGTGTCGGCATGCTCAACGCGTTCCCGGAGGGACCCGATCTGGCGACCCCGACGATCCCCGGGCGCGGTCGTCAGTCCGGGACGAAACTGGGCGCGGTCGGCTCGGTGATCGAGGTGCCCGGTGTCGCCGGGTCCGCGTCGTCGTTCTACGTGGTGCTCGCCGATTCCATTCAGAAGGTGGACCGCGCTGCCGCCGACGTCGTCCGCTTCTCCGACCGCGCGTCCGGTGGCGAGGTTAGTGAGGTGGGACCGGCATCGATCACCGGTGTCACCGAGGGGACCACGCTCCCGTTGGATGGCTTCCCCGCCACGGCCCCCACGGTGGTCTCCGACGCCGACGCCCCCGTCGGCTGCCTCGCCTGGGATCGCCCGGTGGACGGTACGGAGGCGACGCTTCGAATTCTGGCCGGCCGGCGCCTGCCCGTGCCCGAGGACGCCCGCCCGGTTCAGCTCGCCTCGGCGGATGGTCCCGGGAGCGGCCTGGATGCGGTCTACATCCCGCCGAGCACCGGCGACTACGTGGTGACCACCGGCGCCGATCCGGACTCCCCGCGGCGCGAATCCCTGGTCTACGTCAATGATTCCGGTGTTCGGTTCGGCATCGCCGACGCGGCCACCGGAACCGCTTTGGGTCTCGGCGACACACCGGCCCCGGCCCCGTGGCCGATCGTGGAGCTGCTGGCGCCCGGGCCGGCACTCTCGGCGCGCGACGCGCTGGTGGAGCGCGACTCCATCGGTTTGTCCGACGGTGGCGTTCCCATCGCTCCCGCGTCGACGGGCGTCTCAGCCGGGGGCTGAATCGAACGCCGACGCGTTCAGATCACTGCGGTCCGATGACCGCTGCGGTCGCCGGTGGCGCCTGACCGAGCAGGTCTTCCCCGCGTCGGGTGCTCCGCAGGAACTTGTTCGTCTTGTGCTCCTTGTCCTCGCCACCCCCGCCTCCGCGGGCGCCTCCGCCGCCGCCCATCGGGGCTCCACCGCCGGCGGGAGCGGCCGCGCTTCCCGCGCGGGCCGCGGTGGCCGCGCCGCGTTCGGCCGCAGCGCTCTCCCGAAGCCCCTGCGAGATCGATGCCTCACGGGTGGCCGCGTCCGACATCGCCTTGGGTGCGCCCAGGGGGCCGGCTCCACCCCCGCCGCCTGCACTGGCACTACCACCGCCTGCGCCACCTCCACCCGCGCCGCCGCCGCCGGCACCAGCACCGTGGGGTAGTCCGGACAGACCCTTGAGGGCGGGGATCTCGCCCGGCTTGCCGAGGCCGCCCAGCTTCGACTGCAACCCCGACAGGCCGGCGGGGGAGGGGATGCCGGCCAGGGCCGCCCCCTGCGACATCGCCTTCTTCATCGCGTCCGACGCCCCGGACGCCCCCGACATCCCGGGAACGCCGCCGAGCGCGCCGGGGATCGCCGAGGCCCCGGAACCGCCCGGAGTGTTCGCGCCGCCCCCCATCGGGTCGACGCCGGTGGGCATCGGACCCGCCGGGTTCCCGCCCGGGCCACCGGTTTCCAGCAGTTGACGTGTCTGGGCCGCGACATCGGCTGCGCTGGGCGGCGCCCCGCCGCC
The DNA here is from genome assembly GCF_016462415.1 of Williamsia sp. Classification (GTDB taxonomy): domain Bacteria; phylum Actinomycetota; class Actinomycetes; order Mycobacteriales; family Mycobacteriaceae; genus Williamsia_A. The sequence goes on along the minus strand of NZ_JAEMTF010000137.1, from coordinate 11 downwards.
ACCCGAGGCCC
>NZ_JAEMTF010000136.1 GCF_016462415.1 Williamsia sp. | reverse complement strand
TGCGGTCGGGAACCGAGACCGTCTCGACCTCATCGGCGAACGAACGGTAGCGATGCGACGGCATCCCCGAACTCCGTTGGGCGTTCGAGAGCGGCCGGACCAGGAAGTCCACACTCATGCCAACACGCCGATCTCCGCATGTGGGTATTCGATGGCACGCATCTGGAAATCGACCACGGTCTGATTACGCAGGTGACCATCGACCATCTCGACAGCGTTGTCGATCGTCGGGTCGGCCCACCATTGCGTACGGGGGCCCATCACGGTCGGCAGATACGGCAGCAACGCCTCGGAGATGACCGCGCTCGCGGCATCCCACAGCAGCGACGGGCTGTGATCGACGGCGTAGTACTTGTGCGCCCCCAGATCACGGATGGGGCTACTGAAGGTCGTGGGCGAGGCCCACGAGAACCCCATCTCGTTGTCGCAGGAGACGTCGACGAAGAGCGCCGGGGACGGAAGGCGTTGCAACGCAGCATCGTCGAGAAGAACGATCGGCGACCGGGGGTCCTGCAGAATGCAGTTCACGACGATGTCGGTGCCCGCGACAAACGTGTCCACGTCGACCTCGACACCGGTCTCGGTCACGACGACGGCGCCCCCGTCCGCGGTGTCGGCGAACTGCACCGCGCGCGCCGCGTTCGGTTGCGCAGCAACCGTTGCCGGCGCCCTGAGCGTCGCGACGGTCAGATCGGTCACGCCCAGTGACTGCAGCGCGGTCACCGCGCCACGCCCCGTGGAGCCGTAGCCGAAGACGACGGCGCTGAGGCGGCCACCGAACAGGCCGCTCTTACCGGTGGCCTCGAGTGCGTGCAGCACCGAGCAATAGCCTGCGAGTTCCGAGACGCGGTGGAACACGAAGAGATCGAACCCGTCGCCCTTGCTCCAATGCCGCATTCCCTCGATGGTCATCACAGAGATACGCCGGTCGATGGCCAGCTGTGTCATGTCCCGGTCCTGGACGAAATGCGGGCACCCCCACAACGTCTGCCCTGCTCGCATCTGTCGGACGTCGTCGAGAACCGGCTTGAACAGGAGGACCGTGTCGGTCGTACGGAGGACTTCGTCGCGCGGAGCGAGGCGGAAACCGAGATCACCGATGCTCCGGTCGGACACACCGAACCGCTCCCCGTAGCCGATCTCGATCACGATCCGCGACCGGAGCTCCGCCGGGATCCGATCCAGGTGGCCGGGGTGTATGGGAACACGCTTCTCGTGGGGCTTGAGGGACGTCCCGATCACGCCAAATGTCGTCAGTTCCATGGTGAACACTCCTTGTGAGCTCGTGGTGATGTCATCGGTCAAACAACAGCCGGTTCGATCCAGCTGTGCGGTACGTCCTCGATCGCCAGCGTGGGCAGCTCGGCGCGGATCAGATCCAGACGTTGCGCGTTACGCTTCGCCGTGTCGGCGGAACCCGGTCCCACACCGACAGTGGGGACGACCACCGACCACTGGGGGCGCGGGTGTGCTCCACGTTCCCGTTTGGTCGACTCGGACTTGCGTCCCAGCTCGATTCGTCGGAATCCGTTCTCGTATGCCCACCGCACCGGCGCGTAGATGTTGGCGAAGAAGTACTCGCCGTTGCGCGCGAGGTCGTAGTCGATTCCCACCATCCGCGAGTGCATCGAACCCACACCCAGGTAGTAGACCGACGCCGCCACCAGGGTTCCGTCGTCCGGTCGGCGAAGGGAGAACACCACGGCCTCCTGCTCGCAGAAGGCGGCCTGCTCCTCGAGTCCGCGGACACAGTCCTCCGGGGACTCGTCGACTCCGTGGCGCCGCTGGACGTTGGAGACGAGCGGTCCCAGTTCTCGCGCGACCGCAGCCAACGACTCGTGATCCGACTGCAGTCCGGTCGATGCCAGCTTGCGGATCTCTCTGCGGACCTTGGCCGAGCCCTTGGAACCGAGACCGGCGAGATAGTCGTCGAATGCGTCACCGGGCAGGTCGAGTGTCATCGTCGGATCGAGCAGGACCGGTATCGAACTGCCGGACACCACATCGTCGATCTCCCGGGCGTCCGCGGTGTCGAGATAGGGGATGATCGTCCCCGCCAGCCCCCGGTCGGAGGCCTCCCTGGTGACCGCCGCGATCGCCGACTCGACCGCGACGGTCCGGTCGACCGTCGAATCCGCATCCGCGAGTGACATCTGGTTCTCGTAGCCGCGATGCGGGCCGAGATAGAGGAAGTCCTCGTCGAGGGCCGACTCGCGGCCGGTCAAGGTGGCGGCACGGTAGCCGGAGGCGGGCGAGGTGCGACCGTCCGGAGTCCACACCGACACCGAGACCAGGTCACCGCCGGGGACGCTGGCAGTGACCGACGAATAGCGGCGGTCGCCCACGGCGCGGAGATAGTTCAGCCACCCGTCGCCGACATAGAACGAGACCGGGCGGCTACGCATAAGTCAGGCGGGAGCTGTCGACGAATCGGTCGAGTCGGGCGCGGACCGACTGTGGCGACGGACCGCTCGCGATGGCGTAACCGACCCGGGAATCGCTGTTCAGGATCACCGGCACATGAAACGGGGTGTCGACGCAGCTGACCGAGAACAGACCATCCAGGTCGCTCGGCGTCGCGATCTCCCGCAGCGTCTGTCCGGGTTCGGGGACGAGGAAGCGGATTCCGGCGCAGGCCGTGCCGGCGCCGACGGCCGCATCGATCCCGGGCCGTACCCCGGTTCCCGTCGCGGCCGCGATGTGGTGGTCGATGAGACTGGCTCCGGTGACCAACTCGACCAGGTCGTTGATGTGCCCACCGGCGGGTCGACCGTTGACCTCGACGATCGAGACCGGAGCGTCGGCGGCGTCGAGATCCACCATGAACTCGACGTGCACCACCGTGTGCGTCACACCGATGATCCCGAGGATCGCGCGAAGTTCCTCGAGGATCCGGACACCGCGATCGTCGTCGAACACGAACGGGAAGATGTGTTCGACCTCGAGCGGCACAGCGGACGACAGGTGTCGCTTGGTGGTGTACCCGATGAGCTCCCACCCTCCGGAATCCGCCGACCACACCAGCTCCGCGGAGTACTCCTCGCCGCGCATGAACTCCTCGACCAGGGCACGGTCGCGCGGGAAGTACCCCCGGTTGTACTCGCGAGATGCGAAGTCCCCGATCGACTCCAACGCCCCCACATAGTCTGCGTCGTCGAAACACACGGCCACGGCGTAGTTCCCGGCACCATCGGTCGGTTTGACGACACAGGGATAGCCCAGGGGTGAGGTGGCACCGTCGGTGTCGACGACCGCGTGTCTCGTCTCCCACGGGGTGTCGACCAGAGCCGCGCGCAGCTCGTCCTTGAAACGCATCGTCCTGGTCGATCGAACCGTGGGGGCGTTGCTGATGCCCAGCATCTCCGCGAGGTGCGCGGCGGGGATGATCGCGACGTCGTCGTAGGCGACCACGGCGCAGCAGGATTGCGTCGAGAGCTCAGACGCCAACGCCGTCAACGCCTCTGGATCCACGGTGTCGACGACGTGCAGTCGATCGCATTCATCTACCGGGCTGGTGAGGAGAGCCGAGTACTCAGCCGGGTCCTTGCACACGAAGTGGGTCGTGAACCCGTCGCGACGGGCCCTGCGGAGCGCCTCCACACCTCCCCCGGAGTGGTTCGTCTCCACCACGACGAGCGAGGGTGCAGGTGTTCTCGTTGCGGACGTCATGTCACCGTTCAGTCGCAGGAATCGGGATCCGTGATTCGTTAGTCAGGCAACGAAACGGTATCCCGGCGACGACGGTGGGCAACAGAAAAGATCTGGTGAACAGAAAATTCCTTGTCCGGACACCTGGCTGTAGTACGGACGGCCCGAGCTACTGCGGCAGCACCGGGATGGACTGCGAGCCCATGGTCGGTGCGACCTCGTTCCAGTACTGGTCGGGTTCGCCGTTGGTGCTGCCCAGCTGCAGGATGCCGCGGCTGTCGGCGGCGTAGAGCGTCGAGTTGTCCCCCACCACCGCGGTGACCGGCGGGGTCAGGTTGCCGCTGAGCAGGCCCACCGCGGGTGTCCCGTCGATGCTGACCTGCACGACCGGGGTGTCGGTGGTGTTGCGCGCGACGACGACGGTGTCGCCGGAGATCCAGTCGAGCGAGACCGCCTGACCGGCGATGTTGTAGGCAGCGTCGCGCGCGCCGGTCAACGACACCGCCCCGTCGGTCGCGGTCGAGACGACGGCCAGCACCGTCTTGCCGCCGACGATCGCTGCGACGCGGGCCCCGTCGCGGGAGACCCGGAGTTCGGTGATGACGCCGCGGGCCACCGACGACATGGCGTCGGAGTTCACCACCACCGGCGCCTGGACCGTTCCGGTCGCATCGCGCGACCACCGCAACACCCGCCCGTCGACGACCGCCCAGATCGTGTCGCTGTCGGGGCCGAACGAGGGCCGGGAGATGACGGTGCCGGTGGCCATCGTCGTCGCGACACCGCCGTAGTCACCGACCTGCAGTGCCTGCGCCGCCGCCGGCGGGGGTGCGGTGTTGCGCGCGACCGCGGCGACCCGACCGCCGTCGGACGAGATCGTCGCCGACAGCAGCGCATTCGAACCACCGAGTGGGCCCGCGATCGGGATGAGCCGGCCGCCCTCGACGCGGTCGAGCGCACCCGCTCGGATGACGTGCAGACCGAGCTTCGACTGCGCCGCGTCGGTGGGATCGAGCGAGGCGACGTCGGTGGTCCGCCAGCCGCTCGAGTACCGGTCGTTGAGCGGCGCGCCGTCGGCGTCGATGACGAAGGGCCCCGGCACGTCCGACTTGTTGAGGGTCCAGATCAGTTGCGCCGCGAGCAGTGTCCGGTTGCGTTCGGCCAGCGAGCTCAGTCCGGTCAGCTCGATGCGGACGCCGCCGGTCGAGGTGGTCTCGATCGAGCCCCGCAGTGCCGCGCCCGCCGGGAACTCGGTGACCACCGCGCGGGCGAGCTCGTCGGACGGCCCCGCCACGAGAAGGTCCACGAGCTGGTCCGAGAAGTCCTCACCGGTGGAGTAGAGCCACCGCGGGTCGGCGACCAGGTACTCGCCGGAGGGGTTGGGATAGAACAGGTCCCGCGGACGGTAGCTCGACGTGAACTGCGTCCGGTCGATCATCACGCCGCTCGGCAGGGCCCCGTCGATGCGCCACTGGCCGTCGACGAGCACCATCGACAGCCGGCTCTCCACCCGACCGGTCGCGGGGACGAGATGGCCGTTGGACTGCAGGGTGCCGGCGTTGTCGCCGATGATCCGCGCGGTGAACGTGCTGTCGGTCCTGGCGTCGGTGAGCACGTTGATCTGGCTCAGGATCAACCCGCCGCCGCGGTCGTCCCAGGCGTCCGACGCCGATTTCGTCAGGTACTGGCGTGCGGCGAGGTGCCCTGAACTCGGGTTCGCCGTCGCCTTGAGGAAGTCGCGTACCAGCGACTCGGGGTCCATGCCGGGACGCGGGGTGGGGACGTTGACCGCCGGTGCGCGTCGCTCCAACGACCCGATCGGTTGCGGACTGGAGCTGGTGGGGATCGAGACGCAGCCGGTGACGCCGGTGAGGACCGCGCACATCAGGACGAGCAGCGTCCACCGACCACGCCGCGGCGTCACCGGGGAACGGGGGTCACCACGGAGCTCACTCACGGCCGTTCACCTTACGCGCGCCAACGGGCTTGAGCGGCAACGGACTTCCCAGCACCTTGTGTCCACGGACGAGAGGGAGGGTGAGTCGGAAGGAGGCACCTTTGCCTGGCTCACCCCAGGCCTCGAGACGCCCCTGGTGCAGGCGTGCGTCCTCGATGCTGATGGCGAGACCGAGGCCGGTGCCACCCGAGCGGCGGAAGCGCGAGGGGTCCGACCTCCAGAACCGGTTGAACACCAACTTCTCCTCGCCCGGGCGCAACCCGATCCCCCGGTCGCGCACGGTGATCGCCACGGCGTCGCCGTCGGAGCGCATGGTCAGGGTGACCGGGCGTTGCTCGCCGTGGTCGATGGCGTTGGCCATCAGGTTGCGCAGGATCCGTTCGACCCGCCGCGGATCGATCTCGGCGAGCACCGGCTCCTCGGGTAGGTCGAGGACCAGCGGGGTGTCGGTCTCCTCGGCGAGGTGGCGCACGGTCGCCAACGCGCCGTCGATGGGGATGCTCATGCTGACGCGCTCAGCCGCGAGTTCGGCGACACCGGCGTCGTGCCGGGAGATCTCGAGCAGCTCACCGAGCAACGTCTCGAAACGATCGAGTTCCTTGTTCAACAACTCGACGGACCGCTTGCGCACCGGGTCGAGTTCGTCGCGGCCGTCGTAGAGCACGTCGCTGGCCATGCGCACGGTGGTCAGCGGTGTCCGCAGCTCGTGGCTGACGTCGGAGGTGAACTGTCGCTGCAGTCCACCGAACTCCTCGAGGTGGGTGATCTGTTTCGACAGGCTCTCGGCCATGTCGTTGAACGACATCGCCAACCGGGCCATGTCGTCCTCACCGCGCACGGGCATTCGTTCCTTGAGACGGCCGTCGGCGAACCGCACCGCGATCCGCGACGCGGACCGCACCGGGATGACCACCTGCCGCGACACAAGCATCGCGATGGCGGCGAGCAGACCGAGCAGCACGAGTCCGCCGGTGAAGATGGTGCCGCGCACCAGCGACACCGTGCTCTCCTCGTTGGTCAGCGGGAACACGAGGTACAGCTCGAGTCCACTGATCCCCGACGAGGTCGGGGTACCGACGATCAGCGCCGGGGTCTTGCGTCCCGTCGACCCCTCGACCGACGAGTACTGGTACGCGATCTGCCCGGCGCGCACCATCCGCCGCAGGGTGTCGGGGATCTCCTCGATCGGCCCCACCGATGCGGTGTCCTGCGGTCCCCCGCCCTGCACCAGCAGGACGGTGTCGAAGGTGCCGACGACGCCCGAGGCCGGGGTGGTGTCGACGTCGCGGTCGGTGAGGATCGAACGGGTCTGCCGTAGCCGGTTCTGGATCGACGCGTTCGCGTCGCCGCCGGAGAGATCGCGTTCGACCGAGGTGCGGGCGCGGTCGATCTCCTCGGTGGCAGCCCGCAGTTTGAGGTCGAGCAGTCGGTCGGTGATCTGGCTGGTCAACACGAACCCGAGGATCAGCAGGACGACGAACGACAACACCATCGTCGAGACGACGACCCGCAGCTGCAGTGAGCGACGCCAGATCCGTCCGACGAACCGGCCCGCCGTCGACCACCTCCGCAGGGCACGCGGGAAGGTCGGGTTGATCCTGCGACGAGACCGCCCGATCACGGCGGGCCGGCCTTGTAGCCGACCCCTCTCACCGTCAACACGACCTCCGGGTTCTCCGGGTCGAGCTCGACCTTGGCGCGCAGGCGCTGCACGTGGACATTGACCAGTCGGGTGTCGGCGGGATGCCGGTAGCCCCAGACCTGTTCGAGCAGCACGTCGCGGGTGAACACCTGCCGCGGCTTGCGCGCCAGGGCCACGAGCAGGTCGAATTCGAGCGGCGTCAACGAGATCTGGTTGCCGTCGCGGGTCACCTTGTGGGCGGGCACGTCGATCTCGATGGGCCCGATGGACAGCAACTCGGCGGGCTCGTCGTCGGTGCGACGCAGCCGGGCCCGGACGCGGGCGACGAGTTCCTTGGGCTTGAACGGCTTGACCATGTAGTCGTCGGCGCCGGACTCGAGGCCCAGGACGATGTCGACGGTGTCACTCTTGGCGGTCAGCATGACGATCGGCACGCCCGAGTCGGCGCGCAGCACGCGACACACGTCGATGCCGTTCATACCGGGCAGCATCAGGTCGAGGAGCACGAGATCGGGTCGGATCTCGCGGACCGCGGCGAGTGCCTGGGTGCCGTCGCCGACGACGAACGGCTCGAAACCCTCGCCGCGCAGCACGATGGTGAGCATCTCGGCTAGTGCCGCGTCATCGTCCACGACGAGAATCCTGGGCTTCATGCTCCCCATGGTGACACCGACGACGATGAACATGCGGGTGGCGCGCCGACGCCCCCACCGGCCCTGACCGGCGCGTCCGGCGCCACCGACGTCGAATGCGCCGGTGTGCTGACTAGTCTCTGCGGTGTGGCAGTTCTGATCGCGGTGGAGGGAATCGACGGCGCCGGCAAGCGAACGCTCGTCGACGGCCTGACCAGCAGGTGGCGCGACGCCGGGCGTCAGGTGACGACGATGGCCTTCCCTCGGTACGGCGAGTCGGTCCACGCCGACATCGCCGCCGAGGCCCTCCACGGCGCCCACGGCGACCTGCGGTCGAGCGCGTATGCGATGGCGATGCTGTTCGCACTCGATCGCGCCGGTGCGGCGGCCGACATCCGAACGGCTCTGGCCGGATCGGATGTGGTGCTGCTCGACCGCTACGTGGCGTCCAACGCCGCCTACACCGCCGCGCGGTGCGGTCAGGACGCCGCAGGCGAGGCCGTGGCATGGGTGGCCGAACTCGAGTTCCACCGCTTCGCGCTGCCGGTGCCCGACCACCACCTGCTCATCGACGTGCCCGCCGAGGTCGCGATGGGACGCGCGGCCGCGCGCGGTGACGCCGACACGACCCGGGGCCGCGACCTGTACGAACGCGACAACGAGCTGCAACACGACGTCGACGCGGTGTACCGGCAACTGGCGCAGAGCAACTGGTTGTCACCCTGGTGGGTCCTCGACGCGAACCTCGCACCCTCGCTCGCCGACGACCTGCTCAGCGCCTGAGACGAGCACCCATCCCGCAACACGAAAACGCTCCCGCGACCGGCATTCCGGTCGCGGGAGCGTTTCGCTGTCGCGGGAGCGGTCGATCAGACCGCGGTGCTCTGACGGATCAGTAGCGGTAGTGCTCGGGCTTGAACGGGCCCTCGACGTCGACGTTGATGTACTCGGCCTGCTCCTTGGTGAGCTTGGTGAGCGTGCCACCGAGTGCCTCGACGTGGATCTTGGCGACCTTCTCGTCGAGGTGCTTCGGGAGGCGGTAGACCTCGTTGTCGTACTCGTCGTTCTTGGTCCAGACCTCGATCTGCGCGATGACCTGGTTCGAGAAGCTGTTGCTCATCACGAACGACGGGTGGCCGGTGGCGTTGCCCAGGTTCAGCAGACGACCCTCGCTCAGCACGATGATCGACTTGCCGCTGTCGAAGATCCACTGGTCGACCTGCGGCTTGACGACGACGCGCTTGGCTCCGGAGCTCTCCAGGCCGGCCATGTCGATCTCGTTGTCGAAGTGACCGATGTTGCCCAGGATCGCCTTGTCCTTCATCTGGCGCATGTGATCGAGGGTGATGATGCCCAGGTTGCCGGTCGAGGTGATCACGATGTCGGCCTTGTCGATCGCGTCCTCGACGGTGACGACGTCGTAGCCGTCCATGAGCGCCTGCAGCGCGTTGATCGGGTCGATCTCGGTGACCTGGACGCGTGCGCCCTGGCCGGCGAGCGACTCGGCGCAGCCCTTGCCCACGTCGCCGTAACCGGCGAGGAGGACCTTCTTGCCGCCGATGAGGACGTCGGTGGCGCGGTTGATGCCGTCGATCAGCGAGTGGCGGGTGCCGTACTTGTTGTCGAACTTGCTCTTGGTGACGGAGTCGTTGACGTTGATGGCCGGGAAGGTCAGCTCGCCGGCGGCGGCGAACTGGTACAGGCGCAGGACGCCGGTGGTGGTCTCCTCGGTGACACCCTTGACCGACTCGGCGATCGTCGACCACTTGGTCTTGTCGGTCTCGAAGCGCTCACGCAGCTGGTTGAGGAAGATGGTGTACTCGGCCGAGTCGTTGTCCTCGACCGGCGGGACGACGCCCGCCTTCTCGAACTGCGCGCCGCGCAGCACCATCATGGTGGCGTCGCCACCGTCGTCGAGGATCATGTTGGCCGGCTCGTCGGGCCAGGTCAGCATCTGCTCGGCGCACCACCAGTACTCCTCCAGGCTCTCGCCCTTCCATGCGAAGACCGGGATTCCCTTGGGCTCCTCGGGGGTTCCGTACGGGCCGACGACGATGGCCGCGGCGGCGTGGTCCTGGGTGGAGAAGATGTTGCACGAGGCCCAGCGGACCTCGGCGCCGAGCGAGACGAGGGTCTCGATCAGGACGGCGGTCTGGGTGGTCATGTGCAGCGAAC
>NZ_JAEMTF010000041.1:18737-37539 GCF_016462415.1 Williamsia sp. | reverse complement strand
CGACGCTCCTGGACCGCACGCCCCAGCCGATGCGCGCTGAGCACCACCGCGATGATGACCAGACCTGGAACGGTCGTCAGCCACCACGCGGTCGCGAGATAGTTCCGGCCCTCCGACACGAGCGAACCCCATTCCGGTGTCGGCGGTTTCGCCCCGTAGCCCAGGAAACTCAGGGCCGACACCGCGAGGACGGCCATCCCGAACTGAACCGCGGCGAGCCCGATGACCGGCGCATACGAGTTCCGGAGGATGTGCTGGACCAGCACGTGGGGCCAGCGCGACCCGACGGCGAACGCCGCCTCGACGTAGGGCGCACGCCGCACGCGCAGGACCTCCGAACGCATGACCCGGGCGAAACTCGCGACCATCGTGACGCCGACGGCGATCGCGACGTTGACCGTACCGAACCCCAGCGCGGTGACCAGAGCCAGCGACAGCAGCAGCAGCGGGATCGACAGCAACACATCGACGATGCGCATCAGCAGCGCATCGACGGCCCCGCCGACAGCGCCGGCCAGCAACCCGATCAACGAACCCACGACGAGCGCGATGCCCACGGCGAGCAAGGTCGCGGTCAACGACAACTGCGACCCGTGCACGACTCGGGTGTACACGTCACGGCCGATGTTGTCCGTGCCGAACCAGTGTGACGCGCTCGGCGGCTGCAGCTTGTCCCGTGGCGTCCCGGTGAGCGGATCGCCGCTCGCGAACAACGACGGTAGTGCCGCCCACCCGATGACGAGGAGGACCACGAGCCCGGACAGGAGCACCGACACACGGCCACCCCACTGCGACAACGACGGTCGCCGGACGCGACGCTGCGGCTCCGTCGGCGACGGCTCGTCGAGCCGGGGCGGATCGATCACCAGATGGTCAGACATGAGCCTCCTCCGACGGCGCCTCGGTCTTCGTGGTGGCGGACTCGCCGCGGCTGCGCTTGCCCTCGACGATCCGGGGATCGATGAACGGGTAGACGACGTCGACCGCCAAGGTCACGACGACGTACACCAGCGAGGTCAGCACGACGACACCCTGGACGACCGGGATGTCCTGCGACAGCACCGATGTCTGCGTCAACCGCCCGACCCCGGCCCGCGCGAACACGGTCTCGACCACCACCGACCCGGCCAGCAGTTCGCCGACGAGGACGCCGGCGATGGTCAGCGTCGGAACGGTGGCGAGCCGGAACACGTGCCGGGTGTGGATGTACCAGCGCGACGCACCCTTGGTCGCCGCGACCTCGACGAACGGCTCACGCCAGGTCGATATCAGCGAGTTCGCCAGCACCTGCGCGATCACCGCCCCGGTGGGGATGGCCAGCGTGATCGCGGGCAGCACCACCGCGGCCGGTGTGCGGTCGCCGAACGCCGGGAACACCGGCAGGCCGAACGAGAAGCACTGCAGCAGGATCAGTCCCACCCAGAACGTCGGCACGGCCACACCGAGCGGCGGCAGCGACAGCAACAGCGTGCGCAGCCACCGGGCTCGGGTGTAGACACCGAGGAACGCGAGCAGACCGCCACCGCCGACGGCCAGCGCCAACGCGGTGGCCGCGAGCGCCAGTGTGCTGGGAATCGCCGCCGCGATGGCGCCGGTGACCGTCTGACCGGTCGAGATGGAGAAACCGAGGTCGCCCCGGACCGCGTGGGTGAGCGCGGTCCAGTACTGCTCCCACACGGGCTGGTCGAGACCGTAGCGGGCCTGCAGCTCGGCGATGGCCGCCTTGTCCACCGGCGTCCCCGCGCCCCCGCCCTCGGCGGCGAGGCTCACCGGATCCGACGGCAGCAGGAACAGTACGATGAACGACACCGTGAACGCTGCCCACAGCACACCGATCGCCTGCAGCACACGCAGAGTCAGATATCGGGCCATGTCGTCAGCCTCCGTTCACCCAGGTGTCGTAGAACTGCAGTCGGGCCGAGGCGTCGAAGGTCACGGCGTGCGCCCGGGGCCCGACGCCGATCGCCTGTGACAGCTCGATCGTCGGGATCCACAGACCGTTGTCGAGGATCTGCTGCTGCGCCTGCGCGAAGAATCGGTTGCGCGACGCGACGTCGGTGGTCGAGAGCTCCCCCACGAACGCCTGCTCCAACGCCGGGATCGGCTTGGCCTGGTTGAGGTTCCGCTGATCCACCGAGAACGTGGTGCGCAGGATGTCGCCGTCGCCGCGGGTCGAGTTGTAGTACGTGGCCTCGAAGTCACCGCTGTTCTGCCTCGAGATGGATTCGGGCAGCGACACCAGGTCGAGCTGCGCGTCCACCCCGACCTTGCGCAGCTGCTGCTGCACCAACTCGAGAATGGTCTGGTTGCCGGCGAACACCGCGCTGAACAGGATGGAGAAGCGAAGCCGCGTGCCGTTCTTCTCCCGGACCCCATCCGACCCGGGGATCCAGCCCGCCTGCTGCAGTAGCGATTCGGCCCGCGCGGGATCGAAGGTGACCGCGTCGGCACGCTGGTAGCCCGGGGTCTTCACCGACAGAACACCGGTCGCGGGCAGGAAGTCCTTGCCGAGCACGGTGTCGACCAGTTCTTTCCGGTCGATGGCCGGGATCAGCGCACGACGCACAGCCGGATCGGCGAGCACCCCGCGCGAGACGTTGGGTTGGATCCCGAAGGTGACACCGGGATTGGGCGTCGTGCGGATGGAACCGCCGGTGTTCTCGATCAATGGTGCATCCTGTGGCAGCGCGTCGCTGACGGCGTCGAGCTGGCCCGAGGACACGCTGCCGGTGCGCACGCCCGACTCCGGGACCACGGTGAACTGGATCGCGTCGAGGTACGGCTCGCCGGTGTGCCCGAACGCGGCCGAGCCCCAGGCATATCCGGTCCGGCGGACCAGCTTGGCCGAGCGGTCCTGCTGGTAGTCGGCGTAGGTGAACGGCCCGGACCCGACGATCCCGGATTGGCATCGGGTCTCGGGCGACTCCGCGTTCGTCGACGCCGCGAGGATGCCGAGCTGCGGTGTCGACGACGCCTGCAGGAACTGCGCGTTGGGGTTCGCGAACGTGACCCGCACGGTGAGGGGGTCGACGACCGTCGTGCCGGTGTACCCGGCGAGGTAGCTCGCCGGCAGCGGCGCCTTCACCCCGCCCAGCTTCTGCACGATCGCGTCGTAGGTGCGTTGAACCGCGGTGGCGTCGACCGGGGTGCCGTCGCTGAACGTCACACCGGGACGCAGGCGGAACGTGAACTCCCGCGAGGTGGGGTCGACCTGCCAGCTCTGCGCGAGCCACGGGACGATCTCGCCGGTCTTCGGGTTCTGATCGGTCAGGGAGTCGACGACCTGACGGGTCACGTAGATGGTCTGGTTGCTCGATGCCTGCGCCGGATCGGCACAGGTCGGCGCAAGCGACAGACCGTACTTCAGGGTGCCGCCACGCTGCGGTGGACCGCTGTCGTCGCCGGAGACACCGGTCCCCGCGCACGCCGTCGCGATCGCAGCGATCAGGCCGAGCACCCCGACCGCGAGCAGTCGCGTCCGTCCCGCGCCGATCACGTCCCCACCAACGACGCCGAACCGATGGGGCGGCTCGGGATCTGCGACCGCAACGCCGGTGCGACGTCGGACTGGAACAGTTCGAGACTGCGGCGGTGGTCCCGCGCGGTCAGTCCGTCGCCGTCGGCGGACAGGTGGGTGATCTCGTGACCGAGTCGGTCGTGGTAGCGGCCGACCTTGTCGATGACCTGCTCCGGGCTGCCGATCAGAGCCGAACTGCGCTCGACGAAATCGGCGAGGTCGGTGAAGACCACCGGGAGCCCGGTGCGCTGCGCGAAGGCGTGCCGTGCGGCGAAGATCGGCTCGTAGGCGGCCAGGGCCTCCTGCGAGGTCGGGGCCACGAAGAACCCAGCGGTCCCCGCACCGACGAGGGCGTCGGCGGGATCGTGCCCGTTCGCCACCCACGCGCGGCGGTAGTGATCGATCAGCTCCGCGTACGGCTCGATCGGATAGGTGACGTTCGCCGAGAACACCGGGTCACCGTGCTGCGCTGCCACTTCCACCGAACCGGTGCTCGTCGCGCTGCCGTGCCAGATCCGGATGTCGGACTGCAGCGGTCTGGGCAGCACCTTCGCACCGGTCAGGGACGGTCGGAACTGTCCGCTCCACGTGACGTCGTCGCTTCGCCAGAGCCTGCGGAACAGGTCGTATCCCTCGCGGTTGCGGTCCCACTGGTCGTCCGGGGTGACGTGGAACAGTTCGGCTTGCGCCGCGCCGTTCCCCTTGCCGATGATCAGCTCGAGCCGGCCGCCGGACAGGTTGTCGAGCGTCGAATAGTCCTCGACCGCACGTACCGGGTCGAGCAGGCTCAGCGTCGTCACCGCGGTGAACAACGCGATCCGTTCGGTGAGCGCGGCGATGTGACTCAACACCACCGGCGGCGACGAGGAGATGAACGGATCCTCGTGCCGCTCACCGACGGCGAACCCGTCGTACCCGAGTTCCTCACCGAGACGCGCGGTGTCGACGACGCGGCGAAGGCGCTCGGCGGGAGACTCCCGGACACCGGTGATCGGGTCGGGCTGGTGGGTGATGAGGGTCATCAGCAGAAACTTCATCCGGGCACCCTGCCGTCCGCGCATTCGTGTGTCATCGAACCCCATTACGCCAGCACGGAGTCCGCGCCGACAGGGTTTGACTCACGATGACGAGATCGGCCGTCCCGACTTGACTACGCCGACGCGGCGCGCCCGGTCAGTTGCTGTAGACGCGCGCCACCCGTACGAGAACGATGGCCCGGCCCTGCTCGGCCATCACGCGGTCGTAGGTGTCCCAATCGTCGTGGGTACCGCCCGCGGACGTGAACACCTCGCGACGCAGCAGTCGCAGCCGTTCGTCGTCGAGCCACGGCTGCGGGTCGTCAGGGCCGCCGATCTCGGCGGTCCCCTCGACGGTCGCCCACCTCCACCCCTGGCGGAATGTCACGGTGACCTGAGGTCGGGCGCGCAGATTGGTCAGTTTGACCGTTCCGTAGGTCACGAACCCCAGTACCGGGGTCGAGGTGTCCGGATGGTCGAGCAGTCCGACATTGACCACCGACGCCTGAATGGTCCCGTCGGCTCGCAGCGTGGCGACGACCGCGAGGCCGCTGTCGTCGCGCGCGAGTGCGACCGCATCCTCGAGTTCCTGCGGTGAGAAGGTCATGGTTCGCCTTTCGACGGATGTGGGGTGGCCCGACTGTGACGCTACCGATCCTGACGCGCCACGGCATCGGCCGTGACCGGCGTGAACAGGTTGACGAGGTTGCCGTCGGGATCCCGGAACAGCAGCGAGCGATTACCCCACGGCATCGTGGTCGGGGTCTGGACGAACTCGTCGACCGACTGCTCCAGGCGCCGGTACTCGGCATCGACGTCGTCGACTCGGAATTCGATGATGACGCTGCGGTTGTCGGACGGTCGTGCCGAGTCGGCCCCGAACAACGCGACCGTGCGGGTGCTCGCGATCGCCAGGGTGCACGTCGGCGTGAGCAGTTCGGCGAAGTCGGTTGTTGCCCACCTGGTCTCCCCGCCGAGGACGCGCTCGTAGAAGGCGGCGAGTCGCGCGACGTCGGCGGTGATGATGCGGATCGAGACGAAGTCCATGAGGGTTCCCCTTGCGGTGTCGGTGGCCCGGAGTCGACCGGGACAAATGCGACGCTAAACCCGATACCGGACGCTTTTCGCCCGGTATCTGAGGGAGACTCATCGCATGACCACATCGGCCGCGCGAGTCCTCACGCTTCTCGAGATCCTGCAGGCCGGGGGCGTGCGGAGCGCCTCGGTGTTGGCCGATCGCCTGGAGGTCGACGAGCGGACCGTTCGTCGCTCCATCGCACAACTGATCGATCTGGGCATTCCCGTCGACGCGGTCCGCGGTCGGTATGGCGGCTACCGTCTCGCACCGGGGTACCGCATGCCGCCGCTGATGCTCACCGACGACGAAGCGCTGGCGGTCATGCTCGGATTGCTCGCCGTGCGACGCACTGCGCTCGTCGGGACCTCGGCGGCGGCCAATGAGAGCGCGGCAGCCAAACTGCGACGGGTGCTGCCCGACGTCGTCCGACGGCAGGTGGAGGCGCTGCTCGAGACGACGGATTTCACGTCGCCACCGCACGTGAGCTCCGGGCCAGGCACAGATGTGTTGCTCGCACTCGGCGAGGCCACGAGCCGGCACCGCCCGGCGGCGATCAGCTACACCGACCGGTCGGGACGCACCAGCGAGCGGACGTTGCTCCCCTACGGTGTCGTTGTCCACTCGGGCCGGTGGTATGTCACCGGTGCCGATTCGAGCAGCGGTGAGATCAGGACCTTCCGCGTCGACCGGATCACCGCGATCACGCTGCAGCCCGGCTCATTCGACCCACCGTCGACATTCGATGCGGGTGCCGATGTCGTGGACCGACTCGAACGTGCACCCCGGGCGCACGAGGTGTCCGTCCGGATCCGCGGTACCGCCGAGCACATCCGTCGACACCTTCCCGCCGGAGTGGCCGGGGTCGAGACCGGCGCCGACACCGCGTGGGTGCGGGTGCGTCTGGGCGCCGAACGACTCGACTGGATACCGCCGGTGCTCGCGGCCATCGACCGCCCGTTCGTCATCGAGCACCCCGACGAGCTCCGTGACATGGTGCGGCGTCTGGGGCGTCGTCTGGTCGAACACTCCGACGGTTGAGTCAGATCTGTTGCTTTCGTGGCGGACTCATCGCGGGCGCGGCGACAGCAGCCAGCACCGCGACCACGGCGAGTGCCCACCACGCGTGCTGGAAGGCCGGATGTGCCTCGTCGAATCCGCGCGGTGTCCCCAGCACCGCAACCAGCAGGGCGACCCCGAGTGCCGTGCCGATCTGCCTGCTCATGTTGACCACGGCGCTGCCGGTCGCGGTCTGCGCGGGTGGGAGATCGGCTGTGGCGGACGAGAGGATCGTCGGGAGCGCCAGTCCGATACCTGCGCCGCCGATCAGCAGGCTGGGCAGGAGATCGGCGAAGTAGTCGGGCTGCGGTCCGACGCGCAGCGAGACCAACACTGCACTACCGGCCATCATCAGACATCCCACACCGACGATCACCCCGACGGGCACCCGTGCCGCGAGTTTGTGGCCGACGATGGTGAACACCGGGACCATCAGTGGCCCCGGCACCACCCCGAACCCGGTCGCGATGGCCGAGTATCCCCAGACCTGTTGCATCCAGAGAATGTTCGTCAGCAGTGACGCCGCGAACGGAATCGAGAACAGCACTGCGGTGATGTTGGCGAACGAAAACGCGCGCACCCGCATGAGTGCCGGATCGATGATCGGCGAGGGATGCCTGCCCGACTGGACGACGAAGCCGATCAGGGCGACCACCGTGGTCGCCCACGCTGCCGCGATCCGGCCGTCGGTCCACCCCCAGTTGCTCCCCTCGACCAGTGCGAGCGTCAACGCGCCGATGGCGATCGCGAGCAGTGCGGCTCCCAGCACATCCGGGATCCGACGGACACTCTCGTCACGCGACTTGGGCACGACGATGGCCGCCGCGATCAGGGCCACGATCCCGACCGGCACGTTCACTAGGAACACCCAGCGCCACGACGCCTCGACGAGCACGCCGCCCAGAGCCGGCCCCAACGCCGCCGCGAGTGCACCGGTCGCCGCCCAGATCCGCACCGACCGTGCTCGTAGATGCGGAGGCGCGGCCGCGACCACGAGACCGAGGCTGGCCGGAGTGAGGATCGCGGCGCCGATCGCCTGGATCGCGCGAAACGCCACGAGCCACCAGATCCCACCGCTGGCGGCGCACGCTGCGCTGGCAGCGACGAAGATCGCCAGGCCGAACAGGAACATCTCCTTGCGCCCGTACCGATCCGCGAGGCGCCCGGCCGGGACCAGGAGGGCGGCGTAGATGATGGTGTACGCGTTGAGAATCCACGAGAGCTGCGAGAGTCCCGGGCCGTGGAAGTCGCGACCGATGTCGTCGAAGGCGACGTTGACGATGAACACGTCGAGGCTGGCCATGAACGCTGCCAGCGACAGCACGCCGAGCACCAGTCCGGTTCGGTGGCTCCGGGGTGTCTGCACGGCCTCGGCCACGGCCAGCGCATTCGCTTCGTTCATGGGAGGAAGCTATCAGACTGTATCTGTTTTGCAACCGGTTGTTGATCGATGACGGAATGCGTACCGTGAGTGAACACGACAACAGGACGCGAGAGGAAGCGAGTGCATGGCCACCACCGGACGGTCCGCATGTCCGTTGAACATGTCCCTCGAACTCATCGGCGACCGATGGACGCTGTTGATCCTGCGCGACATGGTATTCAACGACAGACGGCATTTCCGGGAGCTGCTGGCCAACTCGAAGGAGAGCATCGCCTCCAACGTCCTGGCCTCGCGACTGCAGGCCCTGACCGATGCCGGGATCGTCACCAAGGAGTCGCATGACGGCCACAAACAGAAGATCGTGTACAGCCTCACCGATCGCGGCGTCGAACTCCTGCCTGCGATGATCCAGCTCGGGGCCTGGGGAGCCCGCCACACCCCCGCCGTCGCGTCGATCGGTCTCTGGTTCGAGATCGCGAGCGACGCCGGGCCAGGCGTCTGGCAGGAACTGATGGACGAACTTCGCGCCCGTCACCGCCTGCACGCACCGGCCGACCCGGATCTCGAACCGGCGTTCTCCCGATTGTCAGCGGAGTTCCGCGACGTTCGCGCGCGGAGGCAAGCGTCACACTCGTGAACCGCGGGACG
Source organism: Williamsia sp. (assembly GCF_016462415.1). GTDB lineage: Bacteria > Actinomycetota > Actinomycetes > Mycobacteriales > Mycobacteriaceae > Williamsia_A. The sequence continues at coordinate 28,840 of NZ_JAEMTF010000041.1, read as the reverse complement.
GTCGCCGGTGCGGGTTGTCCACAGACGCCGGGGTTTCTGTTCACCGATGGTGTTCGTGGGGCGAAAACTACTGCGCCTGTCATTAACTGACCGAACATGTCGGACCCCTTTTCTAGACTTGGGGCATGTTCACGGGGTGGCCACAGATCGGGGATGCAGTCACGGCAACACCACCTGCACCGCCGCAGCGGCAGCAGTGGTTGTCGACGACGCCGAGAAGGGCTCGTCGACGCTGAACCCGACCCGCCGTTCTGAGGTCGCGTTGTCGCGCTGAAGTATTCGGGAGAGCCGTCTAGCTCTTGACCAGCTTCTCGCTCTTCAGCCAGTCCCAGGCCACCGTCGCCGGGTCCTGGCCATCGATGTCGACCTTGCCGTTGAGGTCCTGCATCAACGAGTCGGTCAGCCGCTTCGAGATCTCCGCGATCAGCGGCGCGATGTTCGGGTACTTCTCGTTGATCGACGCCCGGAGGACGGCAGTACCGCTATAGGGCAGGAAGTACTTCTTGTCGTCGTCGAGCACCGTGAGGCTCAGGTTCTTCACGCGGCCGTCGGTGGTGTAGACCTCACCGAAGTTGCAGGGCGCACTCTTGGCGACCGAGGTGTAGATGACACCGGCGTCCATCCGGGTCACGTTGCGCTCGGGCACACCGTTGGGGGCGTTGTACGGGATGCCGTACTTCTCGAGCATCGGCAGGAATCCGTCCGAGCGGCTGAAGAACTCGTCGTCGACGCAGAACGTCCGGTCGCGTTCCGGCAGCTTCGCGACATCCGACAACGTTTTGACGTTGAGCCGCTTGGCCGTCGGCCCCGACGCCGCGAAGGCGTAGGTGTCGTTGAAGTTGGCCGGCGGCAACCAGTCGAGGTCATGGGTCTTCTTCTCGATGTCGCGGACCTTCTGCCACAGCTCCGTCGGATCCGCGATCGTCTCGGTCTGGCCCTGGTAGGTGACCCAGCCGGTGCCGGTGTACTCCCACAGGATGTCGGCGTCGCCGTTGAGCTGAGCCTGTCGGGACGACGCCGATCCAGGTGCGCCGGTCAGGTCGGTGACCTCGGCGCCCGCCGAGGCGAGGTAGGAGGCCGTGATCTTCCCGAGCAGGACGCCTTCGGTGAAACTCTTGGACGTCACGACGATCTTCGCGCCGTCGAGCGGCTTCTGGCCGTCGGCCAGCGACCCCTTGGTGAACGTGCCCGAGGAGCTGACCAGCCCACAACCGGCGACGAGCATCACCGACGCGGCGAGCACCGCGACCGCGGTGGTGATCCGTGAACGACGCGAGGTCATGCCACTCCTCGTGGGGTTGCGACGAGCTCGAACAGTCGCCCGAGCCAGTCGATCGTCATCGCCAGCAGACCCACCAGGATGGCGCCGGAGATGAGCAGTTTGGGAAGGAAGAGCGTGACGCCGGTCGTGATCAGGGTGCCCAGGCTGGTCGCGCCGATGAACGTGCTCAGCGTGGCGGTGCCCACGAGGATCACCAACGCGGTGCGCACGCCGTTGAGGATGACCGGGACGGCCAGCGGCAACTCGACCTGGACCAGTGTGCGCAGCGACGAGTAGCCGATCCCGCGGGAGGCCTCGATGGTGCGTTGGTCGACCTGACGCAACCCGATGATGGTGTTCTGCAGGATCGGCAGGATCGCGTAGACCACCAATCCGAGTACGGCGGTGCGGAATCCGGTTCCAAGCCAGAAGGTGAACAGCACGATCAGACCCACGGCCGGGGCGGCTTGACCGATGTTGGCGATGTTGACCACGATCGGGCTGAGCCATTTCGCGGCCTCGCGCGTCAGCAGGATGCCGAGCGGGATGGCGATGACGACCACGATGACCGTCGACACCAGGGTCAGTTTGATGTGGTCGACGATGGTCGACTGCAGCGTCGACCAGGCCAGCGAGGCCTTCTCGGTCGTGGTGAAGGTGGTCTGGTTGTACCAGATCGCGTATCCGACACCGATGACGATGATGATCAGCGGCTCGAACCAGACGTCGACCGGGGTGCGGCGCAACCGGTTCATGACGCCGGGTTCGGATCGGCCGGCTCGCCGGATCCCTGGTAGTTCGCGTACGAGGTCTGTGTCTCGTCGGACCGCGCGTCGGCGAGCTGCCCACGGATCACGTCCATCACGACCGCGATCGTCAGAGCGCCCTTGACCGCGCCGCGACCGTCGGTGACCAGTACCCCGCCCTGGCTGGCGGCCAGCATCGAGTCCAACGCGTCGTTGAGCGTGGCGGACTGGGCCACTGTGGGCAGGCGACGGTCGACGTAGTCGGAGACGACGTCCTTGGTCTTCAGTTCGTCGAGCGACGGCCACGCACGCGGCGTCCCGTCCTCGTTCACGACGACCACCCAGGTGTGCCCCTCGGCACGGGCCTGATTGATGATCTCGGTCGAGGGCTGACCCACCCGTGCGGTCAGCACCGGATTGTGGTTGACGTCCTTGACCCGCGACAGCGTGAGGTGCGCCAGCGTCGCCCCGGAGCCGACGAACTCCTCGACGAACGGCGTCGCCGGGTTCGCGAGGATCTCTTCGGGGGTCGCGAACTGCTCGACGTGGCCACCTTCGGAGAAGATGCAGACCTTGTCGCCGAGCTTCGTGGCCTCCTCGAAATCGTGGGTCACGATGGCGATGGTCTTGCCCAGCTCGTGCTGGATCGCGATGAGGCTGTCCTGCAGACGAACCCGGGTGATGGGGTCGACCGCGCCGAACGGTTCGTCCATCAGCAGCACGGGCGGGTCGGCGGCGAGCGCCCTCGCCACGCCGACGCGCTGCTGCTGACCGCCGGACATGTCCTTGGGCAGGCGGTCGGCGAAGGTCGCCGCGTCGAGACCGACGAGGTCGAGCAGGTACTCGGTGCGGTCGGCGATCTTCTTCTTGTCCCAGCCCAGGACGCGCGGCAGCGCGCCGATGTTCTTCGACACCGACCAGTGCGGGAAGAGGCCGCCCGACTGGATGACGTAGCCGATCGACTGCCGCAGCTTGTCGGGGTTCTCGCCCGTCACATCCCGGTCACCGATGTAGATGCGACCCTGCGTGGGCTCGATGAGCCGGTTGATCATCTTCAGCGTCGTGGTCTTGCCGCATCCAGACGGACCGACGAACGCGACGATGTCGCCGGCGTCGAGCTGCAGGTCGAGCTTTTTCACGGCCGGTACGTCGGTTCCCCTGTACTGCTTGACCACGCCGTCGAGCCGGATGGTGGCGCCGGTGACCGTGCGCTCTGTTTTACCGCCACCCGCGGGGGTGTTCGGCGACGTGTTCGCTGCGGTCATGACAGTCCCTTTGCAATCGTGAGGCGCCCGAGGAGCACCAGCAGTGCGTCGAACACCAAGGCGATGATGACGATGAGAATGGTTCCGGTGAGCGCCATTGCGAGAGCGTTGGCGCCGCCGAGCCGTGACAGTCCGTTGAAGATGAGCGAGCCGAGGCCGGGTCCGAGCACGTAGGCGACGATCGCGGCCACACCGACGATCATCTGCGTCGACACACGGATGCCGGTGAGGATGATCGGCCACGCGATGGGCAACTCGACGGTGAGCAGGATTCGCCAGCGCGACAAGCCGATCCCCTGGGCCGACTCCACCACCGTCGCGGGCACCGACCGCAGACCGACGATCGCGTTGCCGATCACCGGGAGCGCCGCGAAGAACGCCAGCATGATGAACGACGGGACGACGCCGAGGCCGAACGGCACGATCAGCAACGCGAGCAGCGCCAGCGACGGGATCGTCAGCGCGACACGACTCGTCGTCAGCGTCAGCGCGGAGGCCAGCGGTAGTCGGTAGACGGCGGCCGCGATGATCACCGCGATCACCGAACCCACCACCAGGGTCTGCAGTGCGAGCGACGCGTGTTGATAGGTCAGGAAGGCGAGGAACCCCTCCCGCCCGTGTATGTAGCCCCAGAGATCCACTGGCTTCCCGTCATTGGTGCATCATCGAGCGCCGCGGCGGTTTGGACGGCTGACTCGGGACATGGCATTTCGAGTTGCGTAAACGTATCCGTCCGTCGCATGATCGGTCACTACTTACCGAGAGTCATGATCACGTCGACACGTAAGGTGCACAGAACGTCCCGCGACTACCTGCGCCGATGACAGCGCAGGCGAACGGTCAATGCTTTCGATCAGTCTGATCAGAATTCGACAACGCGTGCCCCCGGTCGATCAGGTATCAGCAGTCCACGAAATCAGCAATGACGGTGGCCAGTTCATCTGGTCGCTCCAACGGGATGATGTGACCGCATCCGGGTATCGAGGCCCCGGTCAGGTCGTCGGCCACCGACATCAGCTGGTCGCCGGTCGCGTCACCGACGACGCCGCCGGACAGCGCGAGGGTGGGCACGATCAGTCGTCGCGTCTGCATCGCCGTCGACACCAGTTCGGCGTTGCGCCCTGTCGCGCGGTAGGTCTCGAACCCAGCCCGCAACGCGTCCCTCCCGGAGTGGGCACGCACGAACGCAGACCGCGCCGCTGATTCGATGTCATTCCGAACGCTCGGTCCCTGCAGAAACCAGCCGAGGTACTCGTTCTCGTGTCCTTCCACCACGGTCTCGGCGAGTCCCGGCACCGCATGGAATCCGAACCACCACGGTGGACCCGCCGACAGGAATGTCTCTGCCCCAGGCAGTCCCGGCACGAGACCTTCCATCACCACCAGGCGACGGACCCGTTCAGGAGTCGTCAGAGCGGCGTAGACCGCCGGTGCGACACCGGCGTCGATGCCGACCACACTCGCGGCAGGAACCGCGAGCGTGTCCAGGATGCCGGTGACATCGACGGCGAGCGTTGCCACGTCGTACCCGGCGCGCGGACGGTCGCCGCTGCCGATTCCTCGTCGATTCGGTGCGATCACCCGAAATCCGTTCCGGGCGAGTTCGCGACCCACCGGTCGCCACAGTTCCCAGGTGTGAGGCCATCCGTGCAGCAGCACGATCGGTGCACCGTGCGTCGGTCCCGCGGTGGCCACCTCCACCTCGACACCGTTGGTTCCGATCATCCGCGTGGTGAATTCGTCGTCCGGCTGAGACATGGCGGTAACTCCCCCTTAGCAGGTATCCGTTGGTTACCCTCATGGTTCGCGACCGGTCCGGTCGTCACAAGAAGGCACTTCGGAGAAAGGTGGTGAGCCCGTGGTTACCGCCTCGCACGCCCGAGGAGATCTGTTCGATCCCGCCTGCCCGACCCGTCAGCTCCTCGATCGCATCGGGGACAAGTGGACGTCGATGATCGTCAAGCAACTGGCCGAACGCCACCCCGATGGCGCACGGTTCGCCGAGCTCCGTCGAGCAACCCCCGGCGTCAGTCAGAAGATGCTGTCGCAGACCCTGCAGCGCCTCGTGGCCGACGGGCTGGTGAACCGCGAGGTCACCCCGTCGACGCCGCCGGCCGTCCGGTATCGCCTGACGGCGCTCGGCCTGTCCCTCGACGGTCCCCTGTCGGTCGTTCGAGCGTGGGCCGAGGAACACATGCGCGAGATCGACGACCACCGGCGGTCGACGACGGTCTGACCGGCCGTCAGCCGGTGGTGGCCGTCCTGGCCGCCGCGTCTCCGGTCGACGCCGCGTCAGTGGTCGCGGTAGCACCCTGCGTCGCGTCCGCGCTCGGTGTGGGCGTGGTGATCGTCGGGGTGGCGGTCGCGGTTGCCGTCGGCGCCGGGTCCGCTGCCGTGGGTGCAACGGAATCCGTAGCGGGCGTTGTCACCTCGCTCGACGGGGTGCTCGCCGCCTCTGGTGTGGCGGCCGTATCGACCGGCGTCTGCGTCGTCGGCACCGCGGTGGTCTCCGGAGTCGAGGTCACCTGCGGATCGGTCGGCGCGGAGGGGGTGGCGCTCGTCGGCGGCGTCGGGTCGGCGGTCGGGGCGGCTGTCCGAGCCGAGTCGCTGGTGGCGGTGGAGGTCGGCGCCTCGGTCGTTGTCGGTGCGGTGGTGGCTGCGGCGGTGCCGGTTGCCGACGTCGTCGGTGTTGGGGTCGCCGCGGCCGAATCCGTGGTCGCCGCATCGGTCGTCGGCGTCGGCGCTCCCGCCGCCTGCTCCGGTGCAACGGCCTCCGTTTGCGCCGCAGCCTGCCCGGCAGCTTCGGCGGCCGCGGCCGCGATGGCGTCGGAGATCGCCTGCACGTAGTTCTGCATCGCCGTGTTGACGGTCTCGGCGACCGCCTGAGAGGCGGCATCCATGGCGAGCGCGGGGCTCGCGGTGGTCGGGAGCGCCGACTGGTCGGCGACCGCGGTGGCCGCAGCGAGTTTCATCGCCGACGGGGTGCCGTGTCTCGCGATGAAGTCGCTGATCACCTGCGCGGCGAGTTTCGGGGTCCACGTGTCGGTGTAGACACCGAATGTCGCCTCTGGATCGGTGGTGTCGGCGGAGTTGGTGTCCTGCAGCGTGTACAGGAACGAGGGTCCGGCGTAGGACAGGGTGTTCCAGTTGTCGAGGAAGTCGCTGATGTAGTCGGCTTGCTGCTGAGCCCCCACGACCCCGGTCGGGAGTCCGTACTCCGAGGACCAGATCTGCTTTCCCCCGTCACCGTTGGTCGCCATCAGTTGATGAATGGCATTGACCTGGTTGAGCGGCGAGTCCGGAAGAGGCGCTCCCTGCGAGAATTTCGTCGTGTACTGGTACGGGTGGAATGACAAGGCGTCGAAGTAGCCGCCGGCCCCGTCTGCGTACATCTGCTGTACGAAGTCAACCGGGTTGAGAGTGAGATTTCCCCAGGTGACAACGGAGCCGAGGACACCACCGATGACCGTCGCCGAGGGGTTGGCCGCCTTGATCGCGGGATAAGCCGCCTTCAGCAGGGCCGTGTACCCGGCCGGATCCGGCGCGGGCTGGTAACCCAATACCGCGTTGGGCTCGTTCCAGACCTCGTAGTCGGACATCTTCTGTCCATACCGGCTGGCGACAGCACCCATGAACGCGCCGTAGTCGGCCGCGTTGGTCGGCGGTGCGTACACGCCGCTTCCCGCACCTCTCGCCCACGCGGGAGTTGTGGTGACCACACCGAGGACCCCCATTCCGCGAGCGTCCGCGGCGTTGACCATGTTGTCGACGGCCGTCCAGTCGTAGTAGCCGTCGAATGGTTCGGTCGTCGCCCACGGGATGGCAATCCGCACGTTCTGCACACCCAACGCCTGCATCGCGTCGAGATGCTTCGCGATCGCGGCGGGGTCCGTGGCGGAGAAGAGCAGATTACTGTCGGCGATCCCGACCGTGTCGGAACTCGGGTCGACCGCAGCCGTGTTGACGATCGCGTAGTGCGTACTCGAGGGCGCGAGCAGGGTCGCGGTGCCGAATGTAGCGAACATCGACAATGCGGTCACAGCGACAAATGAACGTCGTGCGTGAGCCCGCAGGGAAAAGGCGGATGAGTGGGGCACGTGATTCTCCGTTTCGCCCCCCAAGGGTTTCCCGAACGCATTCAACGTTAACCACAGGCCGGGGGATATTCGCAAGTAAGGCGCGGTTAACTCAACGCGAACTCGAAAAATAGGGGCTGCGAAAACTGCTGCTTTGCAGCAGTTTTGGAATTTAATTAACTAATGTTAAATCAAAACAAATTTATCAACGTGGTCGAAACGTCGGAATTGGAGACGGAAATGGACCGTCGTGAAGGCGGCTGCCGGATTCGACATCGAATGCGAATGACAACCCGGTGATTCGAGCAGATTCACCCGAAGATGACGAGTGCCGCGTCGACACCGGCCACGACTATCGCACCGTAGAACGGGCGCCGACCAGAACCACGCGCGGTCGCCACGATGACGACGAGCACCGCCCCGAGGGCAACCCAGTGCAACCACGACGGACTCGTCGCCGCCACGCAGACCGCGGTGGCCGTCAGCAGCAGCACTGCGGCAGCGGCCGGAATGCGGCGACGACCCAACCGATGCGGCAGTCCGTGCACCCCGGTGGCCTCGTCATCGTCGAGATCGGGGAAGACATTGAGCAGATGAGCGCCCACACCGAGCAGTGCGGCCACGACCACCATCCAGACCGCGGGCAACCGACTGGGATCGGCCGCCAGCATGACCACGACCGGCAGGGACCCGAACGCCACCAGATAGGGCACCGCGGAGAACACGGTCGACTTCACACCGGCGTTGTAGAGCAATCCCGCGCCCACGCCGAGGCCCAGGTGCACCGACCCCGCGGCGACCCCACACGCCATGGACGCCACGACACAGATGACGCCGAACAGCCCAACGGTCGCGGCGACGGTGTGCGGTGTCAGTTCTCCGGTGGCCAACGGCTTGTCGGTTCGGCCCACCCGGATGTCGCGAGAGCGATCGAACAGATCGTTGGTCCAGCCGACGACGAGTTGCCCGGCGAACACAGCCACCGCCAGGGTGACCGAGACTCGCGTCGTCACACCGTTGGTCAGCGCCAGCGCCACGGTCAGCAGGGTCACCGCGGTGCCGGGGAACAGGTGCGACGCGCGCGCCAGAGCCACCGTCGTGCGGATCGCGTGTCGTGGTCGGCCTACCCGGACCGGGCTCATCCGTCGACCGTATCCGCATTGTCGGACCGACCCTCGGCACACGGCCCCCCGACCGGTGGTGGCCGACGGCATCAGGCTCGACCACACTGGTCTGCAACGGTAGGAGCAACGCGTACATGAGTCATGTGATCGTCATCGGCGCCGGTGTCGGCGGCCTCGCCGCGGCCACCCGCCTGGCCGCGGTGGGCCACCGCGTCACCCTCCTCGAGCAGGCCACCCAGGTGGGCGGGAAGCTGGGTCGCGACGACATCGACGGTTTCCTGTTCGACACCGGTCCGTCATTGCTGACCCTCCCCCATGTCCTCGAGGATCTGTTCCGTGACACCGGCGCCCCCCTGGCCGAGACCGACATCGACCTCAGGCGCCTCTACATCGCGTGTCGCTATCGGTTCCCCGACGGCGTCACCGTCGACCTCCCCGGCGACATGGACAAGATCCCCGACGCACTCGACGCCACGTTGGGCCCGGGTCGTGGCGCCCAGTGGACGGCATTTCTCGCGCGGGCCGAACGTATCTGGGACGTCACCGAGCAGCCTTTCCTGCGCTCGCCCATCGACGTCGGCACTATGGTCCGCCTCGCGCGCAGTCTCGCCGACGTCACCACCGTCGCGCCCTGGCGTTCGCTGCGCGGTCTCGGCTCGCGCCACCTGTCCGACCCGCGGCTGCGCATGCTCCTCGATCGGTACGCGACCTACACGGGGTCGGACCCGCGGCGCGCGCCGGCGGCCCTGGCCACGGTCCCGTACGCCGAACAGGCCTTCGGTTCCTGGTACATCCCGGGTGGCCTCTACCGGCTCGCCGAGGAGCTCGCGGCCCGCGCGCAGACGCTTGGAGTCGAGGTCCGACTCGGGACCGACGCGGCCGAGATCCTGACCGGCCCGACCGGGGCGCGAGGTGTCCGACTGGCCGACGAGACGGTGATCGACGCCGATGTGGTCGTCGCGAACGCCGACGCGCACGTGGTGTACGAGAGGCTGTTGCCTGCCCCGGACGCCGCGACCCGACGGGTGGCTCGGCGCGTACGGCGTTCGACGCGGTCGTTCTCGGGGTTCGTGATGCTGTTGGCCCTCGATGACGCACCGTCCGACCAGCCACATCACACCGTTCTGTTCGCCGACGACTACGACGCCGAGTTCGACGCCGTGTTCGGCCGGGGCGGTCCACCGCGACCCGTGCACCGCCCGACCGTCTACATCAGTGCGCCCACCGATCCCGCGGTCGCCCCGGAGCCGGGTACCGGCGCGTGGTTCATCCTGGTCAACGCACCGCCCCATGACCCGGACGGCGGCACCGACTGGGATGCACCCGGTCAACGTGAGAGCTACGCCGACCACATCCTCGAGGTGATGGCCGATCGCGGGGTCGACATCACCGGACTGATCCGGCACCGACGCATCATCAGCCCGGCAGATCTCGAGCGCCGGACCCACACACCGGGTGGGTCGATCTACGGCACCGCGTCGAACAGCGCCTCGGCGGCGTTTCTCCGCCCGGCGAATCGCTCGCCCGTCGCGGGACTGTTCCTGGTCGGCGGATCGTCACACCCCGGCGGGGGACTCCCCCTGGTGATGATGTCGGCGGAGATAGTGGCCACCATGATCGGCCCCGCCGCT
>NZ_JAEMTF010000041.1:0-18637 GCF_016462415.1 Williamsia sp. | reverse complement strand
CCCCCTGGTGATGATGTCGGCGGAGATAGTGGCCACCATGATCGGCCCCGCCGCTCCGCCGAGTGGGCTCTAACCACCCGCCGACCGTGCCGTAATCACCCGCCGAGCGTCCCGTATTTACCCGCCGAGTGGGCTGTAACAACCCGTCGCGCGTCCCGCTCCTGGCGCCTGACGGCGAAAAGAGGCTGCAGACGGAGTCGGGTGACGGGCAAGTTCTGGTCCCGGCTCGCGTTCGCACGCTCCCGTGTTGTTCGCATCGTGCCGGGGGCGTGCGAACGACACGCAACCGTGCGAACGACACAAGACGACGCGAACGGTCAGTCGGCATGCGAGAGCACCCCGTCCTGACTCACCCCGTCCAAGCATCTTTTTTGCTCGACCTTTCGGCACGTTCGGCGTGTAGTTCGGGCACGCTCGGCGCGTTGTTGCGGCCCGCTCGACGGACGGTTTCGGCACGATCGGCGAGTGATCAGGGCACGATCGGCGGGTGATTTCGGCACAGTCGGTGGATGGTGCGGACGCGGCGGCGTATGGTCGAGTCATGACTACTTCGAACAACAGTTCGACCCCTGATGACAACGCCGAGGTTCTCGGAGCCGACGCCGGGAACACCACCGAGAAGGATCCGTCGGACTGGGTCACCGGTGACGAACCGATGACCGGTGCGCAGCGCAGTTACCTCGACACCCTGGCCCGCGACGCCGGCGAGACCATCTCGGCCGACCTGAACAAGGCGCAGGCCTCCGAGGAGATCGACCGGCTGCAGGGCAAGACCGACCGCGGCTGACTCATCACCGCTTGAAGCGACCGGCGAAGCCGCGCAGCGGCAGATCGGCGCTGGTGAGTATCCCGGGCGGTGCATCGATGACCGCTCGGATCGAGTTCAGTGCCGGTAGTCCGGTGACGGTCATGCCGATCGACGCGAAGTCCTCCGGGTTGTCCAGACGCACGCCGGGTTTCGGGAAGATCATGTGCTTGTTGTAGATGCACGGGTCGCCCTGGATCTGCGTGATGTAGCAGCCCTTGATGTCCCAGCTCGGCTCGGTGTGCGGCGTCATCTGCCATTCGAGGTGCGTCTCGATGCGCGGTATGCCGTCGACCATGCCCTGGTATTTGATGTAGTTGCCGCCCAGTGACCCCTTGGGCATCTGATACCAGCCCAGGTCGACGTCTTTCGTGCACGCGCCGAGTTCGTAGCTGAATGTCACCTCGTCGAGTTCGAGGCCGAAACAGTCGGCCATCAGCAACACGCTGTCGGCGAAGACCCGGGTGTACTTCTCCAGCTTTCCCGGAATGCTCGGGTCGTCGACCGGCAACCCGTAGCCGACCTCGATCCATGTGTCGCGCGAGTGGTGGCACGACACGTCGACCGATTCCAGCGTGATGATGTTCTCGATGTCGGCGACGTCGGCCGAACACACCACTCCCAGAATCTGATTGACCCCCGGGTTCATCCCGGTCCCGTAGAACGTCGACCCACCGCGTTCACACGCCGCCTGCAGTACCTCGGTGACCTTGCGGCCCGACGGGTGCGGGTGGTTCTCATCCCGGTGGTGCCCGGTGATGAAGTCGGCCGTGGTGACGATGTCGATGCCGGCCTCGAGCACCTTCTCGTAGAGATCCTCGTCGGGGAACACCCCGTGGAAGGTCAGCACGTCCGGCTCGGCGGCGATGATCTCCTCGACCGTCCCCGTCGCGACGACCCCGACAGGCCCGATCCCGACGATCTCGCCGGCGTCGCGCCCGACCTTGTCGGCCGTATAGCAATGCAGGCCGATGAGTTCGAGGTCAGCGTGCGCCCCGATCCGCTTGATCATCTCCGACCCGACGTTGCCGGTCGCGACCTGGAAGACCCTGATGGGCGTGGTGGACGTGCTCATGCGAGAGCCTCTCGACGGGCGGCCGCCACGGCCGCGGTCTGATCGAAGTCAGCGGGATAGAACTGCGCCGCCCACGCCCGGATCGCGGTGAAGCCCGTGAATTCCGACGGTGACAGCGCAGGCGGGTCGGAGTAGCGCTGGTGTTTCCAGATGTGGATGTCGTTGCCGAACTGTTCGATGACGCCGGCTGCGTTCTTGAGAGCACGGGTGGTGGGGTGGTCGCTGTCGTCCCCCGGCTTTCGCCCGATCCACACCGTGAACCGCACGTCGGACGTCGTGTCGTCGATCGGGGTGACGCAGGTCTGCGTCCGGTTGTCGATCATTCCCCAGCTCTTGGTGCTGGCCACCCCGATCCCACTGTTGATCGCCTGCACACCACTGTTGATCTCGTCGGCGGGGACATCGTCGAATGCAATGGTGAAGTCGACGTAGGAGACCGGCTGGTCGAAGTCGTGACGGGTGAACTCGGGCACCAGCGGGGTGTTGTGGACGTACGTGAAGTGCGCGACATCGACGCCGTTCTCCATCACGTACTGCGGATGGATCTCGACGGACTGCTCGAACAGGGTGCTGTGACCGAACGCCGGGTAGTAGTCGGCGGCGCTGCGCCCGTCATCGAAGCCCGAGAGCGCCTCGGCCACCGGGAAATACGGTTCACGTCGGTCGGCGTCGTACCAGATGAAGATCGACTCACTGTGCTCGGTGACGGGATAGGTCCGGATGCGCCGGCCACGGTTGGGGTTCTTCTCGTAGGGGATGCACACGTTGCGCCCCTGCTGATTCCACTCCCACCCGTGGAACGGACACCGCAGGATCTCGCCGTCGACGGTGCCGCCGAACCCTAGGTGCGCGCCGAGATGTTCGCAGTAGGCGTCCATGACGGTGACCTGCCCCGAGGCGGATCGCCACGCGATCATCTCGGTCCCGAAGTAAGTCATCCGGTGGACACCGTTCACGCCGATCTCGGCGGACCAGGCCACCTGGAACCAACCGGTGGGTCTCATCGGCAGCGGCGTCCTCGCCATCTCGGCCTCCTTCGCACCCCGGCGCTCGTGCCGGGATCAGAGAACGGTAACCGCGTCCCGACCGGAATGAAAGAGGGTTCTACGAATTGGTCGGGCTCCGCTAGCATCGGCCCATGACCTACGCGGGCGTCACAGGGCGACGCACCAACCGACGCGGTACCGCCACGCGTGAGAGTATGCTCGACGCCGCCGTGGCCTCACTCGCGTCGGGCGACCCGGGATCGGTGTCGGGCAACAGGATCGCCAAGGACATCGGCGCCACCTGGGGGACGATCAAGTATCAGTTCGGCGACATCGACGGGTTCTGGGCGGCGGTGCTGCGCCACACCGCACTGCGGCGCGGCGATCTGCCCGCGAGCGCCCCGGCCGACGCCGATCTCCACACCCGCGTGTCGACCATCGTCGACAACCTCTACGCGGGCCTGTCGGGCACCGACTCGCGCGCCATCGAGACGCTGCGGGCCGCGATGCCCCGCGACCGATCCGAGTTCGAGCGCCGATTCCCGTCCACCGCAGGCGAGTTCGCCTCCTGGCGCCAGGCGTGGCTCGACACCTGCATGCGCGCTTTCGCCGGACTCGACGTCGATCCCGATCGCGTCGCGGAGGTCGCCGCCTTCATCCCTGGCGCCATGCGCGGCATCACCTCGGAGAAGCAACTCGGCACCTACACCGATCTCGACCTCGCCCGGCGAGGCATCACCAACGCGATCGTCGCCTACCTCCGCCCCGACTCAGTGACGGCGTGACAGACGCCGACACCCGACGCCGCGGGTGCGGTCATCGGGTGTCGGGGTGGAACGCGAATCGTCTCAGAGCAGGCCGAGCACCTCGAGGTTGGTGGCGTACTTGACGATGATCTGCGGCGTGATGTGCGGGATGTCCTTGTCGGGACCGATCTTTGCGTCCTGGACCGCCGCACGGAACCGGTCGGTCGGTGCCATCGCCCCGTTCAGCGGAGGCACGGGCTGCTGGTAGTTGTGCAGCAACGGCAGCAGTGACGCGGAGCGCTGCTTGGCCGGCAGCGCACGGACCGCGGTCTCGAACCGGCGGAGCCATGTGTCGTACTCGTCGACCCGCTGGATCGAGTACCCCGCATCGACCAGCCAGTCGACGAACTGGTCCTGACCGATCCCGTCGTCGTACGGGTTCATCACGTGGTACGTCTCGAACCCGTCGAGGAGCTGGACCGACAAGGTCGAAATCGCCTCGGCGATGAAGTCCACCGGCAACCCGTCGTAATGGGCACGCTGGCGATTGCCGTCGGCGTCGAGCTCGTAGAACGACTTCGGGGCGACCCCGGTGGCCACCAGGCTCAGCATCAACCGCGTGAACATGTCCGGCACGTTGAGCTGACCCACGAACTGGGTGTCGGCCAGGATCATGTCGCACCGGAACACCGACACCGGCAGACCGCACAGGTCGTGGGCCTCCCGCAGGAGCACCTCGCCGGCCCACTTGCTGGTGCCGTATCCGTTGGCGTAGGTCTCGTCGACCGCGCGGGTAGCGCTGATCTCGCGGATGTCCGCGCCCTCGACGAACGCCGACGCCGGCTCGATCCCGGCCCCGACACCGATCGTCGAGACGTAGGCGAACTGCTTGAGCTTGCTGGTCAGCGCGATGCGGATCAGTTCGGCCGTACCCAGGGCGTTCGGCCCGAACAGCTGTGCGTAGGGCAGGACGTGGTTGACCAATGCTGCCGGGTCGACGATCAGGTCGACGGTGTCGGCGATGCGCTGCCACGTCTGCGCGTCGAGACCGAGGTCGGCCTCACTCTTGTCGCCCGCGACGACCTGGAGATGGTCGGCGGCCAGTTTCTCGTATCGCGCCTTCAGGGCCGGGTCGCCGCTGTCGAACGTGGCGTCGAGGCGTGCACGCGCTGCCGCATCGTCCTTGGCGCGCACGACGCAGATCAGGGTCCCGTCGACGAGGTCCATCCGCTCGAGCCACTCCAGTGCCAGGAACCGACCGAGGAATCCGGTGGCCCCGGTCAGCAGGACCGTACGCACCTGCTCGCTCGGCTTGGGCAGTGTCGGCGCCGCGGCAATGGTCGCGTCGTCGAGGAACTTGTCGAGGGTCAGATCCCGTGCGTGGACCTCGGTGGCGTCGGCGCCGTGCACCGTGGCGAACGTGGGCCGGGTCGCACCCGAGGTCTTCTCGGTCTCGATGTATTTCGCGATCGCCGCCAGGTCGGCCGCCGGGTTGACGATGACGCCGACCGGGACCTCGATGTCGAAGATCTCGCGCAGGAGGTTGGCGAACGTCACCGCCGACAGCGAGTCACCCCCGAGGTCGGTGAAGTGCGCATCCGGTTGCACGTCGGAAGCCGACGCGCTGAGCAGTGCGGCGGCGGCCCGACTCACGGACTCGAGAACCGGAGCGGTGTCGCCGTCGCGGCGTAACGCGGCCAGTTCGTTGGTCTGACCGTCGGCGAGGTCGGCATAGCGCTGTTCGAGCGCCTCGCCGTACTTCTCCTTCAACCGGGGACGCGCGAGCTTGCGGATACCGGTCAGCAGACCGTTCTCCAGCGTGAAAGGCGTTGTCTCGACGATGAAGTCACGGGGGATCTCGTAGGACTGCAGACCCGCGGCCTTGGCGGCCCGCTGCAACGACTCGCCGAGGATCGGCTTGACCGCGTCGACATCACCGTCGACCTGGGCCAGGGCGTCGTCAGTGGGCACGATGACCGCCAGCAGGAACGCACGCGCGCTGTTGCCGTAGATGTAGATCTGCCCGATGACGGGGCTGTCGGCGAAGACCGCCTCCACCTTCGACACCGTGACGAACTCGCCCTGGGAGAGCTTGAGGACGTTGTTGCGACGATCGAGGTAGACCAGCTGATCGGGACCGGTCTCGGCGACCACGTCGCCGGTGCGGTAGTAACCGTCCTCGTCGAAGACGTCGGCGGTGGCGTCCGGACGGTTGAAGTATCCGGGGAACATGGTGTCGGACTTGACGAGCAACTCGCCGCGCGGGTTCGGACGATCGGTGCGGAAGTATCCGAGATCGGGGACGTCGACGAGCTTGTAGTCGATCACCGGGGGACGGCGGACGGCTCCGTCGATGAACACCATGCCGGCCTCGGTGGATCCGTATCCCTCGACCAGGTGCAGTCCGAGCAGCGATTCGACGAACGCGGTCATCTCGGCCGAGATGGGCGCCGAACCCGTCAGGGCGGCAACGTACCGTCCGCCGAGCAGGTTGTCGCGCAGGTCCGCCGAGACCGCCTCGCTCGCGGTGGCCTCGTCTTCGCCCGCGGTGACGCGGCGGCTCAGGGCGCTCTGGTGTTCGGTGAAGATCATCTCCCAGATCCGGGGGACGAAGCTGAGCAACGTCGGTCGCACCAGCGCGAGGTCCTCGAGGAAGGTCGACAGGTCGCTGGTCGCCGCGAAGTAGGACGTCCCGCCCGACGCGAGCGTCTCGAACAGGATGTGTCGCCCCATGACGTGGCTCATGGGCATGAAGCTCAACGTGATCGACGGACCGGTGGTGCCCTGCGCACCGACCATGTTCGTCGACCGACGCCATGCGTTGGTCACCAGGCTCTCCGGGTACATCGCACCCTTCGGACGGCCGGTGCTGCCCGAGGTGTAGATCAGCAGCGACAGCGGGTCGCCCTCGCCCACAACCGGAACCGGACCGGTCACCTTGGACTCGCCGCGCGCGATCACGTCGGAAAGAGTCTCCACGGTCACCGCGTGGTCGCCGTCGGCGAGACGCCGCTGCGCATCGGCCACCGCATCACGGTGGTCGTCGACCTCGGAGCGCAGATCGAACACGACCACCCGTGCGGGCGCCCCGCTGTTCGCAGTGAGCTCGACCGCGTCACCGAGGTGGTCGACGCTCGCGGCGATCAGGGTGGGTTCGGTCTCGTCGACGATGGGCTGCAGCTGCGTCAGCGGCGCACTGGTCTGCAGGGGCACGCACACCGCGCCCAACAGAACCGTCGCCATGTCGATGACCGCGTAGTCGATGCTGGTGAACCCCAGCACCCCGACGCGATCGCCGGGCGAGACCGCACCGTCGGCGAGTGCTGCGGCGGCCGAGCGCACGCGGGCCCACAGCTCGCTGTAGGTGATGGTCTCGAAGCGTGGCAGCAGCGTGGCGGTGGTCCGACCCGTGGCCGGATCCTCGACGAGGTCCACGGCTCGCGCACCGAGGGCGGGCCGGTCGGCGTAGCCGTCGGCGAGGGTGTCCATGATCTGGGCGAGTCGCAGCGACGGCTCGTTGACCGCCTCGGTCACCGCGTCGTCGGGACGAGCGGCGGCGAACTGCGCGTCGTCACGGACCAGATCGGCAATGCGTCGGGCGAGTTGTTCGTCCTGGGTATCGATCGACATGAGTGGTACTCCTTCGAACTATGGCCGGACGGTGATGACTGAGGCGGACCTCGGAACACCTGTACAGGCGCTTGCATAGCCTAACGATGTAAACGTTAGCAGCGCTTTGCACCCACCGACCACCTCAGTGTGGCGAACCAGACAACGCCGTCGGATTCCGCGACCGGTTCGCCGGATTCGCGTACTCGGTCGACACGATCACCGGCTCACCAACGCTTCCTCAGGTGCAGAGCGTCGTGCGGCGACCGCCTCGGATCGAACGGTTCTCAGTCGATCTCTCTTACGTTCGGACTGAGCCCAACCGGTGCACAGTCGAGGTCGCCGTCGGTATACACATCCCATGACGACCACCCACGCCCCCGCTGCAACCACCCCACGACTGTTGCCCGGCACGCGCGAATTCAGCGAACTCCTCACCCGGATCGGCGCGGGCGCCGGCGACCGAGACCGCAACGACGAGAACCCCTTCGATCAGGTCCGCGCGCTCAAGGAAGCCGGGTTCGGCACGCTGCGTCTGCCCGTGGAGTCGGGCGGCGCAGGGTTCACCGTGCGCCAGTTGTTCTCGACGGTGATCGACGTCGCGCACGCCGACCCGATCGTCGCCCACATCTTCCGCACCCACTTCTGGTTCACCGAGGAGCGCCTGCGCACGTCGTCCGACCCCTATTCGCGCCGATGGCTCGACGAGGTCGCGGCGGGGAAGATCGTCGGCAACGCGTTCAGCGAGAAGGGCGCGGTGGCGGTGGGCAGCCCGAACTTCGCCACCCGCCTGACCACCGGCGACGGCGAATATCGTCTCACCGGGGAGAAGTTCTACAGCACGGGAACGCTTTTCGCCGACTACCTGACCGTCGCGACGTCCACCGACCGGGGGTCCGTCGCCACCGTGGTGGTACCGACGGACCGCGCCGGTGTGGAGATCATCGACGACTGGGACGGCTTCGGCCAGCGACGGACCGGGACGGGTACGACGAATTTCACCGACGTCGTCGTCCGGCCCGAGGAGATCCTGTCCGAGGCCACCGCCGACGACGAGGCCATCCCGACCGTCCAGTTCGCGTCGCTGCAGCTCTACATCCATGCCGTGGTGGCCGGGATCCTCGCGGCCGTGGTCGACGACGGAGTAGCACTATTACGTTCTCGTACACGCACATTCGCCCATGCCAGTGCCGAGAACGCGACCGACGACCCACTGCTGCAGCGCGCGCTCGGCGAACTCGCCGGCACCGCGAACGCCGTGCGGGCCGTGGTGCTCGATGCCGCCGACGCCCTCGATGCGGCCACCGCATCCGAGCGCGACGGGGTCCCCGACGCCGATCTGGCACACGAGGCGCAGCTCAAGGCGACGAAGGTCAAGGTGTTCGTCGACGCGGTGGCGCCGAAGGCGGCGACCGATCTGCTCGAGCTCGGGGGCGCGAGTGCCTCGAGCAGGCAGCGCAACCTCGATCGACACTGGCGCAACATTCGGACCATCACGCTGCACAACCCGGTGGCGTACAAGGCCCGGGTGATCGGTGAGAACCTGCTGCACGGGACGCCGGTCCCTGCGAACCCCTACTTCTGACCACCGATCACGCACCGACCCATCACCACTCGGCCGGCCGATCATCGAGGTGGCCCCGAAACGAATCGACCGGTCTCCCCGCAGGGAGACCGGTCGATTGCTGCGTTCGCGCTAGCTCGAGCCGAACAGTCCTCCGACCAACCCCAACAGCAGGTTGTCGACACCGACGCCGTTCAGCAGTCCACCGAGCAGAGATCCAAGAGCCCCGAGCAACATGAGATTCCTTTCGCAACACGCGCATCGAACGGCCCCGACGACCGCCCGTCGAAATGTCAGATACAGAATTGGAACATCAAGATATTAACGTGACGGCGCTCGACAACTCCCCTTTTCACCCAATTCCGTCCCGATGCGGTGATCGCACGGTCAGGCCGGGTACCGAAGCTCACAGCAACGACGTCCCGTCACGGTGCTCGGACACGCCATCGCGCACAATGTGCGCATGCGCGTCGGCAACCACCTCACCAGGTCGTCATGATGCGACGACCCTTCCTGGCCGCCGTCGCGACAACAATCGTCATCGTGATGTCGGCACTGGTCGCGACGCTCGTGCCGTGGTCGGTTCTGACCGGCTCCACGACCGAGAAGACGGCAGTCCCAGGGACGCCGAAAGATGACCGAGCGCCGATCGAGAGGGCACCGCGGTACGTCGCGCTCGGGAGTTCCTATGCCTCCGGCCCTGATTCCAGCGGCGTCATCAACACACGGTGTCTGCGAACCGGCGACGACTACCCCCACCAGGTGGCCGCCGCTCTACGTCTCGACCTGACCGACGTCTCGTGTTCCGGATCGACAATTCCCGACATCCTGCACCGAGCCCAACCGCACCGGGCCGACGCGCCCCAGATAGATGCCGTCACCGCCGACACCGACCTGGTGACCGTCACCACCGGCGGCAACGACGTCGGGTACATCGGCCGACTGACGTCGATCAGCTGCACGAACCAACTGACGCGCGCCACGATGCGGGGCGTCGGAGTCCACTGCAGAGACGAGCCGCCGCGCAACCCGCCCACCGCATCGGACTTCGCGCGTCTGGAACGCGAGATGATCGCGATCGTCGAGGCAGTTCGCCTACGCGCCCCGAAAGCCGTGGTGGTGATCGTCAACTACCCCCCGGTGCTCGATCCCCGAGGAACCACCTGCGCGTCGGTCCCGCTGACCCCCGCCGAGGCCGCCACCACCGTCGCCACCTTCGACGGGCTGCGCAGGGCCACCGACGCAGCGGCCCGGGCCACCGCGTCGATCCTGGTCGACGCCGCGTCTCCGGGGGCCGACCACACGGCGTGCTCGGCGTCGCCGTGGGTCTACGGTTACCGCCTGCCGGCGCCGTACCACCCCAACGCCGATGGCCGACGGGCGATGGCGCGTCTGACGACTGATGCCATCGCGGCATCCGGTTTCAGTGCACCCACCACCCCGCGCTGAGGTCACAGCCCCCTGACGACATCGGACCGTGCGGCGTAGCGTGGAACAATGAAGCCCGAAATTGACAGCGCGCGGACACATTTCGACGTGATCGTGGTGGGTGGGGGTAACGCGGGTATCGGCGCGGCGGCGCATCTGCGGCGTCAAGGCGTCACCGACGTCGCCGTGATCGAGCCCCAGTTGGTGCACACCTACCGTCCGATGCTGTCCTACGTCGGTTCCGGTCAGGCGCCCCTCGCGCACGCAGAACGAACGCAACGCTCGGTCACGCCGAAGGGGTGCTCCTGGTTGCGCGACTCGGTGGTCGCGGTCGACCCCGACTCCAAGCAGGTGCACTGCGCCTCCGGCCGTGTCCACGGCTACAACGACCTGATCCTGGCGACCGGCCTCGTACCCGACCACGACGACCTGCCCGGCATCGACGAGGCACTCTCCTCCCCCGACGTCGCGAGCAACTACCTCGACGCCGCGGAGAAGACCTGGAAACTGGTGCAGGACACCCCGCGTGGCGGGCACGCCGTGTTCACCGTCCCGCGACCGCCGGTGAGCTGCACCGGTACGACCATCAAGCCCCTGTTCCTCGCGGCCGGGCAGTGGAAACGCGAGCGTCGACTGTCGGGCATCACGATGACCCTCGTCGTCGACCGCACCGACCTCACCGGTATCCCCCGGCTCGACTCCGCGCTGCACTCCCAACTCGACGACCTGAACGTGCGGGTACTGCACGGGACCGCGGTGACGAGCGTCGACACCGCGAAGCAGGCCATCGATGTCTCCGGTCCGGACGGGGCGCGCGAGTCCATCGCCTACGACATGCTCCACCTGGTGCCACCGTTCCGGGGACCGGAGTGGGTGACCACGTCCGGGCTTGCGGGCGCGTCTCCGCACGGTCTGGCCGACATCGATTCCACGACGTTCCGCCACCGAACACACCCGACCGTGTGGGCCATCGGTGACGGCGCCGCGGTCGACACCGATCCGTCGGGCGGCGCTCTGCGGATGCAGGCGAAGATCGTCGCGAAGAACCTCGTCGCGCAGCGCACGGGCGGATCGATGACCACCTACGACGGTTACACCGTGTCCCCGATCGCCACCGCCGCACATCAGCTGATCGCGGCCGAGTTCGATCGCTCGAAGAAGGTGTCGTCGTCGCTGCCGACGTTCTTCGACCCGGTGCGACCGCGGCGTCGGGCCTGGGTCTTCGACCGTTACGGTTTGCCCGTCCTCTACTGGAACCTGATCCTCAAGGGACTCATCTGACGCTCGGCGCGGACGCGGGCTCGAGACCGGCGCGGGCAGCGGGCGGGAGACTCTCGTCGGAAGCCGTCGGCCACGCGAGCGGGTCGGGTCCGAGCCGGTCGAGCTGCTCGATCTGGTCGCGGCACCACGGTGAGATCGGTCGATCGCCGCCGAGCACGTCGCGGACGAAGTCGCTCCACGCGACCCACTCGAAGTCGGCGACCTCGCCGGGATCGGGAGTGGGCGCGGGCCCGTCGTAGCGGACCGCGTAGACCGGGCAGATCTCGTTCTCGATTAGACCGTTGTCCATCACCGCGCGATAGCGGAACCGCGGGAGGAGCAGCTGAACCGTTCCGCCCGTGATCCCCAGCTCCGTCGAGAGTCGACGCAGGATGGCCTGGTCCATCGGCTCGTCGGGAGCGGGATGGCCGCAGCAACTGTTGGTCCAGGTTCCCGGCCAGGTCACCTTCTCGTATGCGCGTTGCGTGACGAGGACGCGCGCGTCGGAATCGAACACGTAACTCGAGAAGGCGAGGTGTAAGGGGGTCTCGCGCGTGTGGACCTTGTATTTCGGGTGGACGCCGATCCGATTACCGGCGTCGTCGAGGAGCACTACGTTTTCCATCAGCATCCCACCAACGATCGACTGCACTGTGCGGGCGCCTTCTGCACCAGGTCCGACGCTAGTCGTTCCCGGTGGATCGCCGCCTGCATCGACCTCGATCGGGTCTCGTACGACGGTCCGGGTAGTCCGATCGGTGGACAGCGCCGGAGCCGTTAGCTGTGGTCACATGTCTCGTCGATGCACCCGCCCGGGGCCTCGAGACGACATATGGAGGGTTTTCGACGTGCCGTATCTGGGTCTGATCATCCTGGTGCTGATGATCGCTGCCCTCGTGGACATCATCAGCAGCGACGAGGTCTCGGTTCGCGGCCTACCGCGGTGGGGTTGGCTCCTCCTGGTCGTGATCCTTCCTCTGGCGGGATCGGTCGTGTGGTTCTTCGCCGGACGCCCGCTCGCAGGCGGGTCGGCACATCGGCCCGGACAGGCAGCCGCACTCGGCTACCCCGAGTACGACCAACCAGGACGGTTCATCCCGCAGGATCCCGAGGCCGACGCCGCGTTTCTCAAGCAGGTCCGCGAGCGGGCCGAACAGCAGCGCCGCATGGGCGAGGTCGAGCGCCGTCGGCGCGAACAGGGACAGTGACCCGCCGCTTCACGCACATCTTCTGACGGGGACCCCCGTACCTCGCGCGCCGCACACCCGCCGCGCTCGCACTGTTCATCCCGCCTGGTGAACAACCGTGCGACCATCGCTCCGAGCGACCTCGTATCCGACGTGATTAAGGTTGGAGCGGACGCAGGCAGACGACGACGTCGACACAACGTACAACTACAGGCGAAGGCGAGAAATGAACGCGAAGCAGCCGACCATCATCTACACCCTGACCGACGAGGCGCCGATGCTGGCGACACACGCGTTCTTGCCCGTTGTTCGCGCTTTCGCCGACGCGGCCGACATCAAGGTCGAGTCCAGTGACATCTCCGTCGCCAACCGCATCCTCGCGGAGTTCCCCGACTACCTGCCCGAGGACAAGCAGGTCCCGGACAACCTCGCCGAGCTGGGCAAGCTGACGCAGCTGCCCGAGACCAACATCATCAAGCTCCCGAACATCAGCGCGTCGGTCCCTCAGCTCCTGGCGGCCATCAAGGAGCTGCAGGAGAAGGGCTACGAGATCCCCGACTTCCCGGGGAACCCGAAGACCGACGAGGAGAAGGAGATCCGCGACCGGTACACGAAGTGCCTCGGTAGCGCGGTCAACCCCGTTCTCCGCGAGGGCAACTCCGATCGCCGCGCACCGAAGGCGGTCAAGGAGTACGCCCGCAAGCACCCGCACAGCATGGGTAAGTGGTCGATGGCGTCGCGCACCCACGTCGCCCACATGACCACCGGCGACTTCTACCACGGCGAGAAGTCGATGACCGTGGACGGCGACCGCGAGGTACGCATGGAGCTCGTCACCACCGACGGCGAGACCCACGTCCTCAAGCCGAAGGTGTCGCTGGGTGACGGCGACGTCATCGACAGCATGTTCATGTCCAAGAAGGCGCTCATCGAGTTCTACGAGGAGCAGATGCAGGACGCCTACGAGACCGGCGTGATGTTCTCGCTCCACGTGAAGGCGACGATGATGCGGGTGTCGCATCCCATCGTGTTCGGACACGCGGTGCGCGTGTTCTACAAGGAGGCGTTCGCCAAGCACGGCGAGCTGTTCGACGAGCTCGGCGTCAACGTCAACAACGGCCTCTCGGATCTCTACAGCAAGATCGACTCGCTGCCGGCGACCAAGCGCGAAGAGATCATCGACGACCTGCACAAGTGCCACGAGCACCGCCCGGAGTTGGCGATGGTCGACTCCGCACGCGGCATCACCAACTTCCACTCCCCCAGCGACGTCATCGTCGACGCGTCGATGCCGGCGATGATCCGCTCCGGCGGCAAGATGTACGGCGCCGACGGTCGCCAGAAGGACACCAAGGCCGTCAACCCGGAGTCGACCTTCTCCCGCATCTATCAGGAGATGGTGAACTTCTGTAAGACCAACGGTCAGTTCGATCCGACCACCATGGGCACCGTCCCCAACGTCGGTCTGATGGCGCAGAAGGCCGAGGAGTACGGCTCGCACGACAAGACCTTCGAGGTACCGCAGGCCGGCGTGGCCAACATCGTCGACAACGCCACCGACGAGGTGCTGCTGACCCAGGACGTCGAAGAGGGCGACATCTGGCGCCTGTGCATCGTGAAGGACGCCCCCATCCGCGACTGGGTTGCGCTCGCCGTCCGACGTGCGCGCGAATCGGGCATGCCGGTGGTCTTCTGGCTCGATCCGTACCGTCCGCACGAGAACGAGCTGATCGCCAAGGTGCGCACGTACCTCGCCGACCACGACACCGACGGTCTCGACATCCAGATCATGTCGCAGGTCAGGGCCATCCGGTACACGATGGAACGCCTGATCCGCGGCCTGGACACGATCTCGGCGACCGGAAACATCCTGCGCGACTACCTCACCGACCTGTTCCCGATCCTGGAGCTGGGCACCAGCGCCAAGATGCTGTCGATCGTGCCCCTGATGGCCGGCGGCGGTCTGTACGAGACCGGTGCGGGCGGGTCGGCCCCCAAGCACGTCAAGCAGCTGCTCGAGGAGAACCACCTGCGGTGGGATTCACTCGGCGAGTACCTGGCCCTGGCCGTCAGCCTCGAGGACCTGGGCACCAAGACCGGCGACGCCAAGGCGACCATCCTCGCCAAGGCGCTCGACTCCGCGACCGGCAAGCTGCTGGAGAACAGCAAGGGCCCGTCTCGCTCCACCGGCGAACTCGACAACCGCGGCAGCCAGTACTACCTGGCTCTGTACTGGGCGCAGGAGCTCGCCGAGCAGACCGAGGACAAGGGCCTCGCCGAGCACTTCGCCGCGTTGGCGCAGCAGTTGGCCGAGAACGAGGACGTGATCGTCAAGGAGTTCAACGACGCCCAGGGGCAGGCCGTCGACATCGGCGGGTACTACTACCCCGACCAGGAGAAGGCCACCTCGGTCATGCGACCCAGTGAGACCTTCAACGAGGCCCTGCTGTCGGCCCGGAAGTAGGTCACGTCGGGCGGAGCACGACCACGGTCGCGAAACCGGTATCACTCGCACCGTGCAGGCGCGCTCCGCCGGCGACCACCTGCTGCAGGTAGTCCACGGCGGCGGCGGTGATCTCCTCGCCGGGCAGCAGGGTCGGGACCCCGGGTGGGTACGCCGCGATGGCCTCGCAGGAGATCCGCCCGATGGCGTCGGAGATGGTCACGCGCTCCGACGCCCCCAGGAACGCCGCGCGTGGTGACACCGACACCCCGTGTCCGAAGATCCCCGTACCGGCGGACAACGGCTCGGTGGTGACGCCCGGACGAGCCAGCCGGGTGACCGCCTCCTCGATGTCGCCGGCCAGTCGACGCAGTGCCGGCGCCGACTCCCCGAGACCGACGACGAGCACGATGGTGGCCTGCATCGGCAACTCGACGTGGACGTCGTAACTGCGTCGCAGTTCGTCGGCGATCTCGTAACCGGTGCATCCCGTTCCGCGGACATCGAGCACGATGCGCAGCGGATCGTATCCGTGGACGCCCATCCGTCCGACGAGTCGTTGGTCCACGAGATCGACACCCGGGATGGTGCGGAGCTTCACGTGGGCGAGTTCGATTGCCTCGAGGGTCTCGTGCAGCAACTGTTCCCCGTGCATCGACAGCTGTCGGCGGGCGCTGTCGAGAGACGCGATCAACAACGACGACGGGCTCGTGCTGCGCAGGAGCCTCAGCACGCGCGCCACAGCGTCGGCGTCGACCCGACCGGTGGCCCCGATGTGCAGCATTGCGCTCTGGGTGAGCGAACCGGCGATCTTGTGGGTGCTGGTGAGCATGGCGTCGGCGCCCGAGGCCAGCGCGGTGGCCGGCAGCGCCGGATGGAAGCCGAAATGTGGGCCCCACGACTGATCGACCACCAGCGGGATGTCGCGGTCGTGGGCGACCTCGGCCAACGCGGCGATGTCGGCGGTCATCCCGAAGTAGGTCGGCGACACCACGAACACCGCTCGCGCGTCCGGGTCCGCGTTCAGCGCCGCCTCCAGGGACTCGGGGGTCACGCAGTGGGCGATGCCGAGATCCTCGTCGTACTCGGGCGCGACGAAGGTGGGGATGCCACCCGAGAGAACCAGGCCGTCGACGATGGAGCCGTGCGAATTGCGCTGCGCGACAATGTGCACGTCGGGCCCGGCGAGCGCGAGACACAGAGCGTGGTTTCCCTGGGTCGCCCCGTTGGTCAGGAAGAACGACCGGTCCGCGCCGAACGCATCAGCGGCGAGGGTCTCCGCCCGTTCGTACGCCGACGGCGACTGCCCGATGTCGATGCCGTGGATGTCCTGCGGTACGTCCGCCGCCAGGGCGTCGATCCCGATCGCCTTGCGCAGCGCCGGGTCTGCTCCGGGTCCGCCCTTGTGTCCGGGGACGTGGTAGCGCGCCGGCCCGCGGAAGGCGTAGGCGACCACGGCGTCGAGATAGGGCGAACTGTGCTGCGGCTCGGGAACCATGACGGAATGGTATCCACGCGCGTCGTCGCTATGACATCTCTCGCGCCTCGAACGCTGGACAGACGACCGTTTTCGTGTGCAACAGGACCTGATCAGCCATCCGCGACACGGGAGGGCCAACCGGCCCGCCATGCTGTCGCGGTCGGCGAATTCGCTTTTTGTGTTGTCACGCAACATTTCTCGACTTTCCACGTCGGACAGCGCGCACCGAGGACGACACCGCGAGACCACAGAGTCGGCGCGTTTGCAACCCGGTGACCAGCGCGGACCCGACGACGGCGCCAGTTTGTTGCCGGTGCCGAAGTCGATCTACCGTTGCGAGCGAGGCAGTCCGCTTCGAGTGAATCGACACCACGATGGAGGAACGCGTGAGTGACGCGACCGAGGCACACCAGCACGCACCCGACGAGGCGGCGAGCCCGTCCAACTACGCACGCCGATGGTTGGTGCTCTCGATCATCGCGATCACCCAGCTGATGATCGTGTTGGACGCGACCATCGTGAACATCGCACTACCGCAGGCGCAGGCCGATCTGCAGATCAGTGACGGCGCCCGCACCTGGGTGGTGACCGCCTACGCGCTGGCGTTCGGCGCGCTGCTGCTCCTGGGTGGTCGCATCTCCGATTACTGGGGCCGCAAGCGTTCGTTCGTCGTGGGCATGGCCGGGTTCGCGATCGCCTCGGCCATCGGTGGTCTCGCGCAGGCACCGTGGCAGCTGTTCCTCGCCCGCGGCGGCCAGGGCGTCTTCGCCGCGCTGCTCGCCCCCGCCGCGCTGGCCATCCTCACCGTGACGTTCACCGACCCCAAGGAGCGTTCCACCGCATTCGGCGTCTTCGGCGCGATCGCCGGTGGTGGCGCCGCGGTGGGCCTGCTGCTCGGCGGGGTCCTCACCGAGTACGCCAACTGGCGCTGGTGCCTGCTGGTCAACGTCCCGGTGGTCGCGGTGGCGATCATCGCGGCCCTGCTGGTCGTCAAGGAGAGCAAGGCGCACGGCGACACCCGATACGACCTGCCCGGCGCCATACTCGTGGCGCTCGGACTGGGTTCACTCGTCTACGGGTTCACCAAGGCCGAGGACGGATGGGGCCAGGCGTCGACGGTGTCGTTCATCGTCGCCGGCGTCGTGCTGTTGATCGTGTTCGGGTTCGTCGAGTCGCGTTCCGCCAATCCCCTCCTCCCGCTGCGCATCCTGTTCCATCGTGACCGTGGCCCGGCCTTCTTCGGTTCCGCGGTCGCGGGCACGGTTCTGGTGGGGGCGACGCTGTTCCTGACCTTCTACTTCCAGATCGTGCTCGAGATGAGCCCGGTCATCTCCGGTGTCGCATCGTTGCCCATCACCGGCGGCATCCTGATCACGGCCGGTGTCGCCTCGGCGCTCGCGCCCCGGATCGGCCCCAAGCCCCTGATGGCCACCGGCCCGATCATCTCCGTCATCGGCCTGGTGTTGCTCACCCAGATCGGCGTGGACACGTCCTACTGGTCGCACGTCCTGCCCGGACTGATCTTGCTCGGTCTCGGACTCGGCCTGCTGATCATCCCGCAGCAGAACGTGGCGCTGATCGGCGTGCCCGACCACGACGCCGGTGCGGCCAGCGCTCTGATCAATGCGTCCCTGCAGATCGGCGGGGCGCTCGGTGCGGCTGTGTTCACCACGGTCTACGCGTCGGGGAAGTCGTCGTACCTGGAGGACAACCCGGTGCGGTCGATGTTCACCGCATTCTCGGCCGAGGTCTCCGGCTACACCAACGTCTTCGCTCTCGCTGCGGTCTTCGTCGCCCTGGTCACGCCCGTCGTGTTCTTCCTGGTGCGGGCCAAGAAGGACGATCTGCCCACCGACGCCGCGGTACCGGTCGGCTGAGATCGTCGTCGTCGGTGAGGGGTTCCGGGTCGGTGCCGAAGGTGTCGGAGCCGGCGACGACGGTGTAGACCTCCCACTTCCGGAGCACTGGGATTCCGGGGCGGTCGACCGGGGTGTCAGTTGTTGTCGAGTGCGGCGATGGCGTTGCCGAGGAGCTCCGAGGCCCGGGCCGCGACT
>NZ_JAEMTF010000207.1 GCF_016462415.1 Williamsia sp. | reverse complement strand
TCCCGGAATGGCAGAACCGCTGTCGCTTGTGCTGGTGTTTTCGCAGTGGACATCGTGACGACCGTAGCCCGTTGCTGTCACCGATGGGAACCGATTGGAGGTGTTCACAGGGTCGAAAAGACCTATCGGACAGCGCAGAAAAGCGCCCTACCTCCCCTTACGTGCGATGCACCGGTGCGGCAAACGAAGTTTCGGCCGGTAGCAGCCGCGCCAGCCCGTCACGCATGTGCGCGATCATCAGTTCATCTGCACGCGATGTGTCGCCCTCGACGATGGCCGCGACGATCTCGGTGTGCTCGTCGATGCGCGCCTGCGCCGACGCATACGTGCCGCGCATCGCGCCCAAACACATTCGCGTCTCGACGAGGATGGTCTCATGGATGCGTGAAAGCCTAGGGCTGCGGGCACATTCGACGAGCAGCGCGTGAAAACTCATGTCCGAGTCCGCGATCTCCGGACCGTTGGGGTCGTCGGCGAACGACTGCATCCGATCGATGGCCCGGTTCAGTGCCGCGATGTCGTCAGGATCGCGGCGGGTGACGACCTGGGCCAACGCTGCGCGTTCCACCGCCGATCGTGCGACGTACATGTCGTTGATGTCGGCGTCGTCCATCGAGATGACGAAGAGTCCACGGTTGCGGTAGCTGACCAGCAATCCCTCCTGGGTGAGGCGTTGCATGGCCTCGCGCAGCGGTCCTCGGCTGACCCCCAGGTCGGCCGCGAGTCCGGCCTCGGTCAGCTGCGATCCCGGCGGGAAATCACCGGCCGCGATGGCCGTCCGCAGCTTGCGCGCGATGATCGCGGGCGTGGATTCCTGTACCAGCGGTTCCAGCACGCGTTTGCGCGCCGACCCCGAGATGACGGTCTCCGACTGCGGCGCGCCGCTCACAACGCCGTCGCTCATATCTCCTCGATTCGTTCGTACAGCAGCGTCTCCCCGCGCACGCTCGGCCTGACGGGCGACGCCTCGATCGATCCTCCACCGAGACGAGAACTCGGCTTGGTAGATTGTCGACAATCTACCCCCGAGACCGTACCGGCTGCCACCGGTTCGATCCATCGGCCCGTCGGGATCGAACGGCCGCCACGACCGGAACGGTCGTGTACCACATTGCTAGAGTCGGTCGGATGACCATCGAAGCAAGTCGGGTCCACGCCTTCACCGACGATGCGTTGGGCGATCTCGACGCCACCGGGGTCGCGGCCGCCATCGCCTCGGGCGACATCAGCTCGACGGAGGCCGTGAACGCGGCAATTGCGCGCGCGGAGGCCGTGAACGACCGACTCAACGCGATCCAGACGCCCGACTTCGACCGGGCCCGCGGATTCGCACGGAGCCCCGGTGCCGGGGTCTTCGCCGGCGTGCCGACCTTCGTCAAGGACAACACCGACGTCGCCGGGCTCCCCACCGACCAGGGCTCACTGGCGATCAACGCGACACCCGCGCCGCGCAACGCCGGCTTCACCGATCAGTTCCTGTCCACCGGGATGATCAACCTCGGCAAGTCGACGCTGCCGGAGTTCGG
This sequence comes from Williamsia sp., assembly GCF_016462415.1. Taxonomy (GTDB): domain Bacteria; phylum Actinomycetota; class Actinomycetes; order Mycobacteriales; family Mycobacteriaceae; genus Williamsia_A. The sequence continues at coordinate 1,188 of NZ_JAEMTF010000207.1, read as the reverse complement.
GTTCAACGCCAGCACCGAGTACGAGACGTTGCCCCCGACCCGGAACCCCTGGCACACCGGCCATTCCAGCGGTGCGTCGTCGGGTGGATCGGCGGCACTGGTGGCCGCGGGCGTGGTGCCGATCGCCCACGCCAACGACGGCGGCGGGTCGATCAGGATCCCGGCCGCGGCGTGCGGACTGGTGGGACTGAAGATGACCCGCGGTCGCGAGATCATCGACGCCCACGCCGCCGACCTGCCGGTCAACATCATCTCGAACGGTGTCGTGACGCGATCGGTGCGCGACACCGCCACCTTCGTTGCCCAGATCGAGAGGTACCGGTCGGTCGAGCACCTCGCGCCGGTGGGCCTGGTCGAGGGGCCGGGAACGCGGCGACTGCGGATCGGTGTGGTCGACCGGTCGCTGCCGGACACCCCGGTCGATGCCGAGACGCAGGCCGCGGTGCGCGAGACCGCCCGAGTCCTCGCCGACCTCGGGCACGACGTCACCGAGATCGGATTGCCGTTGTCGGAGAAAGACCTCGAGGCGTTTCGACAGGACTTCGAGCACTACTGGGCGCTGATGGGGTTCTCGATCCAGAAGTTCGGCAAACGCGTGATGGGCCCGGGATTCGATCCGACGAAGACCGACGCGCTGACCCAGGGGTTGTCGCGGATGTTCATCCGGCACTTCTGGCGGACCCCGCAGGCGATCTGGCGACTCCGGCAGTCCGAGGCCAAACACCACCGGGCCTTCGCCGACGTCGACCTGATGGTGTCACCGGTCGTCGCGCACACGACGCCCGAGATCGGACACCTCTCTCCTGCCAACGGTTTCGACGTCCTGTTCCCCCGCCTGCTCGCCTACGTCAGCTTCACGCCGCTCAACAACGCGACCGGCGGACCGGCGATCTCGCTGCCGACGGGACGCACCAGCACGGGCCTGCCGATCGGGGTGCAGCTCGCCGCCGACCACGGCGACGAGGCCACGATGCTCGAGGTCGCGTTCGAACTCGAGGCGGCTGCGCCCTTCCGCCGGATCCAGGACGCCGACTGACCCCGGGCACGATTGGCGGCTCGACGCGCAGGCTACTTCTTCGTGGTGCCGGGCAGCATCCCCGAATCGATGACGGGTTTGACGTACGTCTTGGCCGCGGCGATGAGGTCGTCGAAATCCGACAGCCCGGCCCATGCAGCGGCCGCGGCGTC
>NZ_JAEMTF010000040.1:24586-38036 GCF_016462415.1 Williamsia sp. | reverse complement strand
CCCCCATCACAGGAGGAACACCATGGGAATCGTCGACAAGGCCAAGAACGCGGCAGAAGACGCCATCGGCAAGGCGAAGGAAGTTGTCGGTGACAAGACCGACAACAAGGACCTCGAGGCCGAGGGCAAGGGCGATCAGGGCAAGGCCGGCGTGAAGAAGGTCGGCGAGAACATCAAGGACACGTTCAAGTAACTCTGTTCTTCTCACGACGTGGGCGGTGCGACCGAGAGGTCGTGCCGCCCACGTTGTCGTTTACGGGCTGTTTGCTCGGATGTGGCATTCCGCAGCGTCAGGCCTGTCGCACAAGCGTTTTCACAGGGGGGCCACAGAAAGTCGTTGCCGGGCAGGCAGTGTGGATATTTGTCCACAAGCCGCTGTGGAGATTGGGGATAACTGTCCCCTGTCACATCGACGAGGTGACCTCGCCCGTCGGCGGAACCAGGAATTCGATGGCGGCAGGCAGCACGTCGACGGTCACCGGGGTGGTTCCCATGAGTTCACCATCCGCCGACGCCGGTGCGGGGTCGGCGGCCTCGATGACGACGTGTCGGCCGCGCATCGTGTGCACCTCCGGTCGCGACACGTGGGTACCGCGGTAGATCGTCGGGAACAGGCGAAGCAGTCGCCGTCGCGGCGCGTACTCCACCAACGTCACGTCGAGCAGCCCGTCGTCGATCAGCGCGTCCGGGCAGATCCGCATCCCCCCGCCGTAGCTCGGGGTGTTGCCCACCGACGCCATCACCAGATCCATCTCCCGGGTCTCGCCGTCGACGGTCACGCGGAAGTGTCGAGGGGCCAGCGCCATGATCTCGGCGATCGCCGCGAGGGCGTAGCGCGACTGCCCGCGCGGGCGGCGCATGGCGACGGCCCGCTCGGTGACCGCGGCGTCGAGGCCGATGGCCGCGACCGTGCCGAACACGAACTCCCCGGCCGTGGTGGTGATCAACCCCAGGTCAACGCGCCGCGAGTGACCTGCGACGACGATGTCGACGGCGGCCTCGGGGTCGTCGGTGGGGATGCCCAGGGCGCGGGCGTGGTCGTTGCCGGTGCCCGCCGGGATCAATCCGACCCGGGTGCTGGTGCCGCGCGCTGCATCGAGAACCGGGCCGATGGTGCCGTCACCGCCGATCACCACGACTGCGTCCGCGTCGGAGCGAACCGCCTCGACGGCGGCGAGCCGGGCGTCGGCGACGTCGAGGCCCATCCGGGTCATGACCTCGACACCACGGCGGCGCAGCGCATCGACGGCGGCGGTCGCGGTGGCGCGTCCCGCCCCGTTGCGCGAGTTCGGGTTGACGAGCGCGATGACCGACCGTACGGGGGTGCTCATGGGATGAGCTTGCCGGGATTGAGGATCCCGGCCGGGTCGAGGGCCTGCTTCACCGCGCGCAGGATCTCGACACCCACCGATCCGATCTCGGCGTCGAGCCGGTCGCGGTGGTCGACACCGATCGCGTGGTGGTGGGTGATGGTGGCCCCGCTCGCGACGATGGCGTCGTTGGCCGCGGACTTGGCCGCCGCCCACTGCTCGATCGGGTCGGACTCGGACGCCATCTTGTAGACGACCGTGAAGTACAGCGACGCCCCGGTGGGATAGGTGTGCGAGATGTGGCAGAGGACCAGGGCCTGCGACCCCGATGCAGCCAGCGCATCGGTGAGTGCGCCGGTCACCGCGGTGCGCAGGTCGGGGATGCGCGCCCAGCTCGTCGCGGTCTCCAACGTCTCGCAGCCGGCGCCCACCGCGAGCAGCGAGTCGCGCAGGTAGGGGGCGGAGAACCGACCGTGTTCCCAGGCGTCGGCCGCGTCGGCTCCCAGGGAGATCCCGCCGGCCGCGGTCAGCAGCTCGGCGGTCAGCTCGCGTCGCGCCGCACACGCGGCCGCGTCACCCTCGAACCGGGTGATGGCCATCGTCCCGCCGGGTGCGCTGCCGTCGGCGATCGCGCCCGGCCTGGCGAGGTTGACGCCGGTCTCGGCCTCGTCGGACAGGCGCAGAACAGTGGGTCCCAGCCCGGGCCCCCGCTGGGCGACCGCGCGCAGGGCCTGCGCCCCGGTGGCGAAGTCGGGGAAGTGCCAGGCCTCGTTGATCGCCGCGGTCGGGGTGCGGTGTACGCGCAGCGCCACCGCGGTCACGATCCCGAGGGTCCCCTCGGACCCGAGGATCAGCTGACGGAGGTCCGGCCCGGCCGCCGACTTCGCGACGGGACCGAGCGTGAGCATCCCGCGCGGTGTGACCGTGGTGAGCCCGACGACCATGTCGTCGAATCGGCCGTAGCCCGCCGAGGCCTGACCCGAGGAGCGCGTCACGGCAAAGCCGCCGATCGTGGCGAACTGGTAGCTCTGTGGGAAGTGGCCGAGCGAGAAGCCTCGCTCGCCGAGCAATTCCTCCGCACGTGGGCCGGTCAGTCCGGCGCCGAGGACCGCGATACCGGACACCTCGTCGAGGTCGAGGAGCTGATCGTGACGCCGCAGGTCCAGGGAGATGATGGCCCGCATTCCCCCGTCGACGGGATCGAGACCGCCGACCACGCTGGTGCCACCGCCGAAAGCGACCACCGCGACGCGCTGCTCGGAGCACCACCGCAGCAGCGCGGCGACCTCGTCGTCGCTGCCGGGCAGGACCACGGCGTCGGGGGCGTCCTGCTCCCGGGCGGTCCGACGGAGCAGATCCGGGGTGCTCTTGCCGCCTGCGCGCAGCAGCCGGTCGGCGTGGGCGTCGGAGACGTGCGGGGTCCCGACGATGGCGCGGAGGTCGTCGAGATCGGCCGGATCGAGACGACCGGGAGACAGCACGACGTCATCGACCGCGACGGCAGGCCGCGGATGACCGGAGACACCCAACGCGCTGCGCAACAGGTCGGTGATGTTCGCCGACAGCGGCGTCGCGGCGTCGGGCGAACCCCACGCGTTCCACTGCATGGGCGGGCGGGGGAAACCGTTGTCGTCGGATCGGGTGGATGCGGTCGGTTGCTCCGACGACGGCGCTGTCATGCGTTACAGTTTTACACAAGATGTCAACCAGTAACGATGTACTCGATGCCGCCCGTACCTGTCTCCTGCGCAGCGACGGTCGCAAGATCACGCTGGCCGAGGTCGCGCGCGAGGCCGGGGTCAGCAGGCCGACGGTCTACCGTCGCTGGCCGGAGGTGTCGTCGGTCATCCGTGACCTGCTGACGCGCGAGATGGCGCAGATCATCGCCGAACACCGCGTCCACATCGACAACGCGGCCCGTGCGGCCGCCGAGGTCCTGACCGCGAACTCGCGGTCAGCGGTCGACGTCCTCGACCGGGGTGCACCCCCCGCCGGACTGCTGCCCGACACCACCCGCCGCGCCGTGCTCGACGCGCTGGTCGACACCACCGTCGGGGTGGCCGTCGCCGTAGGTGAGGACGCCGTCTTCGAGAGCCTCGGTCGGATGCAGCCCGAGGTCATCGCGCCGTACATCTTCACCCGCCTCGGCACCAGCCAGCGCGGTGTCCTCACGGTCCTGACCGACGCGATCGTCGCCGCCCAGTCGTTCGACGCGATCCGGCCCGGGCAGGCCGAGCACCTCGCCGCAATGGTCCTGCTCATCGCGCAGTCGGCCATCCAGTCGCGGGCGATGATGGCCCCGATCCTCGGCGCTGCCTGGCCCGGCGAGCTGCGCATCGCCCTGACCGGATACCTCAGCCCCACCGACCCCGACCACTCCCACTGACGCACGGAGATCTGACATGAGAACTCAATTGCAGTCGTACAGCCCGGATCTGAGCCCCGCGAGGGCCACCGACGACCGCGCGGCGTTGAAGAACCCGCAGACGTCGTGGGACGTCCTGGTCATCGGCGGCGGCATCACCGGGGTCGGGGTGGCACTCGACGCCGCGTCGCGCGGCCTGTCGGTCGCACTGGTGGAATCGCGCGACCTCGCCTTCGGCACCAGTCGCTACAGCAGCAAGCTGGTGCACGGCGGTCTGCGGTACCTCGCCTCCGGACACCTCGGGATCGCGTGGGAGAGCGCGGTCGAACGCCACCACCTGATGACCTCCATCGCCCCGCACCTGGTGTCGCCGATGGCGCAGGTCGTCCCCGCATACGGCGCCCCCGCCGGCGTCGGGCGGTTGGCATCGGTGCGGGCGGCCGCCGACGGTTTCCTCGGATCGGCCATCGTCGGGGCGGGCTTCGCGATCGGCGACCTCCTCCGTCGCGGTGCCCGCACACCGGCCGGCGTTCTCGGCCGGCCCGAGCACGTGTCGTCGGCAGAGGTCATCGCCGCATGCCCGCAGGTCGCACCCGCGGGTCTGCACGGCGGGTGGCGTTCGTTCGACGGACAGCTCATCGACGACGCCCGCCTGGTGGTCGCGGTGGCGCGGACCGCGGCGTCGCACGGCGCGGCGATCTGCACCCGCATCCGAGCCGACGACGTGACCGGCAGCGGTGCGCAGCTCACCGACGTCGACTCCGGCGAGACCTTCCGCGTGCAGGCGCGCACCGTCATCAACGCCACCGGCGTCTGGGCCGGGACCGTCGACGACTCGATCCACATCCGCCCCAGCCGCGGAACCCATCTGGTGTTCGACGCCGCCACGTTCGGCAATCCGACCGCCGCGCTGACCATCCCGGTCCCCGGGCACCGCAGCCGCTTCGTCTTCGCGATGCCCCAGCAACTCGGTCGGGTCTATGTCGGGCTGTCCGACGAGGACGCCCCCGGCCCCATCCCGGACGAACCGGTGCCCTCGGAGAACGAGATCGACTACATCCTCGACACCCTGAACACCGCGCTGGCGACCCCGGTCTCGCGTGCCGACGTGATCGGCACCTACTCGGGCCTGCGCCCGTTGATCGAGGCCGACGGCGACACCGCGGACCTGTCGCGTGAGCACGCCGTCGGGATCAACGCCACCGGCCTGATCAGCGTCGTGGGCGGGAAGCTGACCACCTATCGCAAGATGGCCGCCGACGCGGTCGACGCGGCCGTGACCAAGGGCCGTCTCGACGCGTATCCGTGTGTGACGGAATCGATTCCGGTCATCGGGGCACACGGTCCGCGTGATCCGCGACTGCCCGCATCGCTGCTCGCGCGCTACGGCGGGGAGGCCAGGCGAGTCGTGGACATGGCGACGGTGTCGTCGCCGCTCGCCCCCATCGCCCGCGGCATCGACGTCACCCGCGCGGAGATCGAGTTCGCCATCACCTGCGAGGGAGCGGCCGACGCCGACGACATCCTGCACCGACGCACCCGCATCGGTCTGGTCGAGGCCGACGCCGTCCGCTGCCGACCCGCGATCACCCACATCCTGGACCAGCTCGGCGCCGCCCACAGCGCCTGATCCCGACCGGCCGATCCGGGGAGGGCGCGCGGCCGAGCGGTTTACGCTGGACCGATGACGACGACGTCGGCCTCTGATCCGAACACGATCACGCAGAACACCCCGGACGGTCCCGAGGTCAGCCCGGACGAGCTCGACGAGATCCTTGCGACGACCGAGGAGTTCGTCCGCACCAAGGTGATCCCCCGCGAGCAGGAGATCGCCGACACCGACGAGATCCCGGCCGACCTGCGTCAGGCGGCCAAGGACCTCGGGCTGTTCGGGTTCGCGATCCCACAGGAGTGGGGCGGCCTCGGCCTCGACCTGGCCCAGGAGGTGCGTCTCGCCGAGGTCCTCGGTTACACCAGCCTGGCGTTGCGGTCGATGTTCGGCACCAACAACGGCATCGCCGGTCAGGTGCTCGTGCAGTTCGGCACCGACGAGCAGAAGAAGACGTGGCTCGAGCGCATCGCCTCGGGTGAGGTGGTCGCCTCGTTCGCGCTGACCGAGAGCGGCGCCGGCTCGAACCCGGCCGGTCTGCGCACGAAAGCCGTTGCCGACGGCGATGACTGGATCATCACCGGCGACAAGCGCTACATCACCAACGCCCCGACGGCCGATCTCTTCGTGGTGTTCGCCCGGTACCGTCCGGCCGACGACTCCGGCCCGGGCATCGCGGTGTTCCTGGTCCCGGCCGACGCCGAGGGCGTCACCGTGGGGCCCAAGGACAAGAAGATGGGTCAGGAGGGGTCGTTGACCGCCGAGGTCTACTTCGACTCGGTGCGGGTGTCGGCCGCGGCGCTGGTCGGTGGCGACGCCGACCTCGGCTACCGGGCGGCGATGACGATCCTGGCCCGCGGTCGCATCCACATCGCCGCGGTCTCGGTGGGTCAGGCGCAACGCGCGCTCGACGAATCCGTGGACTCGGCGGCCATCAGCACCCAGGGCGGGAAGCCCGTCGGCGACAACCAGTTGATCCAGGGGCTGATCGCCGACATGGCGACGCAGGTGATGGCCGGTCGGGCGCTGGTCCGAGAGGCCGCCCGTGCCTGGGTCGACGAGACCGACCGTCGGATCTCCCCGTCGGTCGCGAAGCTGTTCTGCACGGAGATGCTCGGCAAGGTCGCCGACTCGGCGGTTCAGGTCCACGGCGGCGCGGGCTACATGCGTGGCGTGGCAGTGGAGCGGATCTACCGGGACGCGCGGTTGCTCCGCCTCTACGAGGGCACCAGCGAGATCCAGCGCCTGATCATCGGCGGTGGGCTGGTCAAACAGGCGAAGAAGCGACTGAGCTGAATCGGGCCGCGCGCGCCGCTCAACTATCCTGAACCGGACATGACGAGACTCCTGGCGTTCGGTACGTTCCTGGCCCTGATCGGCCTGGTGCTGCATCTGCGATACGTGCGGGGGACGCGGATGCCGCGTCCCTACTCCCGTGTCGTCGACGCGATTCTGGTGGTCCTCTGGGTGCTGGCGTTGATCGGCATCGGGTCGGGGGAACTGTTCGACCCGGCGTGGGCGCGCGTACCCGCGTTCGTCGGATTGTCCTGGCTCGCAGTGGTTCTCTACCTCGCTATCGGGACCGCACTGGTCGGTCTGGTGACCCTGGGCATCCGCGTGGTGATGGCGATCCGACACCGCGACTCCACCGGCAGCCGACTGCGCGTGCACCGGTTCGGTTCGGTGTTCGTCGCCGCGGTGTCGGTGGTCGCGGTCGGCTACGGGCTCTTCGAGGCCGCGGGTCCTCGTGTCACCCGGACGACGGTCTCGTTGGACCGGTTGCCCGCGCAATTCGACGGGACCCGGGTGGCGTTGGTCTCCGATCTGCACGTCGGTCCGGCCCGCGGGCGGGGATTCGTGCAGAAGGTGGTCGACGATGTGAACGCGCAGTCCCCCGACCTGGTCATCCTCGACGGTGACCTCATCGACGGGACCGTCGAGTTCGTCGGCTCCGACCTCGAACCGCTGCGCGAACTGTCGGCACCCCTGGGTGTTTTCGCGGTGAGCGGCAACCACGAGTTCTATGCGGGTGACGGCGGCAAGTGGTTGGACCGGTGGGACTCGTTGGGCGTCAGCGTGCTGCGCAACGAACGGGCGGAGGTGACCCGGTCCGGTGCGACGATCGACGTGGCGGGCATCAACGACGCGACCGCGCCGAAGCCCTACGAACCCGACCTGGACTCCGCGCTCGACGGCCGCGACCCGAACCGTTTCGTCCTGCTCCTCGCCCACCAGCCGTTGCAGGCGTTCGAGGCGTCGGATGCCGGCGTCGACCTGCAGGTGTCCGGCCACACCCACGCCGGTCAGATCTGGCCGCTGCGCTACCTGGTCCCGCTGCAGCAACCGACCGTCGAGGGTCTCGACCGGGTCGGGTCGACCACGATCTACACGACCCGCGGTGCCGGTGCGTGGGGGCCGCCGGTCCGGGTCGGCGCGCCACCCGAGATCGCGATGCTCGAGCTCGAATCGGCCTGATCCGACGGAGATCGGCCGCCCACAGTGTCACCTCCGGCACAATGCCGGAGGTGACGTCCAGGACGGACGATCTCAGTGGCGGAGCGGCCTAGTAACCCATCCCGCGCAGCTCGGTGGCGAGCTGGTCGAGGTGATTGCGCCGGAGGTCGAGGTGCGGGCTGATCCGCAGCACCGACTGCTCGGTGTACAGCGGGGCGCGCCACGATTCGGCACAGGTGACCAGGATTCCAATGGAGCGCAACCGATCTCGTGCGGCGACGACGTCTGACGGACCCCACCCCGGCGGCGGGGCGAGGGTGGCGATCGCCGACTGCTCCTCGACCGGCTCCATCAGTTCCCAACTGCCGACGCCGAACAGACGCTCGCGGGTGTACTTGCCGATGGCCGCGAGTTCCCGGTGGATCTTCTCGACACCGAAGCTCTGCAGCTCCTGCACCGCCACACCGAGACCGATGCGCCCGGCGATGAACGCCTCGGAGCTCTCGATCTCCACCGGCCGCAGCGAGTCCGACCGGGTTGCGAGGAAGCCGACCCCGCGAGGCCCGGCGACCCACTTGCGGCTCGTGCCGTAGACCACGTCCGCGCCGGTCACGCAGTTCACCTGTCCGAGCGCTTGCGCGGCGTCGACGACGACCGGGACGCCTGCGGTGTGGGCGAGCTCGACAATCTTGGCGACGGGTTGGACGATCCCGCTGTGCGAACCGATGTGGCAGACGTGGATGAAGTCGGGCTGCTCGAACTGCAGCATGTTCTCCAGCGCGTCGGTGTCCACGCGGCCGTAGCCGTCGGTCGACGGCATCGTGTGCACGGCGTACCCACGGCGCTCGAACTGGTCGAGGTTCGGTCCGTACTCGTTGGGCGCCACCCACACCGTCGCCGAGACCGGCATGTTCCAGTAGGTGAGGAGAGCGCGCAGAGCGGCTAACGCACTCTCGCGGAAGGCGAGTTCGTCGGCGGTGTGTCCGACCAGGGCGGCGATGTCGCGTCGCGTTCGGGCCAGGAGATCGGAGCTCTGCTCCTGGGCGACATAGCCGCCGCGTTCGGACTCCCGCCACAGGTGCGCGGTCACCGCCTCGATGACCTTGTTCGACGACCGCGACGCCGCGGCGGAATCGAGGTGGACGATGCTCGGCTCGACTCGGGCGCGGTGCCAGAGTTCGCCCAGTTCGCTGATGTACATGGGGACCTTTCGCTGACGAACGCGTGTGCCACGCTACGCACCGCGACGACGGGACGGAACTCCACACCGCCGGAGTGCGTCCAAAGCACATGGACTTCCATCTCCTCGTCTTGAGCCCCGCCGAACCGGACATGCCCGGAGATCCCGATGGCGCCGAGACTTTCGACCCCGGGTCCGGGTCGGGCGGGCGATCGTCGATCACCTACGGCTTCGGCACCGGCGTCGGCGAGATGTCGTCGTGGACCTCCGTCGCCGACCACGACCTGTCCGGCGACGGCGTCCCCGATGCCGTCCGACTCGATTTCGACGGCGACGGATCCGCCGACGACGCGATGTGGGACTCCGACGGCGACGGCCGCGCCGACCTCGCGGTCCTCGACACCGACGACGACGGCAGGCCCGACGCCTGTTACTCCGACACCGGGCACGGTCTGTGGGACCACCGGGTGACCGATCCGGCCGCCGCGGTGTCGCACACGGGTCCTGCCCGGGCTCCCGACGTGCAGCCCGGGCGCGGCCCCGACTCGCGCACCGACACAGACACCGGACGGTCCGACCACCGCGACGTCGACGGGAACGGCCGCACGGAGATCGGTCTGGTGTTCACCGGTGCCGATTCGCCGCCGGGACGGATCCTCATCGACCTCGACGGGGACGGCGAGTTCGACGCGGTGCTCGTCGACGACGACGCCGACGGCACTGCCGACCTCTGGGCGACCCGTGGTCAGGTCAGGTTCGAGGAGGATTCTGCGCGGGACTGATCCGCGGCCACGTCGCCGAAACAATCTTTGACGCAGTGACGTTCGGCGGCGAAGGTGCGGCGCTGGGAGTAGATGCTCAGCACCAGGCCCAACGCGGTGAGGTAGATGACCGCACCGGCTATCGGGAGGCCGGGGCTGTGGCCGTTCTCGGCGATGGCGAGCGCGGCGACGGTCACCGCGCCGACGTAGGCGATGTTGAAGATGGCGTCCTGGAAGGAGAACACCTGGCCGCGGACGGCGTCGTCGGTGTCCATCTGCATCGCGGCGTCACCGCAGAGCTTGCACATCTGCCCGATGCACCCGAGGACGACTGCCGCCACGCAGATGACGATGCCGTTGAAGGTCAGCAGGGTGGTCTCCGCGACGATCCCGACGCTCAGCGCGATCAGCAGGGTGTTGCGCCGCCCGGTGCGCGCCACCGACCACGGGGTGAGCAACGCGGCGACGAACATGCCGACGGCGGTCATCGACGCGACCAGTCCGATCCCGGCGAGCCCACCGCCGAGAGCCGAGTGCCGGGTGAGCACCAGCAGCATGAGGGTGTTGAGACCGAACACCACCCTGTGCGCGCCGATCGCGCACAGCGACCCCGACACACCGCGGGCACGGGCGACGGCGCGCCCACCGTGCAGCAGTCCCACCGCGACCGCGCGCATCGCGGGACCGCGAGGGTGTTCGGGAGTGATCGCGGCGCCATCGGTGTCGGGGTGGTCCGGACCGAGCGCGAGATGGGCGAACCCGACCGCGATGCCCGCTCCGATCAGAGCGATCACAACGGCGCCCATCGTCGTCAATGCGCTGCCGACGTTGTCGGAGCCGAAGATCGCGCGGAGACCGAGCGCGATGCCCGCACCCACCGCCAGCGCGCCCGCTCCGATCGTGGTGAAGAAGGCGTTCATCCCGACGAGGATCTCGCGCGGCGCGACGTGCGGCAGTCCCGCCGACAATCCGGACGCGACAAATCTGCTGGCGCCGGTCACGAGCAGCGCGGTGACCAACACGACGGTGTCGGGGGCGCCGGTCGCGATGGACAGCGCCACGATGCTGACGAGAACCGCCCGGGCCACGTTCGCCCAGATCAGCACGGTGCGCCGGTCCCAGTGGTCGAGCAGGGCACCGGCGAACGGTCCGATCACCGAGTACGGCAGCAGCAGGACCGCGAGGCCACCGGCGACGGCGAGCGGGTCGGCGTGGCGCTCCGGATTGAACAGGATGGCTCCGCCCAGCGCGGCCTGGAACACGCCGTCGGTGACCTGACTGGAGAGTCGGATCGCGAGCAGACGCGACAGCCCGGGGCGGTCACGGAACGCTCGCAGGAATGGCACTTGTCCGAGAGTACAAACCCGCGGGGCACCGCGCCTGCACATGAGCTGTGAGATTCCTGCATGAGGCGGCCGAGCACACACGTCGGACGGCCTGTCACCGCGCACCGGGCGTGCCATGATGAACAGGTGGCCAGGCCAGACGATCCCGAGGACTTCTCCTCGGACGACTTCTCCGCCGGGGAAGGCTCCCCGGGTGACGGACCGCGCGGGCGCGGAACGGGTTTCAACCCGACGTGGGACACCGTGGAGGCGGGCCGGATCCGCGCGGGCAGCGTCCTCATCGCCGCCACCACCCTGACCGAACCCACCTTTCGTCGCACCGTCATCTACATCGTCGAGCACAACGACGCGGGCAGCCTGGGTGTCGTGATCAACCGGATGAGCCAGACCGCGGTGCACAACCTCCTTCCCCAGTGGACCGATCTGACCGCGGCCCCGCGTGCGGTGTTCATCGGCGGTCCGGTCAAGCAGGATTCGGCGCTGTGTCTCGGTGTGGTCAAGCCCGGTGTCGACATCGACGCCGTTCCCGGACTCCGACCGGTCGACGGCCGGGTGGTCCTGGTCGATCTCGACGCCGACCCGGAGGATCTCGCGCGGACCCTGGACGGCATCCGCATCTTCGCCGGTTACTCCGGCTGGGGCATCGGGCAGCTCGACGACGAACTGCGTCGCGACTCGTGGTTGGTCGCGTCGGCGTTGCCGCGTGATCTGCTCGCCTCCGCCACCGACGACGTCTTCGCCGACGTCCTGCGTCGCCAGCCGTGGCCACTGCCCCTGCTGGCGACCCACCCCATCGACGTCGAACGCAACTAGAGCGATGCGTGTCCTGATCGTCGGTGCCGGCGCGGTGGGCGGGTTCTTCGGCGCGAGCCTGATCCGGGCCGGCCGTGACGTGACGTTCCTCGTCCGTGCGGCGCGGGCCGAACAGCTCGCCCGGGACGGAGTGGTCGTCCGCGACGCCGGTCAGGAGACGACGACTCCGGTGTCGACGATCACGACGGCACAGATCACCGCGCCGTTCGACCTGGTCATCGCATCGGTGAAGGAACAGGCGCTCGAATCCGCGATCGCCGACGTCGCACCCGCCGTCGGCCCGCAATCGTGCGTGCTGCCGTTGCTCAACGGGATGCGACACCTCGACCGCCTCACCGAGGCCTTCGGGTCGGCGGTACTCGGCGGCGTGGCGGTGGTCGCGAGTCAGCTCGGGGCCGACGGCGCCATCGACCTGCTCGGCCCCGACCGGTTCATGCGCTACGGCGAGCTGTCGGGCGAGATGACCGACCGGATCGCCGACGTCGACCGCACCCTGGCCGGCGCGGGTTTCGACACCGTCTGTTCGGACCGCATCGTCACCGACATGTGGGACAAGTGGATCTTCCTCGCCTCGGCCGCGGCCCTCACCACGATGCTGCGTGCGAACGTCGGCGAGGTGACCGCCACCGAGTTCGGTCCCACGGTCGCGGCCGCCCTCATCGACGAATGTGCTTCGGTGGCAATCGCATCGGGGATCACGGTGGCGCCAGAGGTGGTCGCGGGCGCGCGATCCCGACTCATCGCCGACGGGTCGCCGTTCACCGCCTCGCTGTACCGCGACATGATCGCCGGCCGCGACCTCGAGTCCGACAGCGTCGTCACCGATCTGGTTCGCCGTGCCGACCGGTTGTCGGTGTCGGTGCCGTTGCTCACCGCAGCGTCGGTCACGCTGTCGCTCTACCGACGTCGTCGGTGAGCCGACGTCGACGGACTCAGACGCTGGAGTCCGACGAGACCCCCACCGCGACAGCGATGATCACGACCACGATGTAGAGGACGATCAGCGCCGCGATGATGATCAGCGAGATCACACCGAGGCGCTTGACCGTCGCCGACGCGGCTTCTGCCTCGGCGTAGCGGCCCTGAGCCCAGAGCGGGTACACCGAGAACGCGCGGCTGACCGCGACGAATGCCAACGGCCAGAAGAAGACGATGGCCGCGACCGCCCAGCCGCCGTTGGCCGACGGCGGCGCGGGGGTGAACTGCTGCGGCTGCGCGTATCCGCCGCCGTACTGCGGTTGCGACGCCGGATACGGATTCTGCGCGTAGGGATCCCCGGTGAACGACTCGGTGGCGTAGGGATCGGGCTGCTTCGGGTCGGGCTGGGTCATCGCGTCTCCTCGAAGATGAGAGAGGATCGCGGTCGCGATCGCCTCCGTGTCCTGAGCAGGCTAACCGCAGTCGCCGTCCTCGCGGGTTCGTACGTCCTTGAAATGGAACAACTTCTCGGCGAGCGTCTGTCCGGGGGCCGCCGCGACGGGCCCGCGTGAACGAATGGTCGCGCCGTGCGACCCGGCCTCCGACCAGGTGACCTCCGTGCCTGGATACGACCGCAGATACCGGTTCAGCTCGAACCGGGTCAGCGTCGTGCCCGAGCCCGTCCGGGCGGCCA
>NZ_JAEMTF010000040.1:13846-24486 GCF_016462415.1 Williamsia sp. | reverse complement strand
TACCGGTTCAGCTCGAACCGGGTCAGCGTCGTGCCCGAGCCCGTCCGGGCGGCCAGGGCGGGATCGTCGGTCGCGACGACGGTCACCAACCGATCCTGAGAACCGAACACCCGCACCGTCTCCGGGATCAGCACATGGTTCCAGGCCCCCTGCTCGGTGCGCAGGTTGCTGAACATGGTGAAGGTGCTCTCCGACCTCAGCCCCAGGTACGGACAAGCCGCGTTGACGAGCAGCAGCGCCACCGCGACGACGAGGATCGGGTGCCAGAGACGCCGTCCCGACGGTGGGCGAGCGTATTCGGCCGCACCTCCCGGAGGACGCCGACCGAGAACGAACGCGACCCCGGCGATCACGACCATGACGACGATCGCGAGCCGGGCGACGCCGCCGAGCCCGTCGGACCACGACCACGGGTCCCGGCCGAGTACCTGTGCCGCCGCGAACCACACGGCGACCCCCACGACGAACAGGACCATCGAAGCGATCGGCGTCGCCACGATCCGGGTCGCCGATCGCAGCCGCCGGTGTCGGAGCACGACTGCATGCAGGGCCGGGACGGTGTGCGTCGGCAGGAACGCGACGTACAGCGCCAGGGCCACGGCGGAGAACGGGACGTTGCCCGCCAGCGCGAGAACGACGTGGAACGCGCAGCCGAGCATCAGGCCGACCACCCGCGTGCGCGGCACCGCGAGCAGGATCGGCAGTGCGATCTCGATCGCGATGGTCGCCCAGATCGACGGGGTGATGCGCCACGTCCCGGTGAACAGCGTCGGGTCGAAGAAGATGATCTTCTGCGACATCGGGCCGGCGCAGCTGGTCTGCGGGTCGAGGAAATCGGTGTTGAGCTTCGACAGCGCCGCGGCCGCGTAGACGATGATCAGCTGCACCCGCAGGAACGGCGCGATGGTGTCGAACAACTCCTCGGGTGCGGGCAGTCGTCGGTTCCGGGCGAGGGTCCACGCGAGCAGAGCAAGCACGCTCATGCCGGTCACGAGCACGACGAGCGTGTGGTCGCCGACGTAGGGCAGGTCGTGGCCGACAGCGACGACCTCGGCGGCCAGCATGATCGCGAGGCGTCCGACCGATGTCGGTCGGACCAGCAGCCACAGCGCGGCGAGGATGGCCACGGCATGCAGGGAGTCGGTCTCGAGTCCGTCCCACCACAGCTGATGCAGGATCAGCGACACCGCCAGCAGCGTGGAGAACAGACCGAACAACCACCGACTGCTCAGTTCCCGAACCCGGGGGTCGACCGCCCCGCCCGTCAGGGGCGGTCCAGGTAGAAACGTGCCGTCTCGGTCGCGATGGCCGATACGGCACCGGCGAGATCGGTGTCGATCTCGGACTCGGAGGCCAGGGCCGCCGTCAGTTCGTCTCCGCGGATGTCGCGTTCGCGCAACAGCTCCCACGCCTGCGTGACGAGCCGGACCGACGTGGGGTGGTCCAGCTCGGGGCGGTTGGACCGTAGGGCCGTTGCCGCCCAATCCGGATCGAAGGTGCCGCGGGGCGGGCCGAAGACACGCTCACCCGACGAGTAGCTCTGGGGGTCTCCGGATGCGGTCACATCAACCAGTGTGCCAGCGTGGAGAGCATGGACCGCGAGTATCGATTCGAGGTGGTGACGCTGGTGGTGTCGCCGGGGCACGCCTACTTCGGACGCGCCAAGGACGGCCCCGCCGACGACGTTCCCACCGCGCTCCCCGACCACGTCGACATCGTCGCCGACAAGGGCATCCGTGGCGACCGGTTCTTCGGGGTGCGCGCCCACACCGAGGCAGCGGTGACCTTCCTGGCGCTCGAGGCGTGGGAGGCCGCCACCGACGGCGCCGACCCGGTCGTCGCACGACGCAACGTCGCCGTCCGAGGGCTCGAACTCGATCCCCTGCGCGGCGAGGAGTTCGAGATCGACACCGGCGACGGCCCGATCCGGTTCCGCGGCGGTCGCCCGGCCCACCCGTGCGTCTGGATGGACACCATGGCCGGCGAGGGATCACGCAAGGCGCTCATCGGTCGCGGTGGCCTGCGGGCGCAGCCGCTCACCTCCGGCGTCCTGCGCATCGGCAACGCGATCATCCGATGTTCGGTGGATCTCGACCCGGCGCGTGCGGCCGACCAGATTCGCCGCGCGCAACCCATCGCCGACGGGAGATGATGATCGCGTGACCGCTCCCGAGCCGCGCCCGCCCCTGCCCCCGTTCACGATGGACACCGCGATCGCGAAGGTGCAGGCCGCCGAGGACGCGTGGAACAGCCGAGATCCGGACAAGGTGAGCCTCGCGTACACGCCAGACTCGGTCTGGCGGAACCGTGACACCTTCCTCACCGGACGCCCCGCGATCGTGGAGTTCCTGACCGCCAAGTGGGAGCGCGAACACGACTACGTCCTGCGCAAGAGCCTGTGGGGATTCCGGGAGAACCGAATGGCCGTGCGGTTCCAGTACGAGTGGCACGACGCCGACGGCGCATGGTTCCGCAGCTACGGCAACGAGCTGTGGGAGTTCGACGAGTACGGGCTGATGCGACGACGGGAGGCCAGCATCAACGACGTGCCGATCGCCGAATCCGACCGCCGGTACTTCGGGGTCCGCCCCGACGACGAACGCGGCCCCGGGCACGACATCGTCCTCGACTGACCACCCGCAGACGACGACTGGGCGGCTGCGGACGTCGACTGGGCGGTTGCGGACGCCGAGTGGGCGCAGTCGGCCCGCGAATCGGCCACTAGTCTGAGCATCGACCCCGGGAGTGATGTGCACGACGCCGAACCGACACGCAGTGCAGGCCGATTCAATCATCGGTGGAAAGCTGCTCTCCTCGTGGCGATCGTCGTCGCGATGGTCGTCGTCGCCGTCACCGTCGACATCCCCGACCCTCAGCCGCTGCGTGATCGGGTGGACGGTGCCGGCGCGTGGGGCCCGCTCGTGTTCGTCCTGGTCTACATCGCGGTGTCGCTGACGCCGTTTCCCGCCAGTGCCCTGACGATCGCCAGTGGTCTGCTGTTCGGACTGATCGAGGGCGCGACCGTCGTCATGATCGGCGCGACGATCGGCGCCTGGCTCGGTTTCCGACTCGCCCGATGGCTCGGACGCGACGGTGTGGCCCGGCTCGGGTGGGAGCGGATCGCGTCGATCGACGCGATCCTGCAGCGCCGCGGTCTGATCGCGATGGTCCTCATCCGACTCATCCCGTTCCCGTTCGCAGTGGTGAACTACGCGGCCGGACTCAGCGCCATCCGGGGTCGCGACTACCTCGTCGGCACGGTCGTCGGCATCCTGCCGTCGGCGATCGGGTACACCGCGGTGGGTGCCTACGGGACGTCGCCGCTGTCGTGGCCCTTCGTCGGCGCGCTGGCCGCGGTCATCGTCATCACGCTGGTGTCCGGGTTCGCCGCCCGCCGACTCCGCCACGGCGGTGGAGCGGATGCCGATGCGCCGGTGGTCGACGACGTGATCGGTCGCTGACGTACAGCGGCACCGTGTGCTTGTCTGGAGTCATGGCCTCCGCTGACATCAACTTCTACTTCGATCCCGTCTGCCCGTTCGCGTGGATGACCAGCAAATGGGTCCGCATGGTGCAGAGGGAGCGTGACTACACCGTCGAGTGGCGGTTCATCTCGCTGCGACTCCTCAACTCCCACATCGACTACGCGGCGCACTTCCCGCCGGAGTACGAGGCCGGCCACACCGCGGGACTCCGGCTTCTCCGCGTGGCCGCGTCGGTTCGAGATCAGTACGGACGCGACGGCGTCACCGCTCTCTACGCCGCGCTCGGTGAGAAGATCTTCGACTCCGAGCCCGTCCCCGACGAGCCCGACGCGCACGAACGCCGCGGCACCGCGGACTTCGTCGCACCGATCCTCGACGACCTCGGCATGGCCCCGACGCACCTCGCGGCGCTCGACGACGACACGTGGGACACCGTCATCCAGGCCGAGACCGACGAGGCGCTCGGGCTCACCGGCAAGGACGTCGGGACACCGATCATCCATTTCCGCCCGCCCGAGGGGATCGCGTTCTTCGGTCCCGTGATCAGCCGCCTCCCCCGCGTGGAGGAGGCGGCCGAACTCTGGGATCACGTCGTCGGGCTCGCGCAGTTCCCCGGCTTCGCCGAACTCAAACGCAGCCTGCGCGAACGTCCCCAGCTCCGTGCACTCGGCGTGAGCGACGAGGACACCGGTGTCACCGAGGACTGGCACGGAGGGTCGCGGCGCCAGAAGAAGTAGGCGACCACCACCCCGCCACCGCTCGGTCAGCTCAGCGCGTCGACCGCGGCGATGATGTCCGCCGTCTCGGTGCGCGTGGTGTAGTTCGGATGCACGTCGATGAACGAGATCGTCCCGGCGGCGTCGAGCACGACGACGGTCGGGAACGGCAGATCGGCGGTGCCGTCGGCGTTGTGCTCGGTGACATCGAGACCCAACTGCTTCTGCGCGGCGATGGCGTCGGGGTTGTTCGGCGCGATGATGCCGAGGTTGCCGGCGAGCGTGTTGCCCGGGTCGGACAGGACCGTGAAGGTCAGCTCGTTGGACTCCTGCGCGCTGAGCGAGCCGTCGGGCTTCTGCGGGCTGATGGCGATCAGGGTCGCGCCGCGTTCGGTCAGCGCGGGCACCAGTTCACGCTGATACGCCCCCAGCGCGACGTTGCAGTACGGGCACCATGCACCGCGGTAGAACACCAGGACCGCGGGGCGTCCACCCAGCTCGCTGTGCAGACGGGTGGTGTCCCCCTGCGCGGTGACGAGGTCGACGTCGGTGACCGCCGTACCGACCGCGGCCACGCCTGCGGGGGTGCCGGCCGCGTCGAGCCCGTCGCGATCGGCGGCGAACGCCGCGCTGACCTCGGTGGGTAGTTGGGTGAGCGACCCCTCGAGGGTCGCCGTCAGCTGCTGGGTCATCGAATCCTGCGATGTGGTCATCGTCGGTCCTTGTCTGGTGTGCGGTTCCCGCGGCGCGTCGCCGCGGTGACGCCAGCCTGCCGACGAAAAACTGGACTGTCCAATCCAGAAAATCTATCCTGGTGCGATGACCGTCGAGGCGCACCGCACGAACACCGGCAGACCCCTCACCGCCAGGGGTCGGGAGACGCGAGCGCGCATCGTGGGCGCCGCGGCGGAGTTGATGCTCGACACCGGGGTGGCCGGCACGACGATGGAGGACGTGCGTGCCCGCGCCGGGGTGAGCAACTCGCAGATCTATCACTACTTCTCCGACAAGTACGCGCTGGTGCACGCGGTCATCGCGCATCAGGACGAGACGATCGTCGGTGCGCACGAGGCGATGTTCGCCGAGCTCGACACGATCGACGGGCTGCGGCAGTGGTGCGCGTGGATCGTCGAGTACCAACGCCTCGGCGGGTGTTCGGGCGGATGCCCGCTGGGATCGCTGGGTGTGCAGGTCGCCGAAGTCGATCCAGGAGCGCGCGCCGGCGTCGCGCAGGCGCTGTCGCGGTGGGAGCGGGCGATTCGGCGGGGCTACGAGTCGATGCGCAGCGGCGGCGTATTGCGCGCCGACGTCGACACCGAGTCGTTGGCCAGGTCGACGCTCGCATCCCTGCAGGGCGGCCTGCTGATGGCCCAGATCCACCGCGACACCGCCCCGTTGGAGGCCGCTCTCGACGCGGTCATCGCGCACGCGCGACTACTCACGACCGCCGAGTATCGCTAGCGAACTCCCTTGCTGTTGACCGCCGAGTCAATTACTGTTGACCGTATGGTCAATGAAATTGGCGTCCGTCCATTGAGCCGCCTGCGTCGCCTCGTCGGAATCTATGTCGCGGTGGTCGCAGCGACGATCCTCGCCCTGATCGTTCTCAGTGCGACCGCGCCGTCGCAGGCTCCCACCGAGGCGTGGGTGCATGCGGTCATCGTGGCGGCGTTCGCGGTTCTACTCCCCCTTCGTCTACGAGCGGCGGAGCGCGGGAGTGTGCGCGCCGTGCGGGCCGTCGGAATCATCGCGGCGGTCCTGCTCGTGGTCAACGTCGTCCAAGCCCTCCTTCCGGACCTCTACCCGGTCTGGATGCGTGTGGAGATGGTCGGCATCGCGGTCGTGATGGCCGGCGTGATCGCTGTCGTCGTCGGCGATCGGACGTGACAGACGCGCCCGTTCGCCGTCGACTCAGCCCGGCCCAGCGTCGGGACCAGCTCGTCGCGGCGACCGTCGACGTCCTCGACGAGGTCGGCTACCAGGCGACCACCGCCGACGCGATCGCGTCCCGAGCCGGGGTGTCGAAAGGTCTTCTCTGGCATTACTTCACCGACCTCGACGACCTGCTCGACACGACGGCACGGCAGACTCTCCTCGTCCTTCGATCAGCCGTCGCGGACACCCTGGACCTGTCGGAGCCCGCACCGCGGGTCATCCGCGCGGCGATACACGGTGCTGCCGGTCTCCGCCTCACCCACGGCGCGCAACGCCGCGCCATCGCCGAGATCGTGGTGAACCTGCGGACGTCCGACGGCGACCTGCGCTTCGGCCTCGACGACTACGACGAGACATACGCGCGACAGGCCGAGATATTCGCGCGAGGTCAGTCCGAGGGTGACTTCGACGAGGCCCTGGATCCGTTGCTCATGGCGGTCACCTACCAGGGCGCGGTGGACAGCATGCTCGGCTACCTCGACGCACACCCCGCCACCGATGCGGCCCGTCATGCCGACCAGGTCGCCGACATGCTCCTGCGCGGTATCCAGAGATCCACCTGAACGCCCGTTGCCTCGGTGGCTAGGTGGCGGCCGGGGCGATCTCCGGTTCGTCGACCGGCTCGCGAGACAGCCGCCCCGCGCACCAGGCACACATCATCAGCTGGATCTGGTGGAAGATCAGCAGCGGCAACACGATCAGGCCCACATTGCTGCCCGAGAACAGCACCGCGGCCATCGGCAATCCGGTGGCCAGGCTCTTCTTCGTCCCGCAGAACTGGATGGCGATGGTGTCGGCGCGGTCGAAGCGCAGGCGTCGGCCGACGAATCCCGTGAGCCACAGCAGCGCCCCGACGAGAACGATCGAGCCGGCGATCAGCACGAGCACCTGCCACCACTGCACCGTCGACCAGATGTGCTCGCGCATACCCTCGCTGAACGCCGAGTAGACCACCAACACGATCGACCCGCGGTCCACCAATTTCGTCGGTTTCGCGTGCCGGGTCAGCCACCCACCGATCAACGGTCGCGCGAGCTGTCCGACGATGAACGGTACGAGGATCTCGAGCACGATCGTGAGGATCGATGTCCACGAGATCGTGATGCCCCCGGTGCTGGAGATCAACGCCACGACGAGGAGCGGCGTCAGCACCACGCCGAGCAGATTGGACGCCGACGCGCTGACGATCGCCCCGGCGACATTGCCCCGGGCGATGGACGTGAACGCGATGGACGACTGCACCGTCGACGGCACGAGGCACAGGAACAGCACGCCGGTGTAGACGTCGTCGCCGAGGACGTGCGGCGCGATCGGTTTGAGCGCGAGACCGATCAGCGGGAACAGCGCGAAGGTGAAGGCCAGGATGGTCAGGTGCAGACGCCAGTGCCGTAGCCCCTCGAGCGCCTCGCGCGGGTGCATGCGCGCGCCGTAGAGGAAGAACAGCAGAGCGATGGCCGCCACCACGACCCATGACGTGATGTCGGCGAACTCACCGCGTGCGGGGAGCAGCGTCGCGACGCCCACCGTGGCCAGGATGGCCAGGATGAAGCCGTCGATGTGGAGGCGTGAGAGCACTCGATCCGACCCCGGGCGGCTAGGAGACCGTGGTCGCCGAGTCGGGGGTCGCGGAGTCCGGCGTCGAGCAGGCGCCCTGCAACGCGCAGCTGCCGCAGCCGCCACCGGTGCCGCAGCTCTCCTCCCAGTCGGGCACGCGCGCCGCGGCGCGGAGACCGAAGGAGCTGGCCGCTCCGAGGATGACCAGCGCGGCGACCAGACCGACCAGCGCGAACGCCAGCCCGACACCGCCACCGGAACCGATCCCGATGACCCCGGCCAGCGCGAGGATGACCGCGCCGCCCACCAGACCCGGCCCGGCCACGACATGCGCGACGGCGAACGTCTCGTCCGACCGCAGCGTCACGGGGGTACGGATCCCGACGAAGCGATTACGGGGCAGGCGCCGCATCAGTCCGAGCACACCGGTCACGCCGAAGGCGACAGCGAGCACGAAGTCGGCGACAGAGATACCGACGGCAACAGAATTCACTCCTCGATGATACGAGCGACACCGCCAACCGTCACCGTCAGGGGACGCTTTACGCTGGTCAGGTGACTGAGTACCGCTACACCGCGCAGCTGGCCGGCGAGATCGAAGAGCGCTGGCAGCGCAACTGGAACGACAACCGGAGCTTCGAGGCCCCCAATCCGGTGGGCCCGCTGGCCGGTGATCTCTCCACGTTCGCGGGCGGCGCGGGCAGCGGCAAGCTCTTCATCCAGGACATGTTCCCGTACCCGTCGGGCGCGGGCCTGCACGTCGGCCACCCCCTGGGCTTCATCGCCAGCGACGTCTACGCACGCTTCCACCGCATGGACGGCGCCAACGTCCTGCACACCATGGGCTTCGACTCGTTCGGCCTGCCCGCCGAGCAGTACGCCGTTCAGACCGGTACCCACCCGCGCACCACCACCGAGGCGAACATCGAGCGCTACCTCGCGCAGATCCGTCGTCTCGGACTCGGGCACGACGAGCGTCGCCGGGTGGCGACCACCGACCTGGAGTTCTACCGCTGGACGCAGTGGATCTTCCTGCAGATCTACAACGCCTGGTACGACACCGACCTGGGCCGTGCCCGGCGGATCGACGAGCTGGTCGCCGAGTTCGACTCCGGCTCCCGCACCCCCGCCGACGGTTCGGTGTGGGCCGACCTCGACGCGGCCGGTCGCGCCACGGTGATCGACGGGTATCGCCTGGTGTACCAGTCGGATTCGATGGTGAACTGGTGTCCGGGTCTGGGCACGGTGTTGGCCAACGAGGAGGTCACCGCCGACGGTCGCAGTGACCGCGGCAACTTCCCGGTGTTCCGGAAACGACTGCGGCAGTGGATGATGCGTATCACCGCGTATTCCGATCGCCTCATCGACGACCTCGACCTGCTGGACTGGCCGGACAAGGTCAAGGCCATGCAGCAGAACTGGATCGGCCGGTCCCGTGGCGCGCAGGTCGCGTTCGGGGTCCCCGGCTCCGACGCCGCCATCGAGGTGTTCACCACCCGCCCCGACACCCTGTTCGGCGCCACCTACATGGTGCTGGCCCCCGAACACCCACTGGTCGACGCGCTGACCGCCGACTCGTGGCCCGCCGGGGTCGACGACCGGTGGACCGGTTGCGCCTCCGATCCCGCCGCCGCGATCGCGCAGTACCGCGCCGGCATCGCCGCGAAGTCCGACCTCGAGCGCCAGGAGAACAAGGAGAAGACCGGTGTCTTCACCGGCGGCTACGCCGTCAACCCGGTCGACGGACGCCAGATCCCGGTCTTCATCGCCGATTACGTGCTGATCGGGTACGGCACGGGCGCCATCATGGCCGTCCCGGCGCACGATCCGCGTGACCACGAGTTCGCGACCGCGTTCGGTCTGCCCATCGTCGAGGTGATCGGGTCCGAGCAGGGCGTGGCCGAGGCCGCATTCACCGGTGATGGCCCCATCGTCAATTCGGGATTCCTCGACGGCCTGCGGGTCGACGCCGCGAAGGCCACGATCATCGACTGGCTGGAGAAGCAGGGGGCGGGCACCGGCACGGTGCAGTACAAGCTGCGCGACTGGCTGTTCGCCCGTCAGCGCTACTGGGGCGAGCCCTTCCCCATCGTCTACGACGCTGCGGGAGAACCGCATCCGATTCCCGAGTCCGATCTCCCGGTCGCGCTGCCCGAGGTCGCCGACTTCGCTCCGGTGTCGTTCGACCCCGACGACGCCGACAGTGTGCCCTCTCCCCCACTGGCGAAGGCCACCGACTGGGTCAACGTCGACCTCGACCTCGGTGACGGCCTGCAGCACTACACCCGCGACACCAATGTCATGCCGCAGTGGGCGGGCAGCTCGTGGTACCAGCTGCGCTACATCGACCCCACGAACTCGGACGAGTTCTGCGCCAAGGAGAACGAGGCCTACTGGATGGGCCCGCAGACCGATGTCCACGGGCCGGACGATCCGGGCGGGCTCGATCTGTACGTGGGCGGCGTCGAGCATGCTGTGCTGCACCTGCTGTACTCGCGCTTCTGGCACAAGGTGCTCTTCGACCTGGGTTACGTCACCTCGAAGGAGCCGTACCGAAAGCTGTACAACCAGGGCATGATCCAGGCGTTCGCCTACACCGACGCCCGCGGGGTCTACGTGCCCGCGGAGGAGGTCGAGGAGCGCGACGGCGGGTTCTTCTACGAGGGTCAACCGGTCAACCGCGAGTACGGGAAGATGGGCAAGTCCCTCAAGAACTCCGTAGCGCCCGACGACATCTGCCGTGACTACGGCGCGGACACGCTGCGCGTGTACGAGCTGTCGATGGGCCCGCTCGATCAGTCCCGTCCTTGGGCCACCAAGGACGTGGTCGGTGCGCAGCGATTCCTGCAGCGGGTCTGGCGTCTGGTGATCGACGAGGAGACCGGCGAGGTGCGGGTCACCGACGACGCGCCGAGTGAGTCGGCGAACAAGCTGCTGCACAAGACGATCG
>NZ_JAEMTF010000040.1:7588-13746 GCF_016462415.1 Williamsia sp. | reverse complement strand
GTCACCGACGACGCGCCGAGTGAGTCGGCGAACAAGCTGCTGCACAAGACGATCGCCGGTGTGCGGGACGACTACGCCGCGCTGCGCGACAACACCGCGGTGGCCAAGTTGATCGAGCTGACGAACCATCTGACCAAGGAGTACGCGACGGGCGCACCGCGGGACGTGGTCGAGCCGCTACTGCTCATGCTGGCACCGGTCGCACCGCACATCGCCGAGGAGTTGTGGGGCCAGTTGGGGCATCCGGCGCCGCTGGCGCACGGCCCGTTCCCCGTCGCCGACGAGGCGTTGCTGGTGGAGGACACCGTCGAGATCCCGATCCAGGTGAAGGGCAAGGTGCGCAGCCGGATCACCGTGGCCGCCGATGCCGACGAGGCATCGGTCACCGCCGCGGCATTGGCCGACGAGAAGGTCGCGGCGCTGCTCGACGGAGAACCCCGCAAGGTCATCTACGTGCCCGGGAAGATGATCAACATCGTCCCGTGACCGTGACTGCCGAGGCGTTGCGGACTCGGCTCGTCAGCCGAACCGCTCGGCCAACCACTGTCCGATGTCGGCTGCGGCGAGGCTCGCGCCGGTCGGGGCTCCGTCGCTGATGGGTCCACCGAAATGCGTTCCGGCGACGCATGTACGGGTGACGTCGGCGGCGCCGATGGCCTGGGTCATGGCGGTGGCGTCGTCGGGGAAGCACGCCTGATCCCCACTGAGTTCGACGAACAACGTCGGCGCGGTGATCGCGGGTGCGCAGCGCACGAAGTCCGCGTTGGTCGAGAGACCGGACCACGTCGAGAGCCACGCGTCCGGCGTGCTGAACCGCGCGAAGCCGACCAGGCCGGAATTGGTGAGGTCGGGGCGTCGACCGAACAGAGATCCGTAGGGTCGGTCGTTGGGACTGAGCGACAGATCGGTGAACCGCAGGTCGGCGTCGGTCCGATACACCGTGAGGACACGCGGAATGAGCGCCGCACGACGGTCTCTCGGATCCCCGATGTCCTTGTGCCGTCGTCGCGCGTCCGCGGCCTCGGCCACCCGCTCTCGGGCGACCTTGTCGAGACGTTCGACCCGTGCGCGCTGCGCGGCCCGGTACCGCCGGACGAAGTCGTCCGGGTACTGCGAGCTGTGCGGGGGTTCGGCGAAGCCATTGGCCGGGTCGAACGGATCGAGAGCCGGGTCCACCGAGAGCGGGTCGGACTCGTCGACCACCGACGGGTCGATGAGGCGGAGCAGCAGGGCGCCCTGCCCCGGGTGCGGCGCCATGAACACCGCTCCGTCCGGGATGGGCATGTCCGCCGACGCGAGATCGACCGGCCGGCCGGCGGGCGTCCGACGCAGGCGATGCGCCGGCGGCAGCCCGGCCTGCTGGTGGTAGAAGGCGAACAGAGTTCCACCACCGGAGTGACCCAGCGTCACAACGTGATCGAAGTCCGCGTCCTGCAGGAAGACCTGTCCGGCGGCGGCGTCGAGCAGAGCCTGTTCGTGGACCAGCGCGATGTCGTTGTTGGGGGAGCGCGTGCTCTGGGTCCACACACCGAACCCGCGGGCCAGCAGTTCGGGAACGAGGACGTGGTGGGTCAGGTCCTGACGGGGATGCATCAGCGCGACGACGGTCCGCGCGCCCGGCACCGTCCGCAGCACGCCGGCGACCTTCGCACCATCGGACGTCGTCAGCTCGTGGAGCGAGGTGACGGTGTCGGCCGGAGCCTGTGCCGCATCGATGTACCGACCCGCGCCGAGACGGGTGACGGTCACGCGCCCACGACGCGCATCGCGTCTTTGTCCCACTGCGTGATCCGGCTTTCGTGGAGGCCGGCGACGCTGCTGTACCAGACCGCGTGCCGACATCCGGTCGCGCGGCGGTCGATGACGATGTCGTCGTCGGAGACGATCCGGAAGTAGGGCCCGACGTGGTCGACCACGACGGACGGGTCCTTGTCCGCGACCGCGGCGATGTCGTGATTCTCCGGGATGTCGAGCACGTAGAGCGTGGTCACCGCGCCACCACCTCGTCATCGGACGGGACCCACTGCGCCGCCCGCTCGACGATGAGCTCGGCCTTGCGCGCCAGGAGATTCGCCATGCTCGGCTCCGGCCCCCGGACAACATCGATCAGCGCGTCGATGGTCAGTTCCGCGTCGAGATCCTCCTGCGGAGTGACCGGACGCATCGCCCTGGTGATCTCGATCATGTAGCCGTTGGGATCGTGGGTGTAGATGGACTCGATGGTCTCGTGCTGGATCTGCATCTCGACCGGCCAATTGCTGCCGTCGAGTCGCGCGCGGTAGTCGAGCAGGTCCTCCTCGGTGTCGACGTGGATGGCCAGATGACGGGACCGGATGAAGAAGATCGGCACGTCGTCGGCGAAGCGTGAGTAGGCGTCGCCCTGCGGTCCGCCCTCGAACGGCTCGAGGCCGAAGTAGTAGAAGAACGCCAGCCGGTCGTCGTTGCCGATGTCGAAGAAGAAGTGGATGAAGTCGGGATGTTTCTCCGGGCCCCACCCGGCCGCGCAGATCGAGTGCACGACCGGGAAGCCGAGGACGTCGCGATAGAACTCGACCGTGCCGGCCGGGTCGAATGTCGGGTAGGCGACGTGGTCGACGCCTCTGACCTTGTGATTGCGTTCGGACATGCTGTTCTCCTTGATGTTTCAGGCTACGACGGTCGCGGATGCGTCGGCGCGCAGCAGCGAGCCGGCACCGGGTAGATCGACCGCCAGATCCAGCGCGCGGAGCAGGCTGTACGCCCCCGCCGTTGCGGCCGAGACGACCGGGAGGCCGAACTCGTCCTCGGCCTTCTGGACGAGCGGGAGCGACGGCATCTGCACGCAGGCGGATATGACGAGCGCGTCGACGCCGGTGAGATCGAGCGAACGCGCGGCCTCCATGACCCGCGACCCCGCGATGGCGCCCACCTCGGCGTTGTCGGAGACCTCCAACGCGCGCCAGTCGGTGACGGCGATCCCCTCGGCCTCGATGTACTCGACGACCTTCTCCGCGAGCGGGCGCATGTACGGGGTGACCAGTGCGATGCGGACGGCACCGAGGGCCCGGAGGCCCTCGATCAGGGCGCCGGCGCTCGAACGCACCGCGGCGTCGGACCCGCCGGCCGCGAGTTGCTCGGCGATCAACCCCTCGACGCGCTGGTGCTCGCCGGGGCCGGCCGCCATCAGCGCGACGAGACACGCGTAGAGCATCGCGTCCACGCCGGCGTCGCCGAGTTCGAGGATGCACCGCTCCCGCTGGGAGTTCATGGCGCGGAGCTGCTCGGGGGAGACCGCCTGCATCCGCATGCGGCTCGAATGGAAGGAGAACGACGCGTCGGGGTGCCGGGCCAGCAGCGCAGGCATCTCCGTCTCGACCGTCACATTGGAACTCGGTACCACGAGTCCGATGCGGTGGGTGGTCATGGGCAGGGCCTTCCGGTGGACGAGGGCATCGATGTGGAGTTCGACGCTAACGATGATTATTCGACGCGCACGACGAAACGTCAAGGCCCGGCCACCAGCGCTGCAGCGCACAATGACCACGGGTTGGCGGAAGAGCGTGGTGACCGCTCTCACAATTGGTGCTTGACATGTCATCACACGCGTCGAATACTCAACGCAGACGTAAACAGGGCTCGGGTGTCGGCTCAGAGATCACTGGCGTCTTCGACTCGTAGCAAAAGGAGCACACCGGAAATGACCTATGTGATCGGAGTGGACGTCGGCGGGACGTTCACAGACGCAGTACTCGACGACAGTTCCGGCACCGTGGTCGCCGCCAAGGCCCCGTCGACTCCCCCGGACTACTCGCAGGGCGTGATCGACGTGCTGGTTGCGCTGGCCGAACAGGTGGGCCGCCCGGTGCAGGAGATGCTCGCCGACACCCACCACATCGCGCACGGGACGACGTCATCGTTGAACGCCCTCGTCATGGGCAACGTGCCGCCCGTCGGATTCCTCACGACCAAGGGTCATCGGGACTCGATCTACATCATGAACGTGGAGGGCCGCTACCTCGGCGGTTCACCCGAACAACTGCAGAACGTCATGGGACAGAGCAAGTCCCACGGCCTGGTCCCCAAGCGGCACGCGTTGGAGGTGACCGAGCGGATCGATCGCGACGGCAACATCGTCGTCGCGCTCGACGAGGACTCCGCGCGTGCGGCAATCCGGTCGCTGGTGGCCGACGGGGTGTCGGGGATCGCGGTCTCACTGCTGTGGTCGTTCCGTAACCCGGTGCACGAAGAACGAATCCGTGAGCTCGTGCACGAGATCGACCCGGACATGTTCGTCTCCCTGTCCAGCGAGGTGAGCCCTCGTATCCGCGAGTTCGCGCGTAACGCCACCACCATCATGAGCACCCAGATCGGTCCGGGCCTGCGCGACTATCTCGGATCGTTGGAGTCCAAGCTGCGCGAGTTGAAACTGGCCGGACCGCTGCTGGTCATGCAGAGCAACGGCGGTGCCGTCGCCGCGGCCGAGGCGCCGAAGAACGCGATCAGCACAGTCGGGTCGGTGTTGACCGGCGGCGTGGTCGGCGCGGTCTCCCTCGGTCGACAACTGGGACATCGCAACGTGATCGCCACCGATGTCGGAGGCACGACGTTTCTCGTGGGCCTCGTCGTCGACGGGGAACCGGTCCGTGCGTCCAGCACGATCATCAACCACCACCCGATCAACGTGCCGACCCTCGAGGTGCACGCGATCGGATCCGGTGGCGGCGCCATCGCCTGGGTCGATCCGGGCGGCAACCTGCAGATCGGACCGCACAGCGCGCAGGCGGTCCCCGGTCCGGCCTGTTACGGGCAGGGTGGCACCGAGCCCACCAACACCGATGCCAACCTCGTTCTCGGGATCCTTCCCGAGCGGGGCCTGTTGGGTGGGCGCAAGCCGCTCGACAGGAACCTCGCCCGGGAGGCGATCCGCCGTCGTATCGCCGAGCCGCTGGGTCTGTCGATCGAGGACGCCGCAGCCGCCATCTACGCGGTGCAGAACGCCCAGACCGGCGACCTGCTGCGCAAGACCGTCGTCGAGGCCGGCCACGATCCCCGTGAGTTCGTGCTCTACGCCTTCGGTGGCGCGGGCCCCGCGCACTGCGCCGGGTACGCCGCCGAGGTCGGGGTGAAAGAGGTGGTCGTGCCGCTCGGTCAGGTCGCGTCCGCCTTCTCCGCCTACGGTCTGGCCTCGTCGAACATCGTTCTGGCGGCAGAACTCTCGGATCCGGCAGCCATGCCGCTCGACCCGGCGAGAGCCGAGCAGAACTTCGCCGGACTGGAGAAGCGTGTCCGCGCGGCGCTGAGCCGACAGGGCCTGTCGTTCACCAGTATCGAGGTCGAGCGTGAGATCGACATGCGCTACACGATGCAGCTCGCCGAGGTGGCGACCTCGCTCCCCGAGGGCGCGCTCGACTCGACGAGCGTCGCGCACGCGTCGGATCTGTTCGAGCAGCGCTACGCCGATCTCTACGGCAAGGACAGCGGGTTCCGTGAGGCCGGCATCCAGGCCATCACCTACCGCGTCCGCGCGACCGGCGTGCTGCCGTTCTCGCCGACCCTGCCCGAGGTGAAGTCGGCCGACTCCCCCGATGCCTCCGCGGCTCGGATCGGCAGACGCAAGGTCTGCCTGGACGGCCGTATCGGGTTCGTCGACGCCGACATCTACGACTACAGCAAGCTCGCCGCCGGGCACGTGGTGGCCGGTCCCGCCATCGTCGAGGTCCCGACCACGACGGTCGTCGTGCCCCACGGCACCACCGGCACCGTCGACCGTCTCGGCAACCTCAGCATCGTCGCCCAGTAGGAGAAACCACCATGACCTCAGCGATTCCCGGCTCCGAGATCTTCTCCAGCCGTCCCGTCGATCCCGACGCGCTCGCCCGTTCGCTCCCCCCGTCCCTGCAGGTGCACACCGTGACCCAGCAGCAGATCGACGACCTCGACCCGCTCACCTACGAGGTGATCCGCCACCGCCTGTGGTCGGTGACCGACGAGATGGGTGAGGCACTCAAACGCATGTCGGGATCACCCATCGTCACCGACGCCAACGACTTCGACTTCGCCGTGAGCGACGAACTGGGCCAGGAGGTCCAGGTCGGTCTCTACAACACGATGCTCGTCGGCGCCGTCGACCTCGCCATCTACTGGACCCTGCAGCACCGCGCCACCAACCCCGGCATCGA
>NZ_JAEMTF010000040.1:0-7488 GCF_016462415.1 Williamsia sp. | reverse complement strand
ACCGACAAGCAGACCGGCGTCATCAACTGCACGTACGCGGGTATGCGCGGCGGCGTCATGCTCGCCCTGCTGCCGATCCTCGCCGGCGACATCCCGTGGTCGGCGGGTGGACTGATGCGATGCTTCGACCTCGTCTCCGAGGAGGGCACCATCAACAACGCGACCTTCCCGGCGGCGGTCAGTCGTGGTCCGATCGGGCCCGCCTGGCTCACCGGAACCCTGATCGCCGAATGTCTCTCGCAGATGCTCGACCGCTCGGTCGACCTGGGCACCAGCGTGCAGGCCGCGTGCTGCGGCACCTGGGACACCGCCGTCATCGCCGGACTCGACGAGCGGGCCGAACAACCTGTCCCGTTCCTCAACATCATGATGGAGCCCATGGCGGGCGGATACGGCGCGCGGCCCACGGCCGACGGCATGGACACCGGGGGACTGTTCTGCATCCCGATGGGACGCATCCCGGACACCGAGATGACCGAGTTCCTCTACCCGCTGCTGACGTTGTGGCGGCGTGAGGAGCCCGACTCCGGCGGCCCGGGGCGTCAGCGTGGTGGCGTCAGCGCCTCCCTCGCCGTCACCCCGTACGGAACAAGTCTGCCGATGGGACTCGTGCTGGCGTCCGCGGGCAAGGCCGTGGCCCAGAACAACGGTCTCGCAGGCGGATACCCGGGCAACACCGGCGTCGAGATCCTCGCCCGCGGCACCGACATCAACGAGCAGTTCGCGGCCGGCACCATTCCCGGCGACCTGGACGAACTGGGCGGCGGGCGGGAGTTCGGTGCCTGCTACGCGGAGAGCTACGTCGCGCCCGGCGAGGTCCTCTACATGCACTGGCAGGGCGGTGGTGGCTACGGTGATCCCCTGCACCGCGACCCGGCCGCCGTCGCGGTCGACCTCCGCGAGGGCAAGGTCACCGTCGAGGGAGCGGCCGCCGTCTACGGCGTCGTCGTCGACGACACCGGTACCGATGATCGCGCGACCGCCGAACTCCGGACGTCCATGGTGACGGAACGGCGTGAACGATCCACCCAGCACCCCGATGCCCCGATCATGGATCTGAGCCTCGGGCGACGACTGGACGACAACCTCGCCGAGGTCAGTGTCGGCGATTCCCGCGTCATCGCGTGCGCGCACTGCGGTCGGTTGCTCGGCGACGACAAGAACGGCGGCGTACTGGATCTGGCGCGGTTCGAGGGCCCGTCGTCGGCGGCGGGACCCCAGGTCACGTCCGACCCGACCGAGTACGTCGACACCGCGATCGTGTTCCGTCAGCTGTGCTGCCCGGGATGCTGGACGGCGATCTACTCGGGAATCGTCCCGGCCGACCACCCCGATCACTCCCTGGAGATCTCCCGACTGCTGCCGGCGGTGGCGACGCGGTGACCACGATCGACGCACGTGGCGAGACCACGTTCGACGACTGGGACGGTCGGTTGGTCCCGTATCCGCCCGACCGGGCCCGGCGTCACCGCGAAACCGGTTCGTGGAGTGCGGATCCGACGGGACGCAGGTTCCACGAGATCGCGGTACGTCATCCCGACCGACCGGCGGTGATCACCGCCGAGGGGTCGATGACCTACGCCGAACTCGACCGGCGGACCGATGCCGTCGCGGCCGGGCTGATCGAGCTCGGTCTGCGACGACTCGAGCCGGTGGTGTTCCAGCTGACGAACCGCCTCGGAACCGTCCTCGCCTGGTACGGCTGCCTCAAGGCGGGTCTGGTGCCCGTCGCCACGCTGGCCGCACACCGGATGCACGAGATCGGCCACGTCAGCCGGACCGTCGGCGCGGTGGCGCACATCGTCGAGGTCGGTGACCCCGCGCTCGACCTGGTGCGCTTCGCCCATGAGCATGCGGCGGGCGGCGACACCGTCCGGCAGATCCTCACCGTGGGCGCACCGTCTGCCGTGCCCGGCTCGATCCGGCTGGAGGACCTGGGTGTCGACATCGACCCGTCGGCGGCGCGAGACGCCGTCGAGGCGATCGAACGCGACATCGACCCTCAGGACGTCGCGGCGTTCCAGCTGTCCGGCGGGACCACCGGTGTGCCCAAGGTGATCCCGCGCATCCACGCCGAGTACTGGAACAACGCCGAGATGTACGCACGGTGGCTGGGATGGGACGAGACGAGCCGCGTGGCCCATCTGATCCCGATCATCCACAACGCCGGCATCGTGTGCGGGCTGCACGCGTCGCATTCCGTAGGCGCCTGCCTCGTGTTGGCGACCGCGGATTCAGTCAGTGCGTTCGACCTCATGGAACGTGCGGGGGCCACCGAGGTCCTCATCGGTCACGGGCACTATCAGGCGGTCATGGACCCGGGGTTCGATCGGGTGCGCGGGCAGTTGCGTCGCGTCGTCCTGTCCGGCGCGAAGGTCTCGCCGGATCTGATGGCACGTGTCGACGACGGCCGAACCCGTTGGGGTGGGCAGCTCTTCGGGATGTCGGAGGGCATGTTCGCGGTGACGCCCCTGGCGGCGCCGCTGCAGGCCCGGGTGGAGACCGTGGGGACCCCGATCGCCCCGGACGACGAGGTCCGCATCCTCGAACCGGGCACCGAGACCGAGGTTCCCGACGGCGTCGTGGGCGAGCTGTGCTGCCGCGGCCCGTACACGATCGTGGGGTATTTCGATGCCGCCGAGCACAATCGATCGGCGTTCACCGCTGACGGCTTCTACCGAACCGGCGACCTGGCGACCATCGTCGTCATCGACGGCGTCCGATACGTCTCCATCGAGGGGCGCATCAAGGACCTGATCAACCGGGGCGGCGAGAAGATCAACGCCGAGGAGCTCGAGTTCCTCCTGGTGGAGCATCCCGGTATCGACGATGCGGCGGTCGTCGCGATGCCCGATCCTCGCCTCGGAGAGAAGACCTGCGCCTACCTCGTGGCCGCGCGAGACGAACTGTCCCTGGCCGAGATCCGTGAGCACCTGACGCGGCTCGGGGTCGCGAAGTTCAAGTGGCCCGAGCGGATCGAGTGGATCCCGGCGCTTCCACGGACCACCGTCAACAAGATCGACAAGAAGAGTCTGCGGGCAGACGTCGCCGCCAAGGTGCTCGCCGACCGCTGAGGACGGGTGCCCTCACAGACCCCACCCGGATCGATCGTATGGAGATCTCATGAACCTCGCCAAGATTGCCGTCCTCGGGGGCGGGCCCGGCGGCCTCTACGCAGCACGACTGCTGAAGCTGCGCCACCCCGACGCCGATGTCACCGTCTACGAACAGAGTTCGCCCGACACCACTTTCGGGTTCGGTGTGGGACTTGCCTCCCGCACGCAGCGCAACCTCCGTGACGCCGACGCGGCGTCGCTCGAGGCCATCGTCGCGGCCGCCTACTCACACGAGATGTCCATGCAGGTGGGCGAGGACGTGGTCCGCATCGCGCACGGCGACCTGCTGGCCATCGCCCGCACACAGCTGCTGGCGATCCTGCAGGACCAGGCACAGCGCGCCGGGGTCACCCTCGC
The DNA here is from genome assembly GCF_016462415.1 of Williamsia sp. Lineage (GTDB taxonomy): Bacteria > Actinomycetota > Actinomycetes > Mycobacteriales > Mycobacteriaceae > Williamsia_A. Next base: position 4,015 of record NZ_JAEMTF010000040.1, on the reverse strand, counting down.
CTTCGGCGAGCGCCGTGTGGCGGCCGACCTGAATGCCGACCTCGTGATCGCGGCCGACGGTATCAACAGTGCGACCCGCGGATCCGATCCCCGCTTCGGTGCCCACCTCACCACCGGCACCGGGTTGTACCTCTGGTGCGGAACAGATTTCGCCCTACCGAGTGCCATCTTCGTACCGTCGACCACCGAGCACGGGACCTTCGTCGCACACGCCTACCCCTATTCGACCGACCGCAGTACCTTCCTCATCGAGACCGACGAGGCCACCTGGCGACGAGCGGGTTTCGACGTCTCGACCGCCGAGACCGATCAAGCCGGCTCCGACATGACCTCCCTGCGGTACCTGCAGTCGGCGTTCGCCGACACGCTCGCCGGGCACGGCCTGATCGGCAACCGCACCCGCTGGATGCGGTTCCGGACCGTCCGATGCGATCGCTGGTCGGTCGACAACGTCGTCCTCCTCGGCGACGCGGCACACACCGCCCACTACTCGATCGGCTCGGGTACCAAGCTGGCCATGGAGGACGCCATCGCACTCGATGCGGCCCTGCGGGATTCGGACTCGATCGCCGACGCCCTCGCGTCATACGAGCAGACCCGTCGGCCCGCGGTCGACCATCTCCAGCAGATCGCGCGACGCAGCGAACTGTGGTGGGAGTCGTTCCCACAACGGATGGATCTCGCGGTGGACCGGCTGATGGTCTCGTACATGACCCGATCGGGGAAGGTGGGTCTCGACCGGTTCCTCGACTCGGCGCCCGAGGTGGCGTGGGCAGGGGTCACGAGCTACGCCGGCGTCGCCGACGACGCGGCCCGACCGGATGACGTCACGCAGTGGGTGCTGGCGCAGCCCGTCGAACACCCCCGGGGTTCCTATCCCGCACGGCAGGCGCCCGCGGATCTCCGCGACGACCCGGAGACCGTCGTCCACCACGTCGACTCCGACTCCGCCTGGGATGCGGCTGCCGACGCCTTGGTCGCCGCCGCAGGGACAGATGCGGTGGCCTGGTTGGACGGAGCGCCCGACCGCGAGTCCGTGCTGACGCGCCTCGACGTCGCCGAGCGCATCGTCCTGGGCACCGACGCACTCGTGGTCGTGGAGATCCCGTCGAGCTGCCTCGCCGATGCGGCGGCGGGTCTGGTCAGTGGCCGAACCCACCTCGTGGCCCTCACCGCTGACGCCGACACGGAGGCCGAGGGGGCAGTGCGGGCTGTGGCGTCCTCGGTGTGAGGGCGTTTCGATGAGACCCGCCGGTTATCCTTCATCGATGACCAGCGAGGACGAGTCGGTGCCGGCCCGCAACCCGCGCCGCGAGCTGGTCGAGAAGCAGATCCTCGACCAGGCGACCAGGTTGTTCGCCGAGAAGGGGTACGCGAGCACGACGCTGCAGGACATCGCCGACGCCACCGGACTGACCCGGCCGTCGCTCTATCACTACGTCGCGAACAAGGACGCGCTGCTGTCGCGACTGGTCAGCGAGAGCACGGACACCCCGGCCGCGATGCTCCACGAGATCAACGAACGCACCGATCTCGGTCCCAGCGAGAAGCTTCGCAAGATGGCGACGGCGATCGCGGTGAACCAGGCGCAGACCGCCGACCGGTTCAAGTTGATCATCCGGTCCGAGGCGGCGTTGCCCGACGAGATCTCCCGAGCCTTTCAGCAGAGCCGTCGGCACGTGCTCCAGGAGTTCGTGCGGGTGATCGAGGACGGCGTACGCAGCGGCGAGATGCGCCCGGTCCATCCGCGGACGGCCGCGCTGGGGATCATCGGGATGTTGAACTGGGTGGCGTGGTGGCACACTCCGGGCGATCCGGACGCCGACCGGACCGCCGCGGTCCAGCTGGCTGACATGGCACTGCGGACCGTGTCTCAGACCGACGTCGGGCCGTCGACTCCGGAGGGTCCGGAGCGAGCCATCGCCCTGATCCGTCAGGACCTGGACTACCTGGAGCGGTTGCTCGCGCAGGAGTGACGCGTCACCCGCTCTACTCGAGCCTGATGGCTCGGACCGCCGCGAGCATCACATCCCGCAGCGACTCCGCGGTGGGGTGGCTCTGCTTGGTCCAGCGGACCATCGCACCGGTCAGGGCGTCGTTCATCGCCTGGCCGAGAGAGTCAGGCGATCCGGCACGCGGCAGGCTCCCGTCGTCCTGCGCCTGCGCGATCATCTCGGTCAGGACCTCGGCGGTGGAGTCCGGGACGGGCAGCAGCGGACCACCCGCGTAGACCCACGCGCGGACCAACGGCAGCGCCACCTCGACATCCTGTGCGTAGGCCAGTGACCACCGTTCCTGCGCGTCGAGGATGCGATTGCGCAGGGGGAGTGCGGGGTCGGTGTCGGATCGCAGCAGGTCGGCGAAACTCGTGTGCAGCGAGCGTGCCACCTCGCCGAGCAACAATTCCTTCTGCGGGAAGTGATTGAAGACGGTGGCACGGGCCACCTGCGCCTCGACCGCGATCCGTTCCATCGTGGTGTTGCTGTATCCCAGATCGCCGAACAGTCGGACCGCGGCGGCCAGGATGCGTTCTCGAATAGCGCTTTTGCGGTCCGGCGGACCCGAAGCGACCGAGTCGTCGGCGGATTCGGCTGTCATTAGGCAGACTATAGAGTCCTGTTCGCGTCATCTCGACCGCTCCCGCGAATCAGGCGACGAAGATCACGGCTGATCCGGCGGGTGAAAACGATGTCACTTCGGCGGGAGGGTCCGCACGTGGGTGACACCGCGATCGACCCAGTCGCCGAGATCGTCGCGGCTCTCGATCCCCGCCGCGGCCACGCGCAGCCAGCCCCGGGCCTCGCGTCCGGACATGATCATCGGCGACGTGTGCAGGTGCTCGAGCAGCTCATCGGTCTCCGCGGGCGGGACGCGGAGCATGAGCCCGCCCTCTCTGCTGACGGCGACCACCATGTGTCCGTCGATGAGGAACGCGAGTCCACCGAACATCGCCTTCTCGGTCACGCCGGGCTCGATCTCGAGGAGCTCACGGATCCGGTCCGCGAGCACGTCGTCGTATGCCATGCGCCCATTCTTCGACGGCGCACGGTCACTTGTCTCGCTCTGGGCCAGATCCAATCGACTTCCAACACCGTCCGGTTAGGTTCGGCGCTCGATGAGTGTCGGGACCTGACAGGAGTAGCCATGACCAATGCCCCAGCGCCGCGACCGCAGCCTGTCCGGCCGTTCGACGAGGACCAGGAACGTCTCGGGCCGCCGCCGCCCGCCGCGGCAGATGACGGGTTCCGCTCCTACCTTCAGGCGCTACATCCTCGGATGCTGCTGGCGATGGGCGACGGGATGCCGATCGTCATCAAGCAGCTGGTGCAGCTGTTGTTCCTGCTCTGCTGGCCGTTCTGGGCCGTGGGCGGACTGGTCGTCGGCGTCATCTACTACTGGGTCCTCTATCCGGTGCTGTGGGTGCTGTTCTGGCCGGTGCGCGCGCTGTTCGGCGACAAGAAGACCACCGCCGAACCCACGGACGGCACCGTCAGCGGGTGAGGAGTGTCGGCGTCGTGACCTAGCGTCGTCACATGGACCTCGACCTCGCGGGCCGTCGCGCCCTGATCACCGGGAGCAGCGGCGGCATCGGCCGTGCCATCGCCCAACGGCTGGCCGAGGAGGGGTGTGCGGTGATCGTCCACGGACGCGACCGTGCGCGAGCCGACGAGGCAGCCGCTCGGATCGCGGCGACCGGGCCACAGGCCACGTCGGTCGTCGGTGATCTGACCCGTGCGGACGACACCGACCGCATCTGCGACGAGGTGTCGATGCTCGGGGGAGTCGACATCGTCGTCGCGAACGCCGGACCGTTCGTCGAGAACACCTGGGACACCGCAGATCCCGACGACTGGCTCTCGGCGTTCGAGGGAAACGTCTTCTCGACGGTGCGGCTGATCCGTCGTCTCACGCCGACCATGCGGGAGAAGGGATGGGGCCGGGTGCTGACCATCGGGACCCGGGCCACGGTCACCCCTCTGGCCACGATGGTGGAGTACTCGGCGGCCAAGGCGGC
>NZ_JAEMTF010000135.1:4414-10334 GCF_016462415.1 Williamsia sp. | reverse complement strand
CACGGGAGGTTGTTGTGCAGCGCCACCTCCTGCGCCCGCAGGTGCTTCTTGACGCTGAGGGGGTAGTAGGTCCCGCCCTTGACCGTGGCGTCGTTGGCGACGATCACACATTCGCGCCCGGACACCCGACCGACGCCGGCGATGACCCCGGCGCCGGGACATTCGTCGTCGTACAGCCCGGTTGCGGCGAGCGGCGACAACTCGAGGAAGGGGCTGCCGGGATCGAGCAGGGTGTCGACGCGGTCGCGGGGGAGGAGTTTGCCGCGCGCGACGTGCCGCTCGCGGGACTTCGTGCTCCCGCCGAGAGCGGCCTCCACGGTCCGAGCCGACAACTCGGCGACGAGGCGCTCGTGTTCGGCCCGGTTGAGGGCTCGATCGATCGGCATGTGGGAGAACCCCCTGGGAACGCTCTTAGTTAATCGCGAATAACTTAGTCGTCAGAGTAGGGGGTCCGGTTCGGTCTGTCCAGAACCGTGGACGAGGGCACCGGTACATCCATCACGGGGTGTCAGAGAGCCGAGCCACGACTTCTGGGGTGACCGCCGAGGCGGTGTCGGCAACCCCGGTGGCGAGTGCATGGGTATCGGCAGTCGCGAGTAGACGCCGAAGGCGGCCGGACGCGGTGTCCTTGCTGATCGGCGGGTCGGACGAGCGACCGAGCTCGTCGATGGTCGCACCGGGTCGGTCGATGCGCAGGCGCCCGATGGCGGCGAGATGGTCGGGTATGTCCTCGCCGAGGATCTCGAACGCCCGCCGGACGCGGGCTGCGGTGACGAGAGCGCTCTGATGCGCTCTTCGTTGATTGGCGTTGTCGAAGTTCGTGAGTGGTGCAAGCAGTCGGTGGCGTTCCCCCTCGGCCCGTCGCCTGTTCCATACCGCCACGGTTTCGGGTGCCCCGATACGGGTCAGCAGCGTGGATATGGCTGCGGGATCGCGGACGAGGACCTGGTGGCGCGACGAGTCGGCGTCCTGTGTCGGGGTCTTCGTGGCGACGTCGAGGCGACGAGCGGCGCCGGCCACGGCGAGTGAGGACTCGAAACTCGGGCAGATGATCGCCGCCGTGGATCGGCGCGGGGCGAACAGGTCGCCGGCGGCCAGGAAGGCGCCGCGCACGATGGCCTCGGAATCGGTCGTCGTGCCGCCGACGATCCGTGCGGGAAGTCCCCGTGTCGGGCGACCACCGTGATCGACGAGTCCGCATTGGCGGGCCAGCCGCGCACCGTGGTGGGCAAACCTGACCACGTATCGGCCGGGTGTGGTCTCGGTTGCGTGGCGCATCGCTCGCACCTGGCCGTGCGACCCGAACAGTTCCGAGATCTCGTTCCGCAGGCGGTCTGCCACCGTGCCGCGATCCACCTCGGCTTCGATGACCACGGTCCCGGCGTCGAGGCGCAGTTCGCCGGCGAACCGCAGCAGCGTGGACACCTCGGCGACACGGACACTGTGGTGCGCTGTTCGTACACCGCAGAGCTCGTCTTTCAGTGCGGCTGTCATGTCTGTCGGGCCTGCGCCGTTCTTGGCGAGTCGGGGGCGGTGTGTGGCCTCGTCCACGGGCGGACTCCCTCCTGACGGTGGTGCGGTGTCAGTCCGCGACCGGGTGGTCGCTGAACTGTGGCTGGGCGATGGCGATCGCGAATTGTTGTGCGAGGAACTGTATGTCGGGACGCATCACACCCCTGAGCTGATCGGTGCTGGTCACGGAGTGCTCGAGGTAGTAGCCCGGTCGATGCGCGGTGGGGGTGAGTACGACCACAGATGTTATTGCGCTCCACCAGGATCCGTCCCGCTGATACGAGCCCTGCGTGCTCCACCACAGGCCGACTCCGCGCTCCGACTGTGTCGGGACGACGCGGTCGGTTATCGCGACCGCGTCGAGATTGGCGAGCGCGTTGTGCCGGTGCTGGGCCAGGTCTGGTGGCATGTCCTCGAACGAGTACCCCGTGATCACCTCGCTGCTGGCACGTCCACGATCAGCAGGGTTCGCGTTGGCGGCGAGGAAAACGGTTCCGTCCGCACCGGCGATGTCGTCGTCGATCGGATGCCAGCCGGGGGGCAGCGCGAACTCGTCACGCGAGTTGACCCCGACGAGGCGGGTTCCGAAGTCCAGCGGCTCCGCGCCGGCGCTGGATGCCACTGCCTCAGCGGTTGTCACCAGCAGGGCGTGACGGTCGAATGTCTGACGATGCGTCATCAGAAGACCGCCAGTCTCGAGGCGGAGGTTTCGCCGGCGCCACCGGCGTCTGCGGAGCCACCGGTCGGCACACTGCTCTCGGGCGCAGACGGGTTGCGTGCCGCGAACTCGGCGACGGCCCCCGCCACGTGGGCCGTCGGATCGCCGGGCCCGGCAGGTGACGGTGTGAGCACCACGGGATAGGCGGTCGACTCGTCGACGTCGATGACCTGGACGACGCCGCCGCCGCCCTCCGTGACGAAGTAGACAGGCACAGGACGGCCAGCGGCATCGAATGCCGTTACTGCACCGTATCTTTGCGCGACGGCGCCTGATGCATCGATGACCACCACCGACCCATCCGGACCCTGAAGTGCTCGACCTCCGTCCGGGACCGCGTCGGCGATCGGCTGATAGGGCGAGTCGCTGCGATCGGAGATGAGGATGTGCCGGTCACCGTCGGGGTGGGTCTGAGGCGCCGGCGGTTTCGTTCCCTGGTGTCGGACGGCATTCCATCGGCCGACGAGGCCGCCGGTGCTCGCGACGGCCAGTCGCATCGTCCGGCCGGCGCGAGGATGCGCCGCGGTGAATGCGGCGACCGCGACGATCAACCATGCGACCGTGTCGGGATCGCGATCACCGTCCGGGGCCCGTCGCGGCGGGGTGCCGGCAGGCACATCCGAATCGATCTGTCGCGGAACCGGTGGCGCGTTCGGTGCCCGCGTCGGCGACGGCACCGGCGATGAAGGCCGTACGGGCGCCGACGGGCTGGGGGCTCCGGGTGTCACGCCGGTCGGTCCCTCCTCGGCGGTCGACGGTGTTCCGCCGCCGGTCTGTGGAACGGGTCCAGGGGCAGGAGCGGGACCAGGAGCGGTAGGGACCGGCACGATCGGCGTCCCGTTCCCGACACCCGGTCCCGGGCCGACATCGATACCGACGCCAGGCCCGCTCGTCGGTCGGGTGGTGTCGTCGTTGCCGGGAGTGGGCAGCGTGGCGGTCGGAACGGGCGGTGGGGTGAAAGTGTTCGTGGGAACGCCGACGCACGGATATCCGGGACCGTACTGCGCGCGCAGCGCATCACACAGGGCATCGGCATTCGCCGCCGGTGAACCGACGATCGTCAACCACAGCAGGAACATCGATGCGAGCACGCTAGCAAGCGCCCTGTGCGCGAGTGCCGCGCGAGAGCGTCGAGAGGTGGGACCGCAATCGTGCATTATTTTCTGCTGGTGCCGTGGAGCACGAAGCCGATGGCGGCGTCGGCCCCCACCCAGAACCAACGACCCGCAAGCGACATCACCAGGAAGAATGCGAGAAAGACCAGAACGGTTCCGTAGTCCTGCATCCACTGGCTGAGGTGGTTGACGGAGAACGCGCAGCCCACCAACAAGGCGCAACCGACCACGAACAATGCCGCGCGTCCGACGAGTGTCCACGTCGAACCATCTCGGTCGTCGCCTGTGACCGGCTCGTCGACGGCGTGCACACCAGGTGGGACAACGCGTGACGTCGGCTTGTCGCTCGCGGTCATGGCAATGTCTCCCTGCTCAGAGGCGATGCGGTAGCCCGTAGACGTTGACGGTGTCGTCATTGAGGGGGGTGGAGACGGCCACGGTGACGTACGCCCGCAGGGTCACCGGCCCGAGGCAACCGTCGACGCGGATGTGAACGTCGTCCACAGTGATCGAACCGGATGCGGCGGTGAGACGTTTGGTGCCGAGCGCGACGTCGGTGATGGTCCCTGGCTTGAGCGTCGAGGAGATGCTCGGTTGCAGGTTCGCTCCGACCCCGAGCGCCGGTGGGTAGGAGATGTTCAGCGTGGCGTTGGGCCCACCCGCGATACCGACCGTGGCGCCCGAGGTGACATCGGTGTTGCATCCCACCTGGAATCCACCGGTGACCGTACCCGCCGATACCGGTGACGAACCGGTGCCGCTGATCCGGCCGGACGCCTTGAGTGAGAGAAAACCCTCACGACTCCAAGGGGATTGGTTGAGCGGCGGAACCGATCGCACTCGTTCGCGCGCCTTTGACGCGGTGACGGTCCACCCGTCATCGGTTGTCCGTGACACGGAGCGGTCGCTGAACGTCGACTTCGCCGGCGAGGCGCCTGCGATGCCCATCGACGAGACGGGAAGAAGGCCGCATGCGACGACCACTCCCGTAAGCCCTGCAATGCATCTCACCGTGACCACGTGTACTTCCTGCCTTTTTTACCGACCCTAATGGTCGCTAACAGTGTCATGGACATCCGGCGGCGACAATCGCAAAAGTGCGATCAGTGATCCAAGAACCGGCGGCCGTCGGGGATCGTTGCAGCTAGCGGCGCCGTGACGTCCGTCAGGTGCGGCGTGTGAGCACGATTGGTAATCAGATTGTGACTTGTCCGCGTTCCACAATGAGCCCCGGCCGGCGGCAGTGGGCCGGCGGGCGTCCCGATCTCCAGCGGCTCGGGCAACGACATCACCTGTGACGTGGACGACAACCTGCAGAGAACTGTGGGCTTCGACTTCGGTGGGCGGGGCAACTCGGTCCGCTCTATAGTGAAACGATTACGTTTACCAAAATCGCATCGACTTCGCGGATCGTGCTCGGGGAGCGTGGCGGGGTGAGAAGGAAACCATATGCCTGACAGGGACTCACGGGAGATCGGTTCCGAGGAGCGTCGCCGAGCGCCCGACAATGTGGCGATCATCGGTTTGGCTGAGCGGTGGTTACCCTACGGCGGACCGGACAGCTTCGAGACGCTCGTGTCTTTCGGCCTGCCGCCTGAGGCGTTCGCCGACAGACTCCTCGACGCACTCGACTCCGACGGGGCCCGTGATTCGGAGATATCGGCGGAGACCGAACAAGGCCTCCGGCGGTACGCGCATCGTTGGTCGCGTCGAGAGTGATGGTCGCACCCGGCCGAGCCAGATCGCCCGTGACGCGAAGCGAGGGCCGGGATCGTCGGGGACATGACGCGAGTCCGTCGATGGCGCCGAAACTGGACGCCCATACTGTAACTGCGCGATCATGCTGGTCCGAGTCACAACATCGGGTCGAGTGCGTGTGAGATCGTCGCACGCCTCCTGACGGCTAGAATCGGGCGGTGTCCCCCGACAAATCGCGCCAGTATGCGGGGCGACCTGTAGCCGAGAGGGGTGACGAGCGCCGTCGGCGATTCCTCGATTCGGCTCTGGACGTTTTCAGCCGACGCGGGTACAGCTCGAGCACGGTCGTCGACATCTGTCGGGAGGCGGGACTCTCGACCCGCCAGTTCTACCAGTGCTTCGTCGACAAAGAAGCCGTCCTGTCCACGCTGTACGACGAGGCGAACGCGCGGGTTCAGAAGGCGGTCCTGTCGAGCTTTGCGGCGGGCTCGGAAGGATTTGCCGGCAGTCTCCGCACCGCGGTGCGTGCATACGTCGATGCCCTCACCGCCGATCCGCGCGTCACACACCTCGTGGTCACCTCTGTGGTCGGGGTCAGTGACGAGTTCGAGGAGAAGCGAGACCGCCAGCGTCAGCAGTGGCTCGACGGGCTGAACGGCTTCGCCGAGGCGGCGATGGCAAACGGTGACCTGCCCCGACGTGACTACACGCTCGCATGGATCGCGTTGGTCGGTGCAATCAACGCCCTGGCATCAGCTTTCATCAAGGCGCAACCTTCTTCGGCGGCGCTCGACAAGCTGCTGGATCAAGTCGACGCGCTGCTGTGGGATGGACTGCTCGGGTAGCGAGCCCTCAAAACCTCTGCCGGGCAGTGTCA
>NZ_JAEMTF010000135.1:0-4314 GCF_016462415.1 Williamsia sp. | reverse complement strand
TCAGCTGAGCAGTCATCGCTCGAGATGCTGCGTCCCGTGAACGGAATGAGGTTGCTGTGCTGCGTCGATGCGTATACGTGATGACAACGGTGGCGGCGGCCGTGGTCGTCGTGGTGACGGGATCGGGGAACGCCGCGGCCGCGACCCCACAGGTGCGGTCAGGTATCGAGATCGACATCGACGACACCGTGTTCACTACCGCGGCATGCACTCTGGGTGCGGTGATCACGCCGAACAAGGCGGTGACCGCGGGTCATTGCGGTGAGGTCGGCAAGTCGGTGTACGACCGTAACGGCGTACGCATCGGCAGCATCACGGCGAACCTGCTGTCGCGGCAGGCCGACCTCGCGGTGATCAGTCTGGCCCGGGGAGTCCGCGGCCGGGTCGATGCAGTTGACTACGCTTCCCGGTTCGACCGCGGCCAACCGGTGTCGAAAATCGGTGCCACAAGCGGATTCACGACCGGCTACGTCACCGATCCGGCCTTCCGCAAGCGCGTCGCTCGCGGGTTCGTCCTGCGGCCGCCGTTTCTCGAGGCCCACACGACGGTGACAGTGGACAGCCGTTTGCGGTCGGTCTCCGGTGACAGCGGTGCCGGAATCCGCTCGGGAGGACGAATCGTTGGCATCTTGTCGTCCGGCACCGATCGGGATGACACCGCATTCGCACCGCTGTCCCTGCTGCCGCCCCGTCTGCGATAGCACCCGTGACGACGTCTGCGCGTGCACAGATCCCGGCTGTCACCACAGCACCACATCGAAGGATACGACGATGAACGTTGCCCAGGACGTTGACCACGGCGACGCGTCCATGCGTGCGCTCGTCCAGCACGAGTTCGGCGATCCCGCTGTTGTCCTCACGACGGAGGAGCGCCCCCTACCCGAGCCCGGTCCTGGACAGGTACGCGTTCGAATGCTTCTGTCGCCCATCCACAATCACGATCTGTGGACCGCGCGAGGAGACTACGGGGTGACCCCTGACCTCCCAGCACAAGCTGGAACCGAGGCGGTCGGCCTCATCGACGCGCTCGGTGACGGCGTCGACCGCCTCGCGATCGGCCAGCGGGTGGTGAGCGGCAGTGCCTTCGGGGTGTGGGCCGAGTACTTCGTGGCGCGCGCATCGGATGTCATCGCGGTGCCGGATGAACTGCCGGACGAGGTCGCGGCCCAACTCGTGTCGATGCCGTTCTCCGCGATCAGCCTCCTGCATTCACTCGACCTGGCCGAGGGGGACTGGATCATCCAGAACGCCGCGAACGGCGCTGTCGGAAGGATGATCGCCCAGCTCGGTGCAGCGCGCGGCCTGAACGTCATCGGTCTGGTCCGCCGCGCCGCCGGCGTCGACGAGCTTCGGCAGCAGGGCATCGACAACATCGTCTCAACCGACGCGAGTGACTGGCGTCAGCAGGTTGCCGACATCGCCGGTGACAACCCGATTCGCGTGGGAATCGAATCGGTGGGGGGTCGAGCGGCCGGGGATCTGCTGTCTCAACTCGCGGTCAACGGCACGCTCGTCGTGTTCGGGGCGATGGCCTCGCCGACCCTCGAGATCTCCTCCGGTGACGTGATCTTCAAACAGGCTGTGGTCAAGGGCTTCTGGGGAAATGTCGTCAGCCGCGAGATGCCGCGCGAGATCAAGAGGACTCTGTTCGGTGAGCTCATCGGACGCGCGATCGACGGCACGCTGACCCTTCCTGTCGCCGGTGTACATGGCCTGGACGACTTCGACGCCGCTGTCGCTGCCAGCCTCGAGCCCGGACGGATCGGGAAGGTGCTGCTGAGTTCCTGACTCAGGCACCACGCGCCCAGCGACGGTGCGCGCCCGTCACGGCGGCACCACTGCACATCAATCTGGTCGGTATCTCACCGACATACCCTGGTACAGGAGAACTGCAATGAGACAATCACGCATCAGCAGGATCGCCGTCGGTGCGATGGTCGCCGCCGCGGCAGCAGCCGGAACGGTCATGGGTGGTGGCGCCCCGGCCACCGCGGCACAGGTCTACACGGTGAATCATTCCCGCACTTCGGTCGTGGTCTTGAACCACGCCGAAACGGTGGCCGCCGCGCAAGTCGGTGCCGGACACCTCATCAACGCCGTTCTGGGCAACGATCACTGGGGCGTGACCCTCGAGTCCGACTCGCGCTATTCCGATCGCTGGTACTACCGCCCCGACAAGGGCCGTGCGTGGAACAACGTCACCGGGCAACAACTCGTCGCCGAAGCGGCGGCGCATCCCGGCGGGCGCGTGGCGCTGGGCTACACCCCCAGCATCCCTGATCACCCGCTGTGGGTCCAACAACTGTGGTGACCGACCAACGCGTCCCCGCCGGTGGCGACGCTTCGGATGAATACCACTGTTCGGCTTCGGATGACGACGATCCTCGACCGACTGACGCCGACATCCACGAAGCGCTGTTGGCCCCGTACAACGGCTCCACGGTCATCGACGAGATCGTCCGGGTACTAGGCGGATTGGTCGAAGTCGGCGCCGAGCGGAGAGCCTCGCACCCGGCGTGATGTCGGTGGTGTGTTCGGTCCGCCGTTGCAGGAGATCGGATCCCCACCCGGCGGGTACGAGCAGCAGTAGCCACCACACGCCGGACTCCGGTAGGACGATCGTCGCCACGAGAGCGACGAGCAGGGCCGCGAAAGTGAGCCAACTGTTCGCCGGGTGAAAGTCGCTTCGATCATCGTCGATGCGGAGAGACCGATCGCGGACGACGAGTGCCTCCATGAGCGCAAAGGTGAGGCTGGCGACGGCAACAGTGCCGACGTACAGAGCGTTTGCGGGTGAGCTCTGCGCCGCGGCGGCGAGCATGTTCGACACAACTGGGAGAAAGACGATGCTCGCGATCCAGAACAGGTTGACCCGCATGAGGGCCGGGGACCAGGCGTTCACTCGTTCGAACAAGCGGTGATGCATCGTCCACATTCGGGCGATGACGGCGAAGCTCACGAAGAACGCGATCACGGTGCCGCGGTGCTCGTCGAGCAACTGCCACACGTGATCGGGTCGCGCGTCGGACACGGCGTCGACCAGGGGCAGCAGTAGCAGCGTGATCGCAATCGCAACGGTGGCGTCGGAGAAGTTCACGAGTCGATCCAGCCCTCGCGGTGTGCCCGACTCCTGGGTGGTCGACCGCATCATTCGGGTCATCACGAAATCCTTTCCTCGCCCATCAGCGGAGAGCGTTCGAGGATGTCGACCGCGCTGTCGCCTCAGTCGGAGCAGTGCGCACGCCGGCGTCCGTTCGGCGACTGCGAACCGCGAGGATGATCATCACGGCGGGGATGGCCACGTCGTAGACGAGCACGCCACCTGTGTTGCCGGGTGAGAAGTTCCCGTGAGCGATGGACTGATAGACGTGGCCGAGCACCGCCCCCCACAGGAACATGCCGGCGGTCAGTCCGGTGGTGACACGCTCGCGTGGACCAGCATGAATGGCACGGAACCCCGCGACTGCGAGTCCCAGGTTCGCGAAGGCGATCTCGGTCACGAACGGCGTGTGTGCGAAACCGATTGCAGTGGTCATCATCTCGGGAGCGAGCAGAAACGAGATGGTCATCCACGCGCTCCCGCAGCCGAGCGCCACCACCGCCCACCAGCGCTGCCAGATCTCCAGCCGCGTCAGTGACGTGGTGCGGGCCGAGTGGACGGTTGCTCCGATGATGGCTGCGAGCACCCAGACGGCGGGAACGGAGGTTTGCGCGACGAACATCGATGTGGACATGGTCCGACCCTTGCATACGCAAGGTTGCGCGCGCAAGACTGTACTGTAGGCTGCAGATGTGGATGACGGCCTTGCAGACCTGCTTCACCGTGTGGTCGCGACCTTTGGGGAGATAGCCCGTGGTCGCATCGCGTCGGAGTCCAGCTCGCCGCAGCTCACATACACGCAGACCCGCATCATCGGGACCCTTGAGGAGGCGCCGAGGATGACGCAGCGTCAATTGGCCGATGCTCTCGGCCTCTCTGAGGCTGCGACATCCCGTGCGCTACGGACTCTTCGAGAAGCCGGATTCGTGGAAACCGTCATCGACGAGACCCACGCCGGTCGCCGGCTCGCGTCGGCAACTCGGGCCGGCCTGCAGACCTTTCATGCCTCCGGTGCTGCCATGGAAACCGAACTGCGTGACTGGCTCGTACGAGAAGGCTTCCCCTACGAGGACTACGTGGCTGATTCGAAGCGGTTGGCCGACCTACTGGCGTCGCTCACCCGGACTCCGGCCTCGACCCGCGACATCCCGATGAAGCCGGACGGTTCCGTGAACCTTTGAGGCGGAACGTCTGCCTGCAGTGGTGGCACGCCT
>NZ_JAEMTF010000206.1 GCF_016462415.1 Williamsia sp. | reverse complement strand
CGCGGGCCGATACCGCGAAAGCCGGCGACGTCGATCGACTCGAGAAATGCACCCGCAGGCTCGACATGCGCCGCGGCGCCACCCGTAGGTGTCGGTGCAGCAGGCGAGGCCGTTCCGTCGAGGTACTCGGACAACGCGGTGTCGCTCTCGAGGGCGGCCAGGACCGCATAGGCAGCCTCGTCGCTCAGCTTTGCGTCGGTCTCCACCAACGCCCAGACCGTATCGACCAATGACTCGTTCTGGTCGGCGTTCACAGAGGAGATGACGTTCCTGCTTTCGCTCAGCGGGGCTTGCGGCTATGTCTGTTCTATCGGATCAGCTGGACATGCGTACCGTTTCACACGCGAGTGTCCGAGTCACCCGATACCGTCGGTACATCTGGCCGATGAAACTGGAGGCACACCAACCGATGTGGCACGAGCATGACTGAGCCGCTACCTGATGGGCTGTACGAATCGGTTTTAAGTCACCGGCTGGACGAACTCCTTTCGAAGCAGGAGTCGACCGCGGAGTTTGAACCGCTGGGGGACGACGCGTCGCACGTACTGAGTCGCCACATCGGCGCGGCCGTCCAGCGACACCTCAGTGGCGGTAGCGCCGAGAACCGCCTGGTCCGGGCGAACGAGGTTCTCGCCATGCTTGACGACGCCGCGTCCGACGTAGTGGTGCGTCTCGATTCACTACAGTCCATCCACGCGCCGGACGCCCCTGCCCTGGCGCGTCCCCAGACGCCACTTGCCGATGTCACGCTGCTCACGAACGCGCGCGGCGAGCCCAACATGGCGGGCGAGATCGCTAAGGAGTTGGCCAGCGCCGACCAGGTCGACCTCCTCTGCGCGTTCATCCGCTTCGCCGGTATTTCGGTCCTCGACCGCCAGCTCACTGACCTACGCGAGCGGGGCATTCAGCCGCGGGTTCTGACCACGACCTACCGAGGCGCAACTGAACGCAAAGCCATCGACACGTTGGTCGAGAAATACGGCGCTAGCGTGAAGATTCGCTACGAGACTGCATCAACCCGGCTACATGCAAAAGCATGGTTGTTCCGGCGGGCTAGCGGATTCGACACCGGTTACGTTGGTAGCTCGAATTTGTCGCGGTCGGCGATGGTCGACGGTCTCGAGTGGAATGTGCGGATCTCGGGCATCTCGACGCCGACGCTCATCCGGAAATTCGAAGCCACCTTCGACACCTACTGGAACGATCCCGCGTTCACTGACTACGATCCCGCGACCGACGCTGCGAAGCTCGACCGGGCGCTCCTTGAAGCCGGCGGCGAAGGTTCTGGCAGGGAGACTCTCACTCTGTCCGGGCTGGAGGTGATGCCGTTTCCCCACCAGGAGCGGATTCTTGAGGCCCTTGAGGTCGAACGTGTGGTCCACGACCGTCATCAGAACCTTGTCGTTGCAGCTACCGGTACCGGAAAGACCGTGGTCGCGGCTCTTGACTTCAAGTCGCTCCTCGACGGACCTCCGTCCTCGCGATCGTTGCTATTCGTCGCGCATCGGCGGGAAATCCTCGAACAGTCGCTACGGATGTATCGGGAGGTGTTGGGCGACCCCAACTTCGGCGACCTTCTCGTCGACGGCAAGCGACCGTCACAGTGGCGTCATGTTTTCGCGAGTATTCAGTCGCTGACGCCCGCTACTCTCGCAAGCATCTCGCCTGACCAGTTCGATGTCGTCGTGGTGGACGAATTTCACCACGCCGACGCCGCCACCTATCGACGCCTGCTCGACCATCTGCAACCGAACGAGCTGCTGGGACTCACTGCGACACCCGAGCGAGCCGATGGCGGAGACATACTCCGGTGGTTCGGGGACCGAATTGCCTACGAGCTCCGGCTTTGGGATGCGCTGGAGCAAGACCTGTTGTGCCCGTTCCATTACTTCGGTGTCGCCGACACCACCGACCTCAGTTCGGTCACCTGGTCGCGGGGCGACTATGTGCCGTCAGCGCTGTCGGCAGTATTCACCGCCAGCGACGCACGCACACGCCTGATTCTCATTGCACTGAGGGAGAAGGTCGCCGATACCTCACGGATGCGCGCGCTCGGCTTCTGCGTGTCGGTCGACCACGCGAATCATATGGCGGAGACATTTACCAATCAGGGCATTGCATCCCTGGCCGTCACCGGCGCCACCCCACGAGCGGATCGTGATGCCGCGTTCGCCAAGCTGCGCGAAGGCACCGTTCAGTGCCTATTCGCGGTCGACGTTTTCAACGAGGGGCTCGACATCCCGTCGGTGGACACCTTGCTGCTTCTTCGCCCCACGCAGAGCGCAACGATCTTCCTTCAACAACTAGGTCGCGGGCTTCGACGCAGCCGCGGCAAAGCTGTGGTGACGGTTCTCGACTTCATCGGCCATCAGCGGGCCGAGTTTCGTTTCGACGCCAAGTTCCTGGCACTCACCGGGTCATCCCCAGACCGGTTGGCTGCGGATGTGGAGCAGGAATTTCCCTACCTGCCCGGCGGTAGCCGCATCGTGCTCGACCGCGCCGCTCGCGAGACAATCCTGGGCAATCTGCGGACCGTCCTTCGCAAGCCGAGCCGCGCAAAGCTGGTCGAGAACGTTCGAGAGCTGCAACCCTCGTCCCTGGGCGACTACTAGTCGCAGTCCAGGCGGTCGCTGGTCGAGGTCTACGGCGGCTCCGGTCTGCGCGCTTGGACGCCTCTGGTCCGCGACGCCGGGCTGCGGGCTCCAGCATCTGGTCCGGGTGAAGACGAGCTGATGAAGCGCACCCG
>NZ_JAEMTF010000039.1 GCF_016462415.1 Williamsia sp. | reverse complement strand
GACGACGCCCGCGCGACCGTGGAGGTCATGCACGCGCTGTTCGAGAGGGTGGGAAACCTCGGGGTGCACAGCTACCGGGAACTGATCGACTTCCTGCCGGGGCTGAGCACCGCGCAGCGTGCCAAACGCCAGATGACCGACCACCTGCCCACCCGCCCCGGCGTATATCTGTTCCGCGGTCCGTCCGGCGAGGTCCTCTACGTCGGCACCGCCGTCGACCTCCGACGCCGCACGCGGCAGTACTTCACCGGCTCGGAGACCCGTGCCCGGATGCGCGAGATGGTGACGTTGGCGGTGTCGATCGATCACGTCGAATGCGCCCATCGCCTCGAGGCCGGCGTGCGGGAACTGCGGATGCTCGCCGCGCACGCCCCGGCCTACAACCGTCGGTCGAAGTCCCCGCACCGGGGCTGGTGGGTCTGTCTCACCGAGGAGCCGTTCCCCCGCCTCAAGGTCAGCCAGACCCCGACGACGGTCGCCGTCGGCCCCATCCGTGTCCGTTCAGACGCCGCCGCGGTGGCCGACCTCATCGCCGCCGTCACCCGGCTGCGGTCGTGCACGCGTCGACTCTCCTCGAGCGCGGCGCACACCTGCACCGTCACCGCCGACGGCCGACGGCCGGTCGGCGGCTGTCACGCGGCGTCGGACACGCCGGTCGACGCCGCGGCCTACACCCCGGCCGTGGAGCGGGCCGCTGCCCTGATGACCGGTGTCGACGACGCACCGCTGCGAACCGTCCTCGACCGACTGCAGACGTTGGCCTCGGCCGAGATGTTCGAGACCGCCGCGCGGCTGCGCGATCGCCTCGCGGCCACGCTCTCCGGGCTGGAACGGTGCCAGCGACTGACCGCGCTGTGCCGGATATCGGAGCTCGTCGCGGCGCGACCCGACGGCTGCGGCGGGTGGGAACTCGCGGTGATCCGCCACGGTCGGCTCGCCAGCGCGGGGGTGGCGACGCGGGGGGTCGCACCCATGCAGGTGGCACAGTCGTTGACGCTCGCCGCGGAGACCGTGGTCCCCGGGCCGGGGCCGCTGCGCGGTGCCGCGGCCGAGGAGGCCGCGCTCGTCTACGCCTGGCTCGTCACCCCGGGATCTCGGATCGTCTGCAGCACAGCACCGTTCATGCTCCCCGTCGCTGCCGCGGCACGGTGGGGTGATTGGCGGGCGACCGTGGCGACCGCCCATGCCCGCTCGCGCGAGCTGGTGGCTCTCGCCGGCTGAGCGACCGGCTGGTCCGGTCGCGCTCTCGAGACCGGGCGTCGCGCATACAGTGGCCGCATGATCACGGCCATCGTTCTCATCACCGCCGACGTGCACACCATTCCCGAGACGGCCCAGGCGATCGCCGACGTCGACGGGGTCCGCGAGGTCTACTCCTGCGCGGGGGACGTGGATCTGATCGCCACGATCGCCGTCCGCGACCACGAACAGATCGCCGACGTCGTCACCGGCACGATCAATCGGATCGAGGGCGTGCGGCACACGGCCACACACATCGCGTTCAAGACCTACTCGAGTGCCGACATCGAGGACGGCTTCTCCATCGGCGAGTGACCCGCCGTCCGCCCAGCGCGGGGCACTAGGCCGTGATGCGCACCCAGCGATCGAGGACCGCGGTCGCTGCACCGGAATCGATCGCCTCGGCGACACGGGTGATCGCCGCGGCGAACCGCGCGTAGAGGTCCTCGTCGAACGCGTTCGCGTCGAGGTCGACCGACGCATCGCCTGCGAGGTCGTAGGCGACGATCGCGCCGGCCGCGTTGAGCAGCACCGCATCGCGCACCGGACCGGTCGCACCCGCGAAGGTCTCGCGGGCCACGCGTGCGTTGAACACCGCGTCGCCACCGGTCAGCGCGCCCGGCGGGCACAGCGACAGGCCCACGCGGGTGGGGTCGAAGGACATCGCGCGGACGGTGCCCCCGTGTGCCAGCCACACCGACGACGTCGTCGTCATCGTCAGCTCGTCGAGACCGTCGTCACCGCGGACCACCAGCACCGAGTTGCCGCGCTCGGCGAACGCGTCGGCGATCACCGGTGCGAGGTCGGCGAACGCACACCCGACGAGCCCGCTGCGCGGCTGCGCCGGGTTCGTCAGCGGCCCGAGGACGTTGAACACCGTCGGGATGCCGATCTCCTTGCGCGGCGCCCCGGCGAACCGCAGCGCCGGGTGATAGACCGGCGCGAAACAGAAACCGATCCCCGCCTGCGCCACCGACCGCGCCACGTCCTCCGCACCGAGGCCGATGGCCACGCCCAATTCCTCGAGCACATCGGCGCCGCCGCTGCGCGAGGACGCGGAACGGTTGCCGTGCTTGATCACCGGCACGCCGGCCGCGGCGACGACCACCGAGCTCATCGTGGAGATGTTGACGGTGTTGGACCGGTCCCCGCCGGTACCGACGATGTCGACCGCGTGCCGCTCGAGGCGTACCCGCACCGCGTGCCCCAGCATCGAGGCGGCGAGACCGTTGAGCTCGGCGGCCACCGGGCCCTTCATCTTCATGGCGACGCCGAAGGCTGCGATCTGAGCCGGGGTCGCGTTGTCGGACATGATCTCGTTCATCACCCAGCGGGCGTCGTCGGCCGAGAGATCCCGCCCGTCGACGAGTGTGCCAAGGATGTTCGGCCAGGTCGCGTCCATGGGAGTGCAGCGTATTCGTACGCGAGCGGGGTCGGACATCCGACTGCCCGCGTCGTACCGGCCCCGACGCGCTCAGTGCGGCGGTCGCTGCAGGACCTGCCAGCCGAGAACCGTGCCGTCGTGGCGGGCACCGAGCCCGGCCATCCGGGAACGTTCCTGCGAGCAGTGCAGGGCGTCGACGAGCTGTGGTCTGGCCAACCCCAGGAGTGTGTGTTCGCCCACCCCGGCAGCGCTCGTTCCCGACACGCCCGGGCCCTGCGCGACCTCGGCCACACCCGAGACGTCGACCTGTTCGTAGCCGTCCTGGGCGGCGGTGGCGACGGCCTCGCCGACACGGCCCTCCGGGACGGCCAGGATGTGCCGCACCACGGCCTGCTCGGCACTGCGCCACTGCGAGTCCTCCAACACCGCTGAGCTGGCCGCGGAGTCGTCGAAGCTCTGCGCCACGACGATCAGATCGGGGTCGGTGGCGGTCAGCTCGGCGTCTGCCGCACCACCGCCTCCGAGGCGTCCGAGCAGGCGTCGCACGCGGCCCGTCGGGACCTCGTGTCCGTTGAGGTCTCGCGTCATGACCTGGCCTCTCATTTCCGTCGGAACTTTTTCCCGACCCGAGTAGTCATCAGATACTACGAACCGTCATACTTCATTTTGTGACTAGCGCTGCAGGTACCTCGGGCACAGCCATCACCTCGAGGGTGCACTCACTGAACCGTCCCAACATGGTCAGTGTCGGCACCATCGTCTGGCTGTCCAGTGAGCTCATGTTCTTTGCGGGATTGTTCGCGATGTACTTCGTGGCACGAGCGAACTCGGGCGGCAACTGGCCCCCGGAGCCGACGGAGTTGAACCTCTTCCTCGCCATCCCGGTGACGGCCGTCCTCATCCTGTCGTCGGTGACCTGCCAGCTGGGCGTCTTCGCCGCCGAGCGCGGTGACGTCTTCGGTCTCCGTCGGTGGTACATCCTCACCTTCATCATGGGCGCGTTCTTCGTCGCCGGTCAGGGTTACGAGTACCACTCGCTGGTCGAGGAGGGCACGACGCTCTCGTCCAGCGCCTACGGCTCCGTGTTCTACATGGCGACCGGCTTCCACGGCCTGCACGTCATCGGCGGTCTCGTGGCGTTCGTCTTCCTGCTGATCCGCACCAGGCTCAGCAAGTTCACGCCGGCCCAGGCCACCGCGGCGATCGTGGTGTCGTACTACTGGCACTTCGTCGACATCGTGTGGGTCGGCCTGTTCGCCACCATCTACTTCATCCGGTGACCGAACCCACCGCAGCCCGGTGGACCAGGTCACCAGCTCCAATCAGCAACCACCAGAGAGAGCAGAGATGAGTTCTTCTCCCCCGCCCGTGCAGGCGGACGACTCGGCCGACCGGACCGGCGTCGAGACCGCGCGGACCGACCCCAAGCGGGCGAAATCCCGTCGCAAGCTGCGCAGGCGCGCCACCGGCGCCCTGCTCCTGCTCGCGGGCCTGCTCGTCGCGGGAGGACTCGCGACCGTCATCACGCCGTCGCCCCAGGTGGCCACGGCCGATGCGCAGACCAACGCCGCCCTGATCCAGGACGGCAAGAAGCTCTACGAGACCTCGTGCATCACCTGCCACGGGCGCAACCTCGACGGCGTCCAGGATCGTGGCCCGTCGCTGGTCGGCGTCGGCGACGCATCGGTGTACTTCCAGGTCTCGTCGGGCCGCATGCCCGCCGTCCGCGGTGAGGCCCAGGCCGCCCGTAAGCCTCCGAAGTTCACCGAGGCGCAGACCGACCAGCTCGGCGCCTACGTGCAGTCCGTCGGCGGCGGCCCCTCGGTGGTCTACGAACACAACACCGACGGCACCGTGAAGATGGAGGACGGCTACCCGGTCAAGGCACAGGGTGAGCTCCGTGGATCCGACATCGGACGCGGCAGCGAGCTGTTCCGTCTGAACTGCGCCTCGTGCCACAACTTCACCGGTCGTGGCGGAGCGCTGTCCTCCGGCAAGTACGCGCCCACCCTGGACCCGGCCAACGAGCAGCAGATCTACACGGCCATGCTCACCGGCCCGCAGAACATGCCCAAGTTCTCGGATCGGCAGCTGACCGAGAACGAGAAGAAGGACATCATCGGCTACGTCAAGTACGCCAGTGAGACCAAGCCCCAGGGCGGCTACGCGCTCGGCGGCTTCGGACCGGTGTCCGAGGGCATGGCCATGTGGGTTGTCGGTGTCATTGCGGTTGTCGCCGCAGCGATGTGGATTGGATCGCGATCATGACTGACGCGCAGAAGCCGTCGGGTTCCGACGATGATGAGAAGATGACCCCCGAGAAGGCCGAGGGGACTCACAACCCGCCGTCGTACACCCGTGACGAGCTCGACAAGATGAGCAACGACGACCTGGTCAAGCTCGGTACGAATCTCGACGGCGTCGAGATCATCTACCGTCGCGACCGGTTCGCCGAGGCCGGCACGAAGGCCGAGAAGCGCGCCGAGCGGTCGGTTGCGTTCTGGTTCGCCCTCGCGGGCATCCTGGCCGTCGCATGCTTCGTGATCTTCCTCTTCAACCACTGGGAGTTCGTCCTCCCGGACGGCAAGAACTACTTCCTCTACACCCTGAACACGCCGCTGCTCGGCATCACCTTCGGTGGATCGATCCTCGCGGTCGGCATCGGCCTGGTGCAGTTCACGAAGAAGTTCATCCCCGAGGAGATCTCGGTCCAGGATCGCCACGACGGCGGCTCCAACGACCTCGACAAGGCCACCACCGTGGCCCTGCTGAACAACGCGGGCGCCACGTCGACCATCGCGCGGCGCAAGCTGATCATCGGCTCGGCCGCCTTCGGTGTCGGCGCCTTCGCCCTCACCGGTGTGGTCGCGCTGCTCGGCGGCATCATCAAGAACCCGTGGGCCCAGGGCAAGGACTCCGTCCTGTGGCACACCGGTTGGTCCCCGATCTACAACGACCCCAAGTCGCCCAACGAGACGGTCTTCATCCGCCGCGACACCGGCGACCCGAGCCAGGTCGTCCTGGTCCGGCCCGAGGATCTCGACGCCGGCGCGATGGAGACGGTCTTCCCGTGGCGCCTCTCCGACGGCTTCGGAGAGACCGAGGAGTCGCGGGAGAAGCTGCACGCCGGTCTGCGGCTGGTCCGTAACCCGGTCATGTTGATCCGCCTGCGCCCGACCGACACCGCCAAGGTGATCAAGCGCAAGGGCCAGGAGAGCTTCAACTACGGCGACTACTTCGCGTACACGAAGGTGTGCTCGCACCTCGGGTGCCCGACCTCGCTCTACGAGCAGCAGACGAACCGGATTCTCTGCCCGTGCCACCAGAGCCAGTTCAACGCCCTGGAGTACGGCAAGCCGATCTTCGGACCGGCGGCACGCGCACTGGCGCAGTTGCCGATTACGGTGAACAATCAGGGATACATGGTTGCAGCAGGTGACTACATCGAGCCCGTCGGCCCCGCTTTCTGGGAGCGCGGCCAAGGTAAGGACAAGCCATGAGTGCTATCGCGGATCGCGCAGCGGTCCAAGCAGAGGGAGTCGACTCCCGCTATCACCTGGCCGCAGGCATGCGACGCCAGATCAACAAGGTCTTCCCGACGCACTGGTCGTTCCTGCTCGGTGAGATCGCTCTCTACAGCTTCGTCATCCTGCTGATCTCGGGTGTCTACCTCACCCTGTTCTTCGATCCGTCGATGGCCGAGGTCACCTACCAGGGCTCGTACCAGCCGCTCAACGGCGTGGAGATGAGCAAGGCCTACGCGACCGCGCTCGACATCTCGTTCGACGTCCGCGGCGGTCTGTTCGTCCGTCAGATCCACCACTGGGCGGCGCTGCTGTTCGCCGCGTCGATCATCGTGCACATGGCGCGCATCTTCTTCACCGGCGCGTTCCGTCGACCGCGTGAGGCCAACTGGGTCATCGGCTGCCTGCTCCTGCTGCTGGCGATGTTCGAGGGCTTCTTCGGTTACTCGCTGCCCGACGACCTGCTCTCCGGTACCGGCGTGCGCGCCGCGATGTCGGGCATCGTCATGGGTATCCCGGTGGTCGGCACCTGGGTCCACTGGGCCCTGTTCGGTGGCGACTTCCCCGGCGAGATCATCATCCCGCGGCTCTACATCCTGCACGTGCTGCTGTTCCCCGGGATCATCCTCGCGCTGATCGGCGCCCACCTGGCGCTGGTCTGGTACCAGAAGCACACCCAGTTCCCCGGCCCCGGCCGCACCGAGAAGAACGTCGTGGGTGTCCGCATCCTCCCGGTCTTCGCGGTCAAGTCCGGCGCGTTCTTCGCCGTCACGTTCGGCATCCTCGCGATCATGTCCGGCGTGTTCCAGATCAACCCGATCTGGGTGCTCGGTCCGTACAACCCCGCACACGTCTCGGCCGGTTCCCAGCCCGACATCTACATGATGTGGACCGACGGTCTGGCCCGACTGATGCCGGCGTGGGAGATCTACTTCGGCAACTCGTACACGATCCCCGCGATCTTCTGGGTCGTCGCCATCATCGGTGTGATCATCACCGCGATGATCGCCTACCCGTGGATCGAGAAGCGGCTCACCGGCGACGACGCGCATCACAACCTGCTGCAGCGTCCGCGTGACGTCCCGGTCCGTACCGCGATCGGCGCGATGGCCTTCGCCTTCTACATCGTGCTCACGCTGTCGTGCATGAACGACATCATCGCGCTGAAGTTCCACATCTCGCTCAACGCGACGACGTGGATGGGTCGCATCGGTCTGATCATCCTGCCGCCGCTGGCGTACTTCATCGCCTACCGCTGGGCACTCGCATTGCAGCGCAGTGACCGCGCGGTCCTCGAGCACGGCATCGAGACCGGCATCATGAAGCGTCTCCCCCAGGGCGAGTACGTCGAGGTCCACCAGCCGCTCGGCCCCGTCGACGATCACGGACACCCGATCCCGCTCCCGTACCAGGGCGCGGCGCTCCCCAAGCGCATGAACAAGCTGGGATCGGCCGGTTCGCCCGGCACCGGGTCGCTCATGATCGCCGATCCGCCGGAGGAGCAGAAGCGCAACGTGGAGCTCGAGCGCGAGGCGCACGCCCAGGAGCACGAGGCCATCTCGAATCTCCAGGCAAAGGGCGGCAAGATGCTCGAGTAGCCATCGCCACTCGGCTCGAACACAACGGCCGGCGAACCCACACGGGTTCGCCGGCCGTTCTGTGTCGGCTCCTCCCCTCCCCCACCGTCACCATTCCCACCGTCGAGTGGGCGGTTACGGACACCGAGTGGGCGGCTACGGACGACGAGTGGGCGGTTACGGACTCACCAGGGGTCGCCGCGGCGTGCATCCGCCGTCATAGACGCCCTGAGATCGACGCTGCCCGACTCGACGGCGGGACCGAAGACCATCACCGCCCCGGCGTCATCGGGCGTCGCGGTCGACCTGTCGGGTCCCGCGACGAACAGTGGCCCGTTCCAGGTCTGCCAACCACGTCCGCGGTAGAGCGGCAGACCGGCCGAGCTGGCCGCCAGTGCACCGAAGTCGTACGCCCCTGCGATGACCTCCTCGACCGAGGCCATCAGCAGGCCACCGATTCCCTGTCGCTGCGCATCCGCGGACACCGCCACGGCCTCCACGTAGCCGACACGGTGCACACGAGGGCCCACGTGGAGCTGTCGCTGGACAACGGCCGCGTGCCCGACGACGGCGTCGGGGAGGCGGCAGATGACGTGCAGGCCCCCGAGAGCGTGGTCCCAGTCGTCATCGGTGAAGTCCTGGTCGAACGCAGCCGTCAGCATCGCGCGGATCTCGGCGCGCTGCGGGATCCCGAGGTCCGCGGTGTGGACACGAGAAAGGGCAGGTGCTCGCGCACCTGCCCTTGTCATCGTGTGGATCGAGAAATGTGTGGTGTCAGTGCTTCTCCGCGCCCACGTGGTATTCGAACACGAGACCACCGACGGCCGAGACGATGGCCACCGCACCCACGGCCACCAGCCAGAACTGGCTCATCGCCATGGCGACGGCGAGAATCGCGGCGCCTCCGGCGATCAGGATGGGCCACCAGCTGCCGGGGCTGAAGAAGCCGAGCTCGCCTGCGCCGTCCTCGATCTCCGCCTCCTCGTAGTCCTCGGGGCGGATGTCGACGCGGCGTGCGACGAACCGGAAGTACGTGCCGATGATCAGCGTCAAACCGCCGGTCATCACGATGCCGGTCAGACCGACCCACTCCACGTTCTTGCTCGACAGTCCGGTGCAGACGCCGTACAGGATCGCCGCGCCGAAGAAGAAGATCGTCAGGATCTCGAAGAGTCGGGCTTCGATCTTCACTGGAGGGCTCCTACCGTGCAGCCGGGCAATGAGGTGTTGCTGGTGTCACCGTTGCTCGTCGGGCCGTTGGACCCGTCCGTGCTGCGACGGGTGTCGAACGGATGTGTCGTCACCGAGACGGGCGTCTCACAGATGCTCTGCAGCGCCTGCGCGTTCGTCGCGTTCGGGTTCGACGCCCGGTAGGTGATGTAGGAGTTGAACTTCTCCTTGCTCACCGCCCGCACCTCGAAGTTCATCATCGAGTGGTACGTGCCACACATCTCCGCACATCGCCCGACGAAGGCACCGGTCTTGTCGATCGAGCTGACCTGCCACCGGTTGTCGGTGTGGTTCTGCTTCGGGAACGGCATGACGTCGCGCTTGAACAGGAACTCGGGCACCCAGAACGAGTGGATGACGTCGGCCGACGCCTGCTCGAACTCGATGCGCTCACCGACCGGTAGGACCAGGACCGGGATCTCGTCGGACGTGCCGACGGTCTCGATGCGGTCGAACTTGAGGTAGTTGCGGATGTCGTCGTCACGACCGTTGGCCGGCAACGGCTTCTCTTCGCCCTCTTCGTTGAGCTCGGCGCGCTGGATCTCGTACGGGCTGCCGTTGCGCTCGAAACCGTCGTACTTGGAGCCGTCGGACATGTCGACGGTGCGGTAACCGAACTTCCAGTTCCACTGGAATGCGGTGACATCCACCACGACGGCCGGATCGGCCTTCTTCGTCTCGACGCTGTTCTGCACGATGATCGTGAAGTAGAACAGCACCGCGATGATCACGAACGGGATCGCCGTGTAGGTCAGCTC
The DNA here is from genome assembly GCF_016462415.1 of Williamsia sp. Taxonomy (GTDB): domain Bacteria; phylum Actinomycetota; class Actinomycetes; order Mycobacteriales; family Mycobacteriaceae; genus Williamsia_A. The sequence goes on along the minus strand of NZ_JAEMTF010000039.1, from coordinate 28,668 downwards.
CAGCGGCACGTTGTAGGCCGTCTGGCGGGGGAACTCGTCCTCCTGGCTGAGCTTGCCGGTGCCCTTGCGGCGGTGGAACGAGATGGTCCAGAACGTCAGGGCCCAGACGATCACGCCCATCAGCAGAGCCGCGATCACCGACCACGTCCACAGATGCCGCATGTCCTCGGCCTCGGGCGTGACGCCCTCGGGCCAGCCGAAACGCATTGCCTCCGAGGCGCTGCACCCCGACATCAGGAGCGCACCGAGCCCGAGAACGAGCAGTGCCGAGACCCTCTTCAGTCGTCTCCGGCTGCTGCCGGACGTCGCTGCTCGGGGCCGTCCACCGTGTGTCACTGTCACGCCTTCCCGCCTGTCATTTCACGCAGTTCCCAGCGCTGCCGCCGAGTCGGGAAAAGCCCCTACTCCAAGCGCACAGCCCAGTACTACGCAGCGTAGACCAAGTCGGTCGGAGTTTCGTGATCGGGGTTTGCACACGCGCGAGCTCACCCGCGCCGACACCGGGACGGGCCCGCGGTGCGGCATACTCGACGACGTCCGAGCCGTCCGGCGGCCACGTCCGGTGCCGTCGGATCACCCCTGGCTCGGTGGTCGAATCGAGGCAAAACGCGTGTGTGGTCTGCTGGGCCTGCTGACAAGTGATTCATCGGCTGCCTCTGCCCGTGAGCTGGTCGCCGCCGCGTCGCATTGCATGCGCCACCGGGGTCCGGACGAGCCGGGCGGCACCTGGAGCGACGCCGACGTCGCGTTCGGGTTCAACCGCTTGGCGTTCATCGACATCGAGCACTCCCACCAGCCGTTGCGCTGGGGTCCCCCGGAGTCGCCCGACCGCTACGCCATGGTGTTCAACGGCGAGATCTACAACTACCTCGAGCTGCGCGCCCAGCTCACCGCCGACGAGGGCGCGGTCTTCCGCACCGAGGGCGACGGCGAGGCCATCGTGGCGGCGTTCCACTACTGGGGCGCCGATTCGGTCGCACGTCTGCGCGGCATGTTCGCCTTCGCGATCTGGGACACCGAGAAGCGCAGTCTCTTCCTGGCCCGCGACCCCTTCGGCATCAAGCCGCTGTTCATCGCCACCGGCCCGCGCGGCACCGTGTTCGGCAGCGAGAAGAAGAGCCTGCTGGAGCTGCTCGGTCGCGTCGGCCTCGGCGAGCGTCTCGACGACCGCGCCATCGAGCACTACACGGTCCTGCAGTACGTCCCCGAGCCCGAGACGCTGCACACCGACATCACCCGGCTCGAGTCCGGTACGCACGCCACCCTGACGCCCGGGTCACGTCCGCAGACCCACCGGTACTTCACCCCGCAGTTCGAGAGCAGGCCCTTCGCGGTCGGTGGTGAGCAGGCCCGCTATGACGAGATCGCCGAGGCACTCTCGGATTCGGTGGCCAAGCACATGCGCGCCGACGTCACCGTCGGATCGTTCCTGTCCGGCGGCATCGACTCCACGGCCATCGCGGCGCTGGCCATCCGGCACAACCCCGACCTGATCACGTTCACCACCGGATTCGAGCGGCAGGGGTATTCCGAGGTCGACGTCGCGGCCGAGTCCGCCGCGGCCATCGGTGCGCGCCACGTCGTCAAGGTCGTCGGACCGGCCGAGTTCGCCGCCTCGATCCCCGAGATCGTCTGGTACCTCGACGATCCCGTCGCCGATCCGGCCCTGGTACCGCTGTACTTCGTGGCCAAGGAGGCACGGAAGCACGTCAAGGTCGTGCTGTCCGGCGAGGGCGCCGACGAGCTGTTCGGCGGCTACACGATCTACAAGGAGCCGCTGTCGCTGCGACCGTTCGAGCGACTCCCCGCCGGACTGCGGTCCGCCGCAGGCCGATTGTCTGAACGCATCCCGGAGGGAACGCGCGGCAAGAGCCTCCTGCACCGAGGGTCGATGCCGCTCGAGGAGCGGTACTACGGCAACGCACGCAGCTTCGACGACGCACGTCTGCGGTCGGTGCTGCGCAGCTACCGGCCGGAGTGGACGCACACCGATGTCACCGCCGACATCTACGCGACCACGCGCGGCTGGGATCCCGTCGCGCGGATGCAGCACATCGACCTGTTCACGTGGCTGCGGGGCGACATCCTCGTCAAGGCCGACAAGATCACCATGGCCAACTCGCTGGAACTGCGCGTTCCGTTCCTCGATCCCGAGGTGTTCGAGGTCGCGCGCCGGCTACCCACCGACCAGAAGATCTCGCACGGGACCACCAAGTACGCGCTGCGCAAGGCGCTCGAGCAGATCGTCCCGGCGCATGTGCTGCACCGCAAGAAGCTGGGTTTCCCGGTGCCGCTGCGGCATTGGCTCGCCGGGACCGAGCTGTACGACTGGGCGCGCGAGACCGTGACGGCGTCGCAGACCGATCACATCTTCAACCGGGCGGCGGTGTTCAACATGCTCGACGAGCACCGGGCGGGCACGGTCGACAACAGTCGGCGGCTCTGGACGATCCTCGTGTTCATGGTGTGGCACGCCATCTTCGTCGAGAAGACGTTGGTGCCCGACATCTCCGACCACACCTACCCCGTCAAGCTGTAGCTCCGAGACGAAAAAGCCGGCCGATGCTTCCACATCGGCCGGCTTTTTCGTGGTCTGCAGAGGAGATCAGGCGACGACAGCACCGATCTCGGCGGCGGCGTCGGCACCGTAGGCATCGGAGATGCGCGCGAGCGCGGACTCCCGGTCCCAGGTCCAGTCCTGCGGGGCGACGGTCTCGAGGACGAGAACGGCGACCAACGAACCCAACTGCGCACTGCGCTCGTGGCTCAGACCGGCGGCGTTGCCGACCAGGAAGCCCGCCCGGAAGCCGTCACCGACACCGGTGGGGTCGACCTTCTTGGTCTCCGGCACCACGGGCACGTGCACGCGGTTGCCGTCACGGTCGATGATCTCGGCGCCGCCCGCACCCAGGGTGGTGACGCGCAGTTCGACCTTCGCGGCGACCTCCTCGGCCGTCAGTCCGGTCTTCTGCTGCAGCAGGCCCCACTCGTACTCGTTGGTGAACAGGTACTTCGCGCCCTCGATGAGGGTGCGGATCTGCTCGCCGTCGAGCAGCGCGAGCTGCTGTGACGGGTCGGCGGCGAAGGGGACGCCGAGATCGCGGCAGGCCTGGCTGTGGCGAACCATCGCCTCGGGATCGTCGGCGCCGATCAGGACGAGCTCGGGCTGACCCACCTCGTCGGACAGGTCCGAGAGGGAGATCTGTCGCGCCTCGGCCATCGCACCGACGTAGAAGCTGGCGAGCTGCGCCATGTCGTCGTCGGTGGTGCACATGAAGCGGGCGGAGTGTGCGGTGCGCGACACCCGGACGCCACTGCAGTCGACGCCGTTGCTCTCGAGCCACGTGCGGTACTCGTCGAAGTCGGTGCCCACGGCGCCGACGAGAAGCGGCGATGCGCCCAGGACGCCCATCCCGTAGGAGATGTTCGCCGCGACGCCGCCGCGCCGGATGACGAGTTCCTCGACGAGGAAGCTCAAGGAGATGTGGTTGAGGTGTTCGGCGAGCAGCTGCTCGGAGAACTTGCCCTTGAACCGCATCAGGTGGTCGGTCGCGATCGATCCGCAAATGGCGATTGCCACGGCAGTCAAACCCTTTCGTCTGGGTACATTCCTCGCGCGGCCACGGGCGTCAAGCCCCCCGGTCACGCCAATCCGCGCTCAACGCTACTTCACGACTGTGGCCCACCTCGCTTCCGAGGTGGGCCACAGGCGGTGGTGCAGGTCGGCCGCCACGGGCCGACTACCGGTAGATCAGTTGAACGAGTCTCCGCAGGCGCAGCTGCCGGTCGCGTTCGGGTTGTCGATCGTGAAGCCCTGCTTCTCGATCGTGTCGACGAAGTCGATCTGCGCGCCCTGGACGTACGGCGAGCTCATGCGATCGACCGCGAGCTTCACGCCGCCGAAGTCGGACACGACGTCGCCGTCGAGGCTGCGGTCGTCGAAGAAGAGCTGGTAACGCAGACCGGCACAGCCACCGGGCTGGACGGCGATACGCAGGGACAGGTCGTCACGACCCTCCTGGTCGAGCAGGGCCTTGGCCTTCGATGCGGCCGCATCGGTCAGAACGATGCCGCCGGTAGCGGGCTCGGTGGCGGTGTGCGCGTGCTCAACCTGGTTCTCAACGGTCATTGCGGGATCTCCTCGGTCTGCAGACTGTGGATGACGGAGTGTCTCGACATCCGTACGTCGTCGTGCTTCTCATCGACAACGGTACCCCCATGAGTCCTATTCCCGCCTCCAGGCGAGTCCGGCCTGCTCGGCGAGGCGGGTCAACAACGGCCCCGCATCGTCCATGGCGTGCTGTGTCGACTCGGCGATGTCGACGATCGCGTGGGCCTGCGCGATCCCGGCCGAGGCCAGCTCGGCACCGGTCAGGACCACCTGGCCCGCGAACACCACGGTCGGCAGGTCGCGGCGGGCGGCGGCCGTCGCCACCGCGGAGACGACTTTGCCCTGCAGCGTCTGGTGGTCGAACTTGCCCTCACCGGTGATCAGCAGGTCGGCGTCGGCGACGAGTTCGTCGAGTCCGATCGCGGTGGCGATCACCGTGGCCCCCGACACCCGTCGGGCGCCGAGCGCGATGAGCGCGGCTCCCAGCCCACCGGCCGCGCCTGCGCCGGGCTCCTCGGCGATGTCGCAGCCCGCGAGCGCGGTCAAGGTGGCGTTCCATGCCGCCAGACGGTCCTCAAGAGCGGCCACCATGGCCGGGTCTGCGCCCTTCTGCGGCCCGAACACCGCGGCCGCACCCTTCGGACCCAGCATCGGGTTGTCGACATCGGACGCCGCCACGAGATCCATTCCGGCGAGACGATCTGCTGCCGTCCGCGGATCGGACGGGGCGGGACCCGCGAGTGCGGCGATCAACCCGGAGCCGCCGTCGGTGCTCGCCGATCCCCCGAGGCCGACGACGATCCGCTGCGCGCCTGCGGCCGCGGCGGCGGAGACCAGATCGCCGACGCCCCGGGTCGAGGCGGCGAACGCGGCGCTCGGTGAACGCGAGCCCACGAGGTGGAGGCCACACGCCTGGGCGCACTCGATGTAGGCCGTGACGGTGTCGCCGGTGTCGTCGATGAGCCACTGCGCGTCGACCGGGTCGCCGAGCGGTCCGGGGACGGTCGTGGTGATCAGCCGGCCGAAGCGGGCCGCCAGCACGTCGACGAAACCGGGGCCGCCGTCCGAGAGCGGCGCGCACACCAGCTGGTCATCGGGTCGGGCACGTGACCACCCCGTCGCGATGGCGTCGGCGGCCTGCACCGCCGTGAGGGTGTCACCGAAGGAATCCGGAGCGATCAGGGCCCGCATGGCGTGAGCATAGGGCGCCCGCGGCCGATCGGCAGATCACGCGAAGCGGTCCCGATCTGCCGCCGATGCCGACGCCCGGGGCGCGATCAAATATCCTGGTCTGGTGAAGCTGCCCTGGAAGAAGGACGAGACGTCGGCGAGTGCTGCCGGCGACACCGCGAGCGCGGACGACGGGGCAGGTCAGAGCGCGGCCTCCACCGTCACCACACGCAAGCAGACCGAGGGCAAGGGTCGACCGACACCTCGACGGCGTGACGCCGAGGGGCGTCGTCGCGGACCTGTCGCCCCTGCGCCTCAGACGCGCGCCGAGGCCCGCGCCCGCAAGAAGGAACTCGGCGGGGCCAAGCTCAGCCGAGACGAGCGCAAGCAGCAGTCCGACAGTCGCCGCTCCGCGCGCGCCGAACAGCGCCAGAAGATGATGGACGGCGACGAGAAGTACCTGATGCCCCGCGACAAGGGCCCGGTGCGCAAGTTCGCCCGCGAGATCGTCGACTCCCGCCGCAACTTCGCCGGCCTGTTCATGCCGTTCGCCGTGCTGCTCATCGTGATCATGTTCCTGCCCGCCATCGCCGTCTACGCGACGCTGCTGATGCTTATCTTCGCGGTGTTCCTGATCATCGACGGCGTGATCCTCGGTCGGATCGTCAACAACCGTGTGCGCGAACGCTTCCCGGACACCCCCGACGGCGGCTTCAAGCTGGGTTGGTATTCCTTCAGCCGATCGATGCAGATGCGTTTCATGCGTGCCCCCCGTCCCCAGGTCAAGCCCGGCGACGCGGTCTGAGCCACATGCGGACGTTGATACTGGGTGGTATTCACTCAGGGAAGTCGGCGTATGCGGAGGACGTGATCGCGGCGGCGGACGGCGCGGAGTCGGTCCGCTACCTCGCGACCGCCGTGACCCCCGCCACCGGCGATCCCGAGTGGAGTGCACGGATCGACCGGCACCGCCGACGCCGACCCGACACCTGGACCACCGTCGAGACCGGTGACCTCGCCGAAGCGCTGCGCGCCGACGCCACCACGCCGTCGCTGATCGACGACCTGGGCAACTGGGTGTCGTCCTACCTCGACAGTGTCGGCGGCTGGGATGACCCGGCCGTCGACCTGAGCGCGCGGACGACCGAACTCTGCGCCGCCATCGACGCGTTCGAGGGTGATCTGGTGCTGGTGAGCCCCGAGGTCGGGTTGTCACTGGTGGCCCCGACACCGTCGGGTCGCCGCTTCCAGCAGGAACTCGGCAGTGTCAATGCCGCCGTCGCCGCGGCCTGTGACCGCGTGGTGCTGGTGGTCGCGGGACGACCCATCGACCTCGCCGACAGCGACACCGTCGCCACGGCGACCGCGACCCCATCGGCGGCGACGGCCGACACCCACACGCAGATCACCTCCGCACCGACCGCTGCCGCTGTCGCGGCTGCATCCGTCGCTGCCGAGGCGCCGACCGAGCGCGACACCGTACCGGAAGCCTCCTCCGACACCGTCGCGTCGGTCCCGGCCACCGTCGGCGACCATCACAGCGCCGCAGACGAATTCGACGTGATCGAGTCGCCGTCGCGGCACATCGCCGCACAGGCGGAAGCCCGTCAGCTGCAACTGACCAAGCCGGCCGGGTCGCTCGGTCGGCTCGAGGAGATCGCGAACTGGGCGGCGTCGTGTCAGGGCGCGTGCCCCCCGGCACCCTTCCGGACCCCGACCGTCGTCGTCTTCGCCGGCGACCACGGCGTCGCCCATGCGGGGGTCTCGGCCTACCCACCCGAGGTCACCGCCCAGATGGTGGCCAACATCAGCGCGGGCGGCGCCGCGATCAACGTGTTGGCCGACCGCGCGGGCGCCACGGTCCGTGTCGAGGACATCTCCGTCGACGCCGACCTCGACCCGTCGCTGAGTCGGTTCAAGGTCCGCCGCGGATCGCAGGACCTGCGCACCACCGACTCGCTCACCGCAGCCGAGGCCAACGCCGCGGTAGCCAACGGACGCGCGATCGCCGACGAACTCGTCGACTCGGGCGTCGACCTCCTCATCGCCGGCGACCTGGGGATCGGCAACACGACGCCGGCGGCGGCGCTGATCGGCGTGCTCACCGACACCGAGCCGGTCGTCGTGGTCGGACGGGGTACCGGCGTCGACGACGACGGGTGGATCCGTAAGACCGCTGCGATCCGTGACGGGATGCGTCGCGGTCGCGCCGTCTCGCGCTCCCCCATCGCACTGCTCGCAGCGATCGCCGGGGCCGATATCGCCGCCATGGCGGGTTTCCTCGCCCAGGCGGCACTGCGACGCACCCCCGTCATCCTCGACGGGGTGGTGGTGACCGCGGCCGCGTTGGTCGCCGAGGATCTCGCGCCCGGCGCCGCCCAGTGGTGGCTGGCCGGGCATCGTTCCGACGAGCCCGCGCACTCGATCGCGTTGCGGCAGTTGGGGCTCGAGCCGGTCCTGGAGTTCTCGATGCGGCTCGGTGAGGGCAGCGGCGCGGTGACGGCGTTGCCGATCGTGCAGGCGGCGGTCGCGACCCTCGCCTCGATGGCGACGTTCGCAGACGCCGGCGTCTCCGACGCCGATGCCGCGGCGCCCGCCCCCGTCTGACGCGCGGTGTCGCTGACGCGCTCGGTTCACGGCACTCATCTGGCCGTGTCGTGGCTGACCGTCCTACCGATACCGCAACCACGTGTCGAGATCGACCGGCCCGCCGCGGCGCGGGCGATCGCGGCGACCCCGGTGGTCGGCATCCTGCTCGGTGGGGTCGCGGCCGGCCTCGCCGCGGTGTTGTCGCTGTCGCAGCTGCCGTCGATCGTCGTCGGCGCGCTGGTCGTCGCGGCGCTGGGGTTGCTGACGCGTGGGATGCACATCGACGGTCTGGCCGACACGGTCGACGGGTTGGGCTGTTACGGACCGCCCGAACGGGCGCGCGAGGTGATGCACAGCGGCGGCGTCGGACCGTTCGGGGCAGCCGCCCTGCTGGTGGTGTTGCTGGTGCAGGCCGCCGGGGTCGGCACGCTGGCCGACTCACACGAATGGTGGTCCATCGTGGTCGCGGTGGCACTCGGCCGCGTCGCCGTACTGACCGCGTGCCGACGCGGATTATCCGCCGCGGCAAACGGTTTCGGTGCGCTGGTGGCGGACAGTCAACGATGGTCCATCGTCGTCTGGACGGTCCTCGCACTCATCGGCGCGGCCCTCGTCGACATCGACGTCTGGTGGCGCGGGCTCATCGTCGTCGGTGTGATCACGGCCGGCGCCTGGGTGGTGTCGGCGCACTGCGCGCGCCGCTTCGGTGGCATCAACGGTGACGTCCTCGGGGCCGTGCTCGAACTCGGCACGACCGTCGCGGTGGTCGGTTTCCTGATCTGACTCCGGTCAGGGCCGGTGGAGCTCGGTCATCCAGCCGTGGGTGTCGGCGAACGTGCCGCGCTGGATGCCGGTGAGTGTGTCGCGGAGCGCGGTGGTCACCTCGCCGGGCGTTCCGTCGCCGATCTGATAGTCGTCCGAGTCACCCTTGACCCGGCCGACCGGGGTGATCACCGCGGCGGTGCCGCAGGCGAAGACCTCGGTGATGTCGCCCGAGGCGACGCCCTTGCGCAGCTCTTCACTGCTCACCTTGCGCTCCTCGACGGCGATACCCGCGTCGACCGACAGGGCCAGCAGCGAGTCACGGGTGACGCCGGGCAGCAACGACCCGGACAACTCCGGGGTGACCAACCGCGCGTCGGCCCCGGAACCGAGGACGAAGAACAGGTTCATCCCGCCCATCTCCTCGATGAAGCGGCGCTCGACGGCGTCGAGCCACACGACCTGTTCGCAGCCGTGCTCGGCGGCCTGCGCCTGGGCGAGCAACGACGCGGCGTAATTACCGCCGGTCTTGGCGTCGCCGATCCCGCCGGGGGCGGCACGGACGTACTCCGAGGACAACCAGACACTGACCGGCTTGACGCCACCCGGGAAGTACGCACCCGCCGGTGAGGCGATGACGAGATAGCGGTAGCTGTTGGACGGACGCACCCCGAGAGCGGCCTCGGTGGCGAACATGAAAGGTCGCACGTAGAGCGAGTCCTCGCCGCCGGCCGCCGGGACCCACTCGTGGTCCGCGGCGAGCAGTGCCCGCAGCGATCCGAGGAAGACGTCCTCGGGCAGTTCGGGCATCGCGAGTCGCCGCGCGGAGTTGTTCAGGCGACGGGCGTTGGCGTCGGGGCGGAACGACGCGATGGTGCCGTCGGCCTGCCGGTACGCCTTGAGTCCCTCGAAGATCTCCTGGGCGTAGTGCAGGACCATCGCCGACGGGTCGAGAGAGATGGGCCCGTACGGCACCACCGAGGCGTCGTGCCATCCGCGGTCGGCATCCCAGTCGATGCTCACCATGTGGTCGGTGAAGTAGTTGCCGAAGCCCGGCGCAGACAGGATCTCGGAACGTCGCGATAGCGACGCCGGGTTCGGGTGCTCGGTCCGGGTGAACTCCACGGTCATCAGGCAATCCTAGCCCGTGGGCGCCCCGCCCCTGTCGCCTCGGTGGCGGTGGTCGTGCCGGCGTCGCTCAGCTGGTGGACGTCTGCACGAACGGCGGTGCCACCAACTCACATTCGAGGTCACGGCCTCGCACGTCGACGATCACGTGGTCGCCGTCGGCGAGCCCGGGGGCGGTGTCGATCAGGGCCAGCGCGATGCCCTCCTTGAGGGTCGGCGAGAACGTCCCCGAGGTGCACAGACCCACGACGGTCCCGTCCGCGGTGCGCACCGCGCAGTCGGCACGCGGGACCCCGCGCCCGATCGCACGCAGACCGCGCAGACGGCGCGCCGGCCCGGCCTCCTTCTCGGCCACGAGCGCCGATCGACCGAAGAACTCCGCCTTCTTCCATCCCACGGCCCAGCCACACCGCGCCTGCAGCGGACTGATCTCGGTGGACAGTTCGTGACCGTGCAGCGGGTAGCCCATCTCGGTGCGCAGGGTGTCGCGGGCGCCGAGCCCGGCGGGCAGCCCCCCGGCCTCGGTCACCGCGGCCAGCACGACCTCGAAGACGTCGGCCGTGTCGTCCCAGAGCGGCAGCAGTTCGAACCCGCGTTCACCGGTGTACCCGGTGCGGCACACGCGGATCGGCCGGGCGCGTCCACCGATGGTCAGATCGGCGTCGACGTAGGACATGTAGCCCATCTCGGTGGGCAGCCCCACCGCGGTGAGCACCTCCGACGACAGGGGGCCCTGGACGGCCAACACCCCGTAGTCGCGGTGCCGGTCGACGACGCTGATCTCCGGTGGGGCCACTGCGGCGAGCGCGGCGACGACCGCGGCGGTGTTCGCCGCGTTGGGCACCAGGAACACCTCGTCGTCGGACACCCAGTAGGCGATGAGGTCATCGACGACTCCCCCGGACTCGGTGGCGCACAGCGTGTATTGCGCGCGGCCCGGCTCGATCTTCGCCAGATCGTTGGTCAGGCAGCGGTTCACGAACTCCGCCGCGCCCGGACCGGTCACCGACGCCTTGCCCAGGTGGCTGACGTCGAAGATACCGACGCGCTCACGGACCGCGGTGTGTTCGGCGACGGTGCCCGAGTACGACACCGGCATGGACCATCCGCCGAAATCGGCGAAGCTTGCACCGATCCGCTCGTGGGTGTCGTTGATCGGTCCCAGCAGGGTTTCGGCGCTCATGGCAGACAACCTATCTGCCGACCGGTTCCGATGCCGCACGCAGACTCTCCCCCGGCCCGGGCCACTAGGCTCGTGTCGTTCCCGACGATCGGAGAGAGACCGTATGAGCACCACCCCGGATCGACAGCTCGGCCCCGACCTGGCCCTCGCGACCTCGGTCTCCGAGGCGGCCGCCGACGTCCTCGTGATCGGCCTGGTGGCCGCGTCCGAGGATGCCGGCACCGACGCGGCACCGGTGCCCGTCGTCGGCGACGGACTCATCGACGACGCAATCGTCGCCGAGATCTCCGCGGCGTTGGCGGCGGTCGGCGCGTCGTCCGGTGCGGGCGATGTCACGCGGGTGGTCGCACCGACGGCGCTGGGTGTGGCCAGTGTCCTGGCCGTCGGTCTCGGAGGCGCGTCGGCGCTGGAGAAGCCGGACTCGGTGCGACGTGCCGCGGGTGTCGCCGCGCGGGCCCTGACCGGAGTCGGTACGGCCGTGACGACATTGTCGACGGTCGATCTCGGTGCGGCGGCGGAGGGCTTCCACCTCGGCGCGTACCGGTTCGAGGAGTTCCGCTCGGCGAAGACCAAGTCCACCAAGGCCCCGCTGGGCGCGGTCGCACTGCTCACCGCCCCGTCGGCGCGCGACGGCGCCGCCGAGCTGGACCGTTCGCGCGCGATCGCCTCCGCGGTCGCCGTCGCCCGCGACTTCGTCAACACCCCGCCGAGCCACCTCTACCCCGAGGAGTTCGCCGCCCGCGCCGAGGCGCTCGGCAAGCAGGCCGGTCTCGACGTCGAGATCCTCGACGACAAGGCCCTGATCGAGCAGGGCTACGGCGGCATCGTCGGTGTCGGCAAGGGCAGCTCCCGGTTGCCGCGGCTCGTCCGACTCAGCTACTCGAGCAAAAACAAGAACGCCAAGAAGGTCGCGCTCGTCGGCAAGGGCGTCACCTTCGACACCGGCGGCATCTCGATCAAACCGGCCGCGGGGATGGAGAACATGACATCCGACATGGGCGGCGCGGCCGCCGTCGTCGCCACCGTCGTCCTCGCCGCGCAACTCGGGGTCGAGGTGGATGTCACCGCGACCGTCCCGATGGCGGAGAACATGCCGTCGTCGACCGCACAGCGGCCCGGCGACGTGCTCACCCAGTACGGCGGCATCACCGTCGAGGTGATCAACACCGACGCCGAGGGTCGGCTGATCCTGGCCGACGCCATCGTCCGCGCGTGCGCGGATTCGCCGGACTACCTCATCGACACCGCGACGTTGACCGGTGCGCAGATGGTGGCGTTGGGGACGCGGACACCCGGGGTCATGGGCACCGACGACTTCCGCGACCGCGTGGCCGACATCTCGCGGCGTGTCGGCGAGAACGGCTGGGCGATGCCCTTCCCCGAGGAGCTCGGCGCCGATCTCAAGTCCCGGGTCGCGGACCTCGCCAACGTCACCAACCACCGATGGGGCGGCATGCTCTCGGCCGGGATCTTCCTGCGCGAGTTCGTGACCGACGGGGTGGCGTGGGCGCACATCGACGTCGCCGGGCCCGCCTTCAACACCGGTGGCCCGTGGGGCTACACCCCGAAGGGCGGTACGGGGGTGCCGGTCCGCACGATGATCGGGGTCATCGAGGACATCGCCGCTCTCGGCTGAGCGGTGTCCATCACCGGAGGAAACGCCCGAAACTCCCCGACGACACCGCCGACGCGCACGGGGTCGCTACGGGTAGGGTTTCTCATCGGTGGCCGTACCTCGTCACCACAGCTGCCCGGTCGCCCTACCCGCGGCGACCAGACACGCGACCGCATCAATCGGATCTCGAGTCGAGGAGTCGACGAACATGGCGTTCTCCGTCCAAATGCCCGCTCTGGGTGAAAGTGTCACCGAGGGAACCGTTACCCGGTGGCTCAAGCAGGAGGGAGACACGGTCGAGGAGGACGAGCCGTTGCTCGAAGTGTCGACCGACAAGGTCGACACCGAGATCCCCTCACCGAAGTCCGGTGTTCTCACCAAGATCATCGCCCAGGAAGACGATGTCGTGGAGGTCGGAGGCGACCTCGGCGAGATCGGTGACGAGGGCGAATCCGCCGAGTCGTCCGACGACAGCTCGTCGGACTCCGATGACAGCGGTTCCGACGACGACGAGGCCGGCGGCACCGAGCCGAGCGACCTCGAGGACACCGACGACTCCGACGACGACGGACCCGAGCCGTCCGCCGACGCCGACGAGCCCGCCGAGAAGCCCACCGCGGGCGCCGACGACAGCGGTTCCGCCGAGGGCACCGACGTGACGATGCCCGAGCTGGGCGAGTCCGTCACCGAGGGCACCGTGACCAACTGGCTCAAGGCCGTCGGCGACGAGGTCGCCGAGGACGAGCCGCTGCTCGAGGTCTCCACCGACAAGGTCGACACCGAGATCCCGTCGCCCGTCGCGGGCACGCTGCTCGAGATCGTGGCCGAGGAGGACGACGTCGTCGAGGTCGGTGGCCGTCTCGCGGTCATCGGATCCGCCGACGCGAAGCCGACGTCGAAGTCCGAGCCGGATCCGGAGCCGGACGAGGAAGAGAAGTCCGAGCCCCAGGCCGAGGCCGAGAAGGTCGCCGAGCCGGAGCCCGAGCCCGAGCCGGAACCGGAGAAGCGCGAGCGCATCTCGGAGCCGGAGGAACAGAAGAAGGCCGAGCCCGCACCGGAGCCGAAGGAGCAGGAGACCCGCAAGCCTGCCGCCGAGAAGTCGTCGGACTCCGATTCCGACGCATCGAACTCGTCCACGCCGTACGTGACCCCGCTGGTGCGCAAGCTCGCCGGCGAGAACAACGTCGACCTGGACTCGGTGAAGGGCACCGGTGTCGGTGGGCGCATCCGCAAGCAGGACGTGCTCGCCGCGGCCGAGGCGGCCAAGGCCCCGGCGCAGGAGAAGAGCGAACCGGCCCAGGCACCCGCGGCGTCGGCTCCGGCCGAGACGAAGTCGGCTCCCAAGGGCGTCCGACCCGAGCTCGCCGAGCTGCGCGGAACGACCCAGAAGGTCAACCGGATCCGCCTGATCACGGCGAAGAAGACCCGCGAGTCCCTGCAGACCAGTGCTCAGCTGACGCAGGTGTTCGAGGTCGATCTGACCCGCGTGGTCTCGCTGCGCGCGTCGGCCAAGGCGTCGTTCAAGGCGTCGGAGGGGGTCAACCTCACCTACCTGCCCATCATCGCCAAGGCCACCGTCGAGGCGCTCAAGGCGCACCCGAACGTCAACGCCAGCATCGACGAGGCCGCCAAGGAGATCACCTACCACGGTTCGGTGAACCTCGGCATCGCCGTCGACACCGAGCAGGGTCTGCTGTCGCCGGTCATCCACAACGCCGACGACCTCTCGATCGCCGGGCTGGCGCGCGCGATCGCCGACATCGCCAAGCGGGCACGGGAGAACAAGCTCAAGCCCGACGAGCTCGCGGGCGGAACGTTCACGATCACCAACATCGGGAGCCAGGGTGCGCTGTTCGACACCCCGATCCTCGTCCCGCCGCAGGCGGCGATGCTGGGTACCGGCGCGATCGTCAAGCGCCCGACCGTGATCACCGCCGAGGACGGGTCGGAGTCGATCGCCGTGCGGTCGATGTCGTTCCTGCCGCTGACCTACGATCACCGTCTCATCGACGGCGCCGACGCCGGACGATTCCTGACCACGGTCAAGCATCGTCTCGAGGAAGCGGCCTTCTCGGCAGATCTGGGCCTCTAGTGCGGGTCGCCGTCGCCGGATCGTCGGGGCTGATCGGGTCCGCCCTGGTCGAGTCCCTTCGATCCGACGGCCACGAGGTGCTGCGGCTGGTCCGACGGGAGCCGCGGTCGGCCGACGAGATCGGTTGGTCGCCGGAGACGTTCGGGGTGACCCCCGACGCGCTCGACGGTGTCGACGCGGTGGTCAACCTGTGCGGCGTGGGCATCGGCAACCGACCGTGGTCGGGCGAGTTCAAGCAGAAGCTGCGCGACAGTCGCATGGTGCCGACTCAGGTGCTGGCCGAGGCGATCACCGCGGCCGGAGTACCGGTGTTCGTCAGTTCCAGTGCGACGGGGATCTACGGTTTCACCTCCCATCAGGTGATGACCGAACAGAGCCCCGAGGGCAGTGGTTTCCTCGCCGAGCTGGCGCGGGACTGGGAACGGACCGCGGCGCTGGCCACCACGGCACGTGTGGCGCTGATCCGTACCGCGCCGGTGCTGTCGCCGTCCGGAGGTCTGCTCGGCAAGCTCCGCCCGCTGTTCAAGCTGGGACTGGGCGCCAAGCTGGGTGACGGCGAGCAGTACATGTCGTGGATCTCGTTGGTCGACCACGTCCGTGCGGTGCGCTTCGTCCTCGACCACGAGATCAGCGGCCCGGTGAATCTGACCGCGCCACAACCGGTCACCAACACCGAGTTCACCGCCGCGTTCGGTCGAGCGGTGCACCGACCGGCCAAGCTGTTCGTGCCCCGCCTGCTGCTGCGGGCGGCGGCCGGCGAGCTGGCGCTGGAGATGTTGCTGGGCGGCCAGCGGGCTGTCCCGGACGTGCTCACCGACAACGGTTTCGAGTTCGAACACCCCACCATCGACGCCGGGCTGGGCTACGCGAATGCCTGACCGGTCGTCGAGTGCCCGGCGTTCGCGGTCCGAGGTCGAGGTCCGTGACCTCGGACTCGTCGACTACGCGACCGCCTTCGACGAGCAGCACCGCCTGGCCGCCGACCGTGCGTCCGGGGTGCTCGATCACGACGTGATGTTGTTGCTCGAACACCCGGCGGTCTACACCGCGGGCAAACGCACCGCGCCGGAGGACCGTCCGTCCGACGGCACCCCGGTGGTCGACGTCGACCGCGGCGGCAAGATCACCTGGCACGGTCCCGGCCAGCTCGTCGGCTACCCGATCGTCGCGCTGGCCGAACCCCTCGACGTGGTCGACTACGTCCGCCGCATCGAGGAGGCGATGATCGGCGTGTGCGCCGACCTCGGTGTCCACACACTGCGGATCGACGGCCGTTCCGGCGCATGGGTTCCCGAGGACCCGACGACACACCAACCGGCCCGCAAGGTGGGCGCCATCGGCATCCGCGTCGCCAGAGGTGTTGCGTTGCACGGTTTCGCGCTCAACTGCAATCCGGACCTGTCGGCGTTCGGCACGATCATCCCGTGCGGCATCCCCGACGCGGGCGTGACCTCGCTCACCGAGCAACTCGGTCGCGTCGTCGACGTGGACTCGGTCCGCGCGGATGTGGCCCGGACGGTGATCGACGCGCTCGACGGGCGTCTGCAGGTGGGCTCCACCGACACCCGCCCGCTGGTACCACACGGCGTAGCATCGACACAGTGACTGTGCATCAGGAGAGCCCCGCATCCGCCGGCGTCGAGTCGGCCGCCGCGCCCGCCGCGCCGAGTGGCCGCAAGCTGCTCCGGCTCGAGGTCCGCAACGCCGAGACCCCGATCGAGCGCAAGCCCGAGTGGATCCGTACCCGGGCGAAGATGGGACCGGAGTTCACCGAGCTCAAGGCCCTGGTCAAGCGCGAGGGTCTGCACACGGTGTGCGAGGAGGCGGGCTGCCCCAACATCTACGAGTGCTGGGAAGACCGCGAGGCGACGTTCCTGATCGGTGGCGAACAGTGCACGCGTCGCTGCGATTTCTGCCAGATCGACACCGGTAAGCCCGACGACCTCGATCGTGACGAGCCGCGTCGTGTCGCCGAGAGTGTCCAGGCCATGGGGCTGCGGTACTCGACCATCACCGGTGTCGCCCGCGACGATCTGCCCGACGGCGGCGCGTGGCTCTACGCCGAGACCGTGCGCGAGATCAAGCGGTTCAACCCGACCACCGGCGTCGAACTGTTGATCCCGGACTTCAACAACGATCCCGACCAGCTCGCCGAGGTGTTCTCCTCGCGGCCGGAGGTGCTGGCGCACAACGTCGAGACGGTGCCGCGCATCTTCAAGCGGATCCGACCGGCGTTCCGCTACCAGCGCAGCCTCGACGTGATCACCGCCGCGCGGGATGCGGGCCTGGTCACCAAGTCCAACCTCATCCTCGGCATGGGTGAGACGCCAGAGGAGATCAGCGAGGCGCTGGCCGACCTGCACAACGCCGGCTGCGACATCATCACGATCACCCAGTACCTGCGGCCGTCGCCGCGGCACCACCCCGTCGACCGCTGGGTGAAGCCGGAGGAGTTCGTCGAGCACTCGAAGTACGCCGAGGAGCTCGGGTTCGCCGGCGTCATGGCCGGTCCACTGGTGCGGTCGTCGTACCGTGCGGGCCGTCTCTACGCGCAGGCACTGCGGGCCCACGGCCGGGAGCTCCCCGACTCGATGGCGCACCTCGCGAACGAGTCCGGGGCCAGCCAGGAGGCGACCTCGGTTCTCGCGCGTCTCGCGCGCTGACACCTCACCGCGCCCACGTCGGGTGGACGGCACGTGATCTCCGCGTTCGCGGGTCAGTATCCTGATCCGTATGGCGA
Organism: Williamsia sp.; assembly: GCF_016462415.1. Classification (GTDB taxonomy): domain Bacteria; phylum Actinomycetota; class Actinomycetes; order Mycobacteriales; family Mycobacteriaceae; genus Williamsia_A. The sequence goes on along the minus strand of NZ_JAEMTF010000039.1, from coordinate 11,278 downwards.
AGGCACAGGCGACGAAAGAGGCGAAGGCGGCTGCGAAAGCCGCTCGGAAGAAGGCGTCGCGCGAACGCCGGACGCAGCTGTGGCAGGCGTTCAAGATGCAGCGCAAGGACGACAAGCTGCTCCTGCCGCTGATGATCGGCTCGCTCGTCGGCATCATCGCCGTCGCGGTGCTGATCGGCCTGCTGACCGGTGCGCTGGTGTTCCTGCTGCCGTTGGGCATCCTCCTCGGACTGTTGGTCGCGTTCGTGATCTTCGGTCGTCGCGTGCAGAAGAGTGTGTTCGCGAAGGCCGAGGGCCAGGCCGGAGCCGCGGGATGGGCGCTGGACAACCTGCGGGGTTCGTGGCGGGTCAAGCAGGCGGTGACCGGTAACGCTCACCTCGACGCCGTGCACCGGGTGATCGGCAAGCCGGGCGTGATCCTCGTCGGCGAGGGGTCCGCGTCGCGGCTGCGCACCCTGCTCGCGCAGGAGAAGAAGAAGATCGCCCGCGTCGTCGGCGACACCCCGATCTACGACGTGATCGTCGGCAACGACGAGGGGCAGGTGCCGCTGAAGAAGCTCGAGCGCCACCTCAACAAGCTGCCGAAGAACATCAACGGCAAGCGGATGGATGCACTCGAGTCCCGGCTTGCCGCGCTGGGCGGCCGCTCCGGCCCGGGCATGCCGAAGGGTCCGATGCCCGCGGGCGCCAAGATGAAGAACGTCCAGCGCTCTATGCGGAGGCGCTGACGCGCCGGATCCGCCTCAGCGGGTACGGACGAGCGCCGTTCCGGTCGCACGATCGTGCATCCCACGGCCCTCGGGGTCGTTGAGCAGCGGCGGGACGATGAACACGATCAGCAGCTGTCGTGCCACCGCGCGGACGATGCCGACCGATCCCCCGCCGTCGATGCGGGCGACCCGCATCCCGACGATGAACTGTCCGGGCGTGAACGAGAACAGCGTCACCGTCACCACGCCGACCACGAACCACACCGCGAGCACGGTGGTGGACAGCGTCGGCGACAGGAAATCGACGAACAAGAGCGATACGCCGTAACAGAGCACCCAGTCGACGAACAGACCCAGCACGCGCTGCCAGGACGACGCCAGCGAGTTGGGGCCGGACTCGGCCAGACCGAGGCGCTCACCGCGGTAGGCGCCGATGTCGACCGGATCGAGACCGGCCTGCGGACCTGACAACCACGAACCAGTAGTACGACCCATGAATCCACTATAGGTGCGTATCCGGCCAGACCGCGGCGGCTAGTGTATTGGGTGCGCAACACCACCGTTCACGATCGTGTCTCGCTGCGCAGCGATCTCTCACCACAAAGGAGTCACCGACAGGTGTACAGCACACAAGAAGAACTTCTCGAAGGCATCAAGAGCGAGGGAGTCGAGTACGTCGACATCCGCTTCTGCGACCTGCCCGGGGTGATGCAGCACTTCTCCATCCCGGCGTCTGCCTTCGACGAGAGCGTGTTCGAGGACGGCCTGGCGTTCGACGGTTCGTCGGTGCGTGGCTTCCAGTCGATCGACGAGTCCGACATGATGCTCCTGCCGGACCCGGCGACCGCGCGGATCGATCCGTTCCGCAAGGCCAAGACCATGAACGTCAGCTTCTTCGTGCACGACCCGTTCACGCGTGAGGCCTACAGCCGCGACCCGCGCAACGTCGCGCGCAAGGCGCAGGACTACCTCGCCAGCACCGGTGTCGCCGACACGTGCTTCTTCGGCGCCGAGGCCGAGTTCTACATCTTCGACTCGGTGTCGTTCAGCTCCGAGATCAACTCGACCCACTACGAGGTCGAGTCGTCCTCGGGCTGGTGGAACTCCGGATCGCCCGTCGACCCCGACGGCACCCCCAACCTGGGTTACAAGGTCCGCCCGAAGGGCGGGTACTTCCCCGTCGCCCCGTACGACCACTACGTGGACCTGCGCGACGAGATCTCGACGAACCTGACCAACTCGGGCTTCGAACTCGAGCGCGGCCACCACGAGGTCGGCACCGGCGGTCAGACCGAGATCAACTACAAGTTCAACACGCTGTTGCACGCCGCCGACGACGTGATGCTGTTCAAGTACATCTGCAAGAACACCGCCTGGCAGAACGGCAAGTCGGTCACCTTCATGCCCAAGCCCCTGTTCGGTGACAACGGTTCGGGCATGCACGCCCACCAGTCGCTGTGGAAGGACGGCAAGCCGCTGTTCCACGACGAGGCCGGCTACGCGGGTCTGTCGGATCTGGCGCGCCACTACATCGGCGGCATCCTGCACCACGCGCCGTCGCTGCTCGCGTTCACCAACCCCACGGTGAACTCCTACAAGCGGCTCGTGCCCGGCTACGAGGCCCCCATCAACCTGGTCTACAGCCAGCGCAACCGCAGTGCGTGCGTGCGTATCCCGATCACCGGTAACAACCCCAAGGCCAAGCGCCTGGAGTTCCGTTGCCCGGACAGCTCGGGCAACCCGTACCTCGCGTTCGCCGCGATGATGATGGCCGGACTCGACGGCATCAAGAACAAGATCGAGCCGCACGAGCCCGTCGACAAGGACCTCTACGAGCTCCCGCCGGAGGAGGCCAAGGGCATCCCGCAGGCCCCCACCTCGCTGTCGGCGGTCATCGACCGGCTCGAGGAGGACCACGACTACCTCACCGCAGGTGGCGTGTTCACCGAGGACCTGATCGAGACCTGGATCTCGCTCAAGCGTGAGAACGAGATCATGCCGGTGCAGATCCGTCCGCACCCGTACGAGTTCTCGCTGTACTACGACTGCTGATCCGCTCCGCGGCGCACTCGATGTCGATCACCCGTCCGGCCTCTGGCCGGGCGGGTGATCTGTTTTGCCCCTCCCGAGGCGGTTACGCGACTCCCCCGCGTCGGCCTAGCATCGGACCACGGCAACCCAAGGTTGAGTGATCGCGCATGTCGACAGTCATATCCATCTCGTACACCGACGACCTCGACGGTGAGCCGTTGCTCCCGAGCGACATCCAGTTCGTCGAATGGACATGGCGCGGCGAGCGGTTCGTGCTGGAGACCAGCGCCGGCAATCTCGACGCCATCGAGAGCGGGGCCACGTCGTTCGCCACGGTGCTCGCCAGGTCGCGAGAAGTCCCCCCACGTCGGCTCACGAAGGCACGTCATCTCTCGAAGCGCTCCGAGAGTTCGTCGATGACGATCCGGGTCTGGGCCCGACAGAACGGTCATCGGGTGGCCGAACGCGGCCGGATCCCCGCGGCGATACTCGCCGCGTTCGCGGCCACGCAGATCCTCTGAGCAGGTGCCGGGTTCGGCTTGCCTGATCGATCCCCGTGCTGCACGGTGGCCGATAGAGTCCGAAGGGACCACGGAGGCAACGACCACCGGGGCGAACGGCACTCCACGACGAACGCGAAGGTGACACACCATGAGCTTTGAGCAGGCAGCCGAGCGAGCAGACGAAGCGGCCGGTATCGCGGCGATCGCGAAGGCCCATCTCGACGAGGATCGCGGACACAAGCTGCTCGCCGAGTCGGTCGAGATCCTCGCGCACGCCGTCGCCGCCCTGGCCCGCGCGCAGGCTCCGACGACCTGACTCACCGTGCGGTGAGGGACACCTCCAGTGCCCGATGATCGGATCCGGGTACGTCGAAGGTGTTCAGCGACACCGCGGTCAACCCGCGGGCCAGTACGTGGTCTATCCCGATCAGCGGGCCGTACCAGTGATTGGTCGGGTAGGTGAAATGCCACCGGCCACCGACCTGTTCGGTGGCGTCGCGGAATCCGTTGCGCAGCAGCGCACGGAACTGGGCGTGATCCCAGGTGGCGTTGAAGTCGCCACTGACGATGACGTTCTCGGCGGGTGACGCGTGCAGGGTGTCGCGCAGGAGCTTGATCTCGCGCACCCACCGCGCCGGGTCGTAGGGGTACGGCGGGATGGGGTGCACCGCGAACACCGTCGTGGCAGGCGCCCCGGGCAGATCGACGTCGGCACGGAGATTGTTCAGCCCGAAGTCGGTGAGCTGTGCGGTGTTGCGCAGCGGGTAGCGGCTGAAGATGCCGGTCCCGACCCCACCGGTCCCGGGGACCGCGAACTCGTACGGGAGCATCGACCGCAGGTCGGTTCGACGCAGTCGGTCGAGCGCCGCGGGTGTCATCTCCTCGATGGTCAGCAGGTGCGCACCACTCGAGCGCACGCGCGCGACGACCGCGTCGACGTCACCTGCGCCGAGTTTGATGTTGGCCTGCACCACCGTGATCCGATCCCCGCCGGGATCGGCGACACCACGCAGCAGCGGCGCCTGCGTCCAGATGCCCACCCCGAGGGCGATCACCGTGAGAACGACGGTGATCCACCGCCGCGTCAGGGCGAGGATGACCAGGGCCGGGATCCCGGCACCGATCAGCAACGGAACGGCGCTCGCGGCCGCGGTCGACACCCGGCCCCGACCGGGAAAGTAGTGCAGCCAGATGGCTCCGATGGCCGCGGCGAGCAGCGCCCACCCGAGGACGACCGCGACGAAGTAGACGATCTTGAACAGGGCCGAACGGTGGGCCAGTCGCTCCCCCGTGCGCATGCGCGGCCGGCCCGATCGTCTCGGTCTCACCCGCCGAACACTTTCAGCACGACCGACTTCGCCCGTCGGGTCACGCGCAGGTAGTTCTCCAGGAACTCGTTCGCCTGGTCCTCGGGCCATCCGGCGGCGAACGCCACCGCCCGCAACTGCTGGCCGGGGCCGGGCAGCTGGTCGACGGCCTTGCCGCGCACCAGGACCAATGCGTTGCGTGCCTTGGTCGCCGTCAGCCACGCCTCCTTGAGCAGCGACACGTCGGTCTCGCTGAGCAATTCGGCCGAGCCGATGGCGTCGAGTGTCTGCAGGGTGGAGGTGTTGTGGAACGTCTGCAGCCGGTGCGCGTATCGCAGTTGCATCAGCTGGACGGTCCACTCGATGTCGGCGAGCCCACCGCGCCCGAGCTTGGTGTGCATCGACGGATCGGCTCCGCGCGGAAGCCGCTCGGCGTCGACCCGGGCCTTGATGCGACGGATCTCGCGCACCGCATCCGGCGACACTCCCCCGGCGGGATAACGGATCTCGTCGGCCATGTGCAGGAACGCGATACCCAACTGGTCGTCGCCCGCGCACTGCCGTGCACGCAGCAGCGCCTGGATCTCCCACGCCTGCGCCCACTGCCGGTAGTACGCGGCGTAGGCGGCCAACGTGCGCACGACCGGCCCGTTGCGCCCCTCCGGACGCAGCCCGGTGTCCACCTCGAGCGGCGGATCCGCACTGGGGGTGCCCAGCAGTTTGCGCACGCGGTCGGCGATGGTGTTGGCCCAGCGGACCGCGACGGCCTCGTCGACGCCGGGCATCGGATCGCAGACGAACAGCACGTCGGCGTCGGACCCGTATCCGAGCTCACCACCACCGAGGCGGCCCATCCCGATGACCGCGATCCGCGCGGGTGCCGGCTCGCCGCGTTCGGCGACCGAGGCGTCGATCACCACGCGCAGAGCGGCATTGAGCACCGAGGCCCACACACTCGACAGGGCGCGACACACCTGCGCGACGTCGAGCATGCCGAGGACGTCGGCGGATGCGATGCGCGCCAACTCGGCTCGACGATGCGACCGGGCGACGGCGATGGCACGTTTGGGGTCCTGGGCGCGCAATGCCGACGCCACCAGGCCGCGGGCGACGTCGTCGGGGTCGACCTCGATCAGCCGCGGCCCGTTCGCCGAGTCGGCGTAGAGGCGGATGACGTCGGGCGAGCGCATCAGCAGATCGGCGATGTAGGCCGACGCACCGAGCACCTTCATCAGCCGCTCGGCCACGACCCCCTCGTCGCGCAACAGCCGCAGGAACCAGTCGTGTTCGCTGACCTCGTCGCACAACCGCCGGTAGTTCAGCAGACCGGCATCGGGATCGGGTGTGCGGCTGATCCACTCGAGCAGGGTCGGTAGCAGCAGTTCCTGGATCTGACCGCGGCGGCCCTTCGAGGTCAGCAGCGCCCGCAGATGACTCAGCGCGTGTTCGGGTTTCGCGTAGCCGAGCGCCGAGAGCCGTCGGACCGCGGCATCGTCGGACAGACGCAGCTCGTCCTTGTCGAACCTGGCCACTGCCTCGAGAAGTGGTCGGTAGAAAAGCTTTTCGTGCAGGCGGCGGACACGGTGGGCCTGCCGTCGGATCTCCTCGCGCAGCGTCGCGGCCGCGTCGAGCTGACCGTCGGGCCGGATGTGTGCGGCGCGGGCGAGCCACCGCATCGACTCGATGTCGTCGAACTCGGGCAACAGGTGGGTGCGTTTGAGCTTCTGCAACTGCAGACGGTGTTCGAGCAGGCGCAGGAACTCGTACGACGCGGTGAGGTTGGCTCCGTCGTCGCGGCCGACGTAGCCACCCGCCGTGAGCGCCGTGAGCGCCTCGACGGTGGACAGGACCCGCAGCGACTCGTCGACACGGCCGTGGACGAGCTGCAGGAGCTGGACGGCGAACTCGACGTCCCGCAGACTGCCGCTGCCGAGCTTGAGTTCACGTTCACGCAGACCGGCAGGGACGGTGCTCTCGACACGCCGCCGCATCGCCTGCACCTCGTGGACGAAGTCCTCGCGCTCGCTGGCCTCCCACACCATCGGCGAGACGGCGGCGAGGTAGTCCCGACCGAGCGCCATGTCCCCGGTCATCGGCCGGGCCTTGAGCAGCGCCTGGAACTCCCAGGTCTTGGCCCACCGCTGGTAGTAGGCCACGTGCGAGGCCAGGGTCCGGGTGAGTGCACCGGCCTTGCCCTCGGGACGCAGGGCCGCGTCGACCTCGAAGAAGGCCAGCGAACCGATCCGCATCATCTCCCCGGCGATGCGCGCCGAGGTCGCGTCGGCGGGTTCGGCGACGAAGATGACGTCGACGTCGCTGACGTAGTTGAGTTCTCGGGCTCCGCCCTTGCCCATCGCGATGACCGCCAGGCGGCCCTCGAACGGCTTGTCGCCCAGGACCTCGGCGACCGCGACCGACAGCGCTGCGGTGAGAGCACAGTCGGCGAGGTCGGCGAGGAACTGCCCGACCTGCGGGAACCACAGCACCGGTTCGTCTTCGACCGCGGGCGCGAGATCACGGGCCGCGAGCTGCAACAGGATGTTCCGGTAGGCCAGGCGCAATGCGACGACCGCGGGCGGACCGGTCGTCGACGCCCGGTGGACAGGGCTCCCGTCGGCACCGGGTTCGGCCACCGCACCAACCGCGTCGAGCAGCTGGTGCGCCATCTCGTCGGTCGTGGGGAGGTCGTCGCAGTCCAGCAACCGCCAGGTGGTCGGTTCGGCAACCAGGTGATCGCCGAGGGCCTCCGAGGAGCCGAGCACGGCGAAGAGCCGACCGCGGAAACACGGACGACTGTGGAGGAGGACGTCGATCTCGGACCAGTCGTCGCCCACCGACGCTCGCAGACGCATCAGCGTTCGCAACGCGAGGTCGGGGTCGGGCGCACGCGACAGCGACCACAGCAGCGGAATCGATTCCGGCGTGTTCCATCCGAGGGTGGCGAGGTCGGAGCCGGCCGTGTCGTCGATCAGCCCGAGACGCCCCGGCGCGGGCACCGTGGTGCGCGTGGCAAGAGGTCTCACGCCCACGACGGTAGCCGTCGCGGTCTCACGTCGGAGCGCAGACTCCTCGAACACGCCGGGTCAGCGGGTCGAGGAGGGGTACTACAGCGCCAGGTATCGGTTGAGTTCGAACGGCGTGACCAGACTGCGGTAGTCGTTCCACTCCGACCACTTGTTGCGCAGGAAATAGTCGAAGACGTGCTCGCCCAATGTCTCGGCGAGCAGTTCGGAGGACTCCATCGCCTTGAGTGCGTCGGCGAGGCTGCCCGGCAGTTCCTTGTAGCCCATGGTCCGACGCTCGGCCGACGTCAACGACCACACGTCGTCCTCGGCCTCGTCGGGCAGCTCGTAGCCCTCGGCGACGCCCTTGAGTCCGGCGGCCAACAGCACCGCGAACGTCAGGTACGGGTTGCATGCCGAGTCCGGGCTGCGGACCTCGATGCGCCGCGACGACGCCTTGTTCGGGGTGTAGAGCGGCAGGCGGATCAACGCGGACCGGTTGGCGCCACCCCAGCTCGCCGCGGTCGGCGCCTCGCCACCGTGGATCAGCCGCTTGTAGCTGTTCACCCACTGGTTGGTGACGGCGCTGATCTCCGAGGCGTGATGCAGGATCCCGGCGATGAACTTCTTGCCGGTCTCGGAGAGCTGCATCGGGTCGTCGGGGTTGTGGAACGCGTTCGTGTCGCCCTCGAACAGGCTCATGTGGGTGTGCATGGCCGAACCGGGGTGCTCGCTGAACGGCTTGGGCATGAACGTCGCCCACACACCCTCGGCCATGGCGACCTCTTTGACGAGGTAGCGGAAGGTCATGACGTTGTCGGCCATGGACAGCGCATCGGCGTAGCGCAGGTCGATCTCCTGCTGACCGGGCGCGCCCTCGTGGTGGGAGAACTCCACCGAGATACCCATCGACTCGAGCGCGTCGATGGCGTGGCGGCGGAAGTTCGGTGCGCTGCCGTGCACCACCTGGTCGAAGTAGCCACCGGTGTCCGACGGGGTCGGCGGGGTGCCGTCGGTGGGCGCGTCCTTGAGGAGGAAGAACTCGATCTCGGGGTGGACGTAGCAGGTGAAACCCTGGTCTGCGGCCTTGTTCAGCTGCCTGCGGAGCACGTGCCGCGAGTCCGCCCACGAGGGCGTCCCGTCGGGCATGGCGATGTCGCAGAACATGCGGGCCGAGTGCTGTTTGCCGTTGCTCGTCGTCCACGGGAGGACCTGGAAGGTCGACGGATCGGGCTTGGCGATGGTGTCGGCCTCCGACACCCGCGAGAACCCCTCGATCGACGAACCGTCGAAGCCGATGCCCTCGACGAAGGCGCCCTCGAGTTCGGCGGGGGCGATGGCCACCGACTTGAGGTAACCCAGCACGTCGGTGAACCAGAGTCGCACGAATCGAATGTCTCGTTCTTCGAGCGTCCGAAGCACGAATTCCTTTTGACGATCCATGCTCGAAGGCTAGAAGTGCGCTGTTAAATCCGTGTTACGGACGCACTTCGGGTGGAATTTCCAGCGCGTTTGCGGACCCGATCTCAACATGTGGTACCGACGGCAGGCAGGGTGAGATCTACGAGGTAGCGGGTGAGCGGGGCGTCGAGGCATTCCACACCCTCGAACGACGCGGTGTGTTGGGTGCCCTTGAAGGTCACCAGTCGCGCCGTCAGCTGATCGGCCAACGACACCCCCGCCTCGTAGGGGGTGGCGGGGTCGTCGGTGGTCGACACCACGACCGTCGTCGGCAGTCCCTTCGCGTCGATCCGGTGCGGGGTGGACGTCGGCGGCACCGGCCAGTAGGCGCACTCGTCCGCGGCACCGCGGCCCGATCCCCGACCGTCGTCGCGGAACGGCGCCGACGCGCGCAGCGTCACGTCGAGCTTGTCCAGGGCGGCGCGGTCGGTGATGGCGGGCCCGTCGACGCAGCGGATGGCGGTGAACGCATCGGCGCTGTTGTCGTACCGTCCGGACCGGTCGCGGCCCTCGTAGAGGTCCGCCAGGCGCAGCAGGGTGTCACCGCGTCCGGTCGACAGTTGGGCGAGCCCGTCTCGCAGGTACCGCCACAACGTCCGGGTGTAGAGCGCCTGCCCGGTGCCGGTGATCGCGTCGGCGTAGGTGAGGCCGCGCGGATCGGTTGTCTTCGCCGGTCTGCCGATCAGCGAGCGGACCAGCTGTTGGTAGCGAGCGGTGACCTTCGTGGGATCGGTTCCGAGCGCACACTGGGCCATCGATGCGCAGTCGACGGCGAAGCGCTCGAACGCCCGCTGGAAACCTGCGTTCTGCGCCACGACGTCGGCGACCGGATCGGCCGCGGGGTCGACCGCGCCGTCGTTGATCATCGCGCGGACCCGCGTGGGGAACTGCTCGGCGTAGGCGGCGCCGATCCGCGTGCCGTAGGAGTACCCGAGGTAGTTGAGTTGATCGGCGCGCAGTGCACCGCGCATCACGTCCATGTCCCGGACGACGTCGGCGGTGCCCACGTGCGCGAGGAACTCCTTCCCGAGCTTCTGCGCGCATTCGGCACCGACCGAGGCGTTGCGCTTCTGGACCGCGTCGATCCCCGCCGGTGACGTGTCGACCCAGTCCGTCGCCCGCACCCGGTCGCGCTCGGCGTCCGATCGGCACCGGATGGCGGGGGTCGATCGTCCGACGCCGCGCGGGTCGAAACCGATGATGTCGAAACGTTTTCCGATCTCGAGATCGGCGAATTGTCCGGCGGCACTGCCCATGAAGTCGACTCCCGATCCGCCCGGGCCACCCGGGTCGGTGAGCAGGACGCCTGTGCGGTCGCCGCTCGCGCGCAAACGGAACATCGCGATCGACGCGGTGGCGCCGTCGGGTTTCGCGTAGTCGACAGGGACGGTGAGGCGACCGCACTGGCTGCGCTCCCGGGAGTACTGCCCGTCGGGCAGGAAATCGCCGCAGGAGCCCCAGGCGATCTGTTGCCCGTAGAAGCGGTCGAGGGTTCCGTCCGAGGGGGCGATCGACGAACCCGGGGACGCCGAGGATCCCCGAGCCGATGACGGTTGTTCCGCAGCGGATCCGACGCGCGTCAGGTCGCTGGTACACGCGGAGGCGCCCAGTACGACGACCAGGAACGGCACGACCGCCCGCAGGCACCGCCGCCGCGTCGGTCGGATCATCGTCGCGTCAGGCGGCATCGGAGCATCGGCCCATGGTGCCACGAGTCGCAGATGTGACCCATTGCACAGCCTGTCGCAGGTGGGAGACGGCGTCGACGGGTGCAGACTGGTCGGGTCACATCCACCCGGGTACTCGCCGAGCGAGACTCGAGGCACGAAAGAGACAACGATGTCTGAGAATTCTGTGTACGGCGCCGTGTCCACCCCCGCCGACTCGTCGAACACCGACTCCCCCGCCAAACCCCGCCGCATCACCCGCGTCCATCATCTGGCGCAGATGAAGGCCGAGGGCGAGAAGTGGTCGATGCTCACCGCGTACGACTACTCCAGCGCACGCATCTTCGATGCCGCCGAGATCCCCGTCCTGCTGGTCGGTGACTCCGCGGCCAATGTCGTCTACGGCTACGACACCACCATCCCGGTGAGCGTCGACGAGCTGATCCCGCTGGTCCGTGGCGTCGTCCGCGGCGCACCGCATGCGTTGGTCGTCGCCGATCTGCCCTTCGGCAGCTACGAGGCCGGCGCCCAGCAGGCCCTCGAGTCGTCGATCCGGTTCTTCAAGGAGGGCGGGGCGCACGCCGTCAAGCTCGAGGG
>NZ_JAEMTF010000205.1 GCF_016462415.1 Williamsia sp. | reverse complement strand
GAGTGCCAACAGCCTTTTTAGCACTCGGGTGGGTCGAGTGCAAGGTCGGTGGGGCCTGGTTCGCGTCCCGCGAATTGCGCTGGAACCAGGTCTTTACCGTCGCTACGGTTGTCCGATGACATCCTCAGAGCGTCCGTTCCGGTTCGGCGTCAACCTGGTCACAGTCGGCGACCGCGAGACCTGGCTCGACGGTGCCCGGCGAGTCGAGGAGCTCGGCTACGACATCCTCCTGGTGCCCGACCACCTGGGGTTGCCGAGTCCTTTCCCTGCGCTGGTGGCCGCGGCAGGCGTCACCGACCACCTTCGACTGGGCACCTGCGTGCTGAACGCCGGCTTCTACAACCCGACCATCCTGGCGCGCGACGTCGCCACCGCGGACGTCTCCACCGGCGGCCGAATCGAGCTTGGACTCGGCACCGGATATGTCCGGGGCGAGTTCGAGAAGGCCGGGTTGCCGTTCGAGTCGGCGGGCACGCGCGTCGCGCACCTGCGCACCACCGTCGAGACCGTCTACGACCTCCTCGACGACGAGTCGTACGCGCCGCGACCCACCCAGCCGCACGTCCCGCTGTTCCTCGCCGGCAACGGCGACAAGATGCTCCGCCTCGCCGCCGAGCGCGCCGACATCGTCGGGTTCACCGGGGCGAGCACCGACCGCGACGGGACGATGTCGCTGAACTCGGCTACCGACCTCGAGGAACGTGTCCGGTTCGCGCGCGACGCAGCGGGTGCCCGGGCCGACGACATCGAGTGGAACCTGCTGGCTCAGGCTGTCGCGGTCACCGAGGATCGTGAACGACGCACCGCGGAACTACACGCCGAGTACGCGCCAGGCCTGTCGATCGCCGAGTTCGCCGCGCTGCCGACGGTGCTCGTCGGTACCGCGGCCGAGATCGCCGACAAGCTGGTCGATGTCCGAACACGCACGGGAATCAGCAACATCACCGTGCTCGAGAGCGCGCGCGACGATTTCGCCGCGGTCATCGACATCCTGCGTCGATAAACCATGCGCCAACGGACCGGCATCGCCCCTGGAGCGACGGCGGCCCGCAGCGGCACGAATCGTCGACGCCGCGAGTTGTCCACAACCTGCGCTGTTAGGTCTTCTCACGTGGACGGCACGCACCGAGACTGCGGTGATGACGTCCCTCGAGCAGCTCGTAATGCGCTCCGCTGGTGTTGTGACGCGTCGACAGCTCGACGAGATCGGCGTCGGTGAGACCGTCATCCGCGCCCTGCTTCGGCACGGAACCCTGCGCAGGCTGCGTAACGGTTGGTACGCGACGCCCGTCGCCGACCCCCGTGTGGTCCGGGCAGTGGCGGCGGGAGGAGTGCTGACCTGCCTCGATGCGCTGCGTCGCCACGGGGTGTGGATTCCAGAGCATCCGCAGGGACTGCACCTGCGGCCGCCTGCCCGCGGGGCACGTGTCTCCGTGGCTCGGGCATGCCGGGTGTACGGCGACGTTCACCGTGCCGCGTCCGCGATCGACGACGTGGCGACGGCGTTGCGGTATGCCGCACGGTGCCTCGACCACGAGGGGTTCGTGGTGGTCTGCGATTCGGCTCTCAACTCCGGTCTTGTCACCTCCGACGAGTTGCACACGTCGCTGATCGCGGCTCCACAGCACATTCGCAACCTGATCGACCGGTGCGACGGCAACGCGCAATCGGGCACCGAGACCATGGTGCGGTTGCGACTTCGATCGAAGAACATCGCGGTCACGACCCAGCACCATGTGCCCTCGGTGGGTCATGTCGACCTCCTGGTCGGCGATCGGCTCGTCATCGAAGTCGACAGCGTGGCCCACCACACCGGTGTCGACCGTTACGAATCCGACCGCACACGGGATCGGCTGCTGGCTCAACTCGGATACCTCCCGCTGCGGTTCACCTACCGCCAGGTCGTCCACGACTGGGCGAGCTGCGAGGACGCGGTCATCGACCTCGTTCGACGTCGGGCACATCACCGTAGCCGTCGCGATCGTCGATGAATCGTGCACCTGCGGAACAGCAGGCCTCACTCGTCGATGCCTACGCGCACAGGCACGAATCGTCGACGCGACCTGGACTACCGTCGGCGCATGCGCACCGTCCAGATCCTGGCCTTCGACGACATGGAGGTCCTCGACTACGCGGGCCCATATGAGGTGTTCACCGTCGCCGGCGAGCTGACCTCCCCGAGCGCGTTCACGGTGGCGTCGGTCGGCGTCTCGGACCGTCCGGTCGGCCGAGGTGGGTTCACGGTCCTCCCCGACCACTCCCTGGACGACGCCCCGCCTGCCGACGTGCTGATCATCCCCGGCGGAAAAGGGTCCCGAGCGCTGCTCGCCGACGAACGACTTCTCGACTGGGTCCGTGACCGCGCCGGTCGTACCGAGCTGTTGCTGACCGTCTGTACCGGCGCACTTCCGGTCGCTTCCACAGGACTGTTCGACGGGCTCGAGGTCACCACCCATCACACGGCATTCGACCTGCTGGCGGATATCGCACCGTCGGCGACGGTGCTGCGCGGACCGCGGTTCGTGCGGTCGTCCGACGCGATCCGCACCTCGGCCGGGGTGTCGGCGGGCGTCGACCTGGCGCTCGACGTCGTACGCGAGCTGGCGGGGCCGGAAACGCACGCCGCGGTGGTCGAGGAGATGGAGTGGATGTGGGGCACCGGATAGTCCGCCGCTGACCCTCACCGAGACCCCATCGGAGAAGATCTCGACGGCGCAGCCCGTCGAGGGTTGTATTCAGTGTGATTCTCACGGCCGATCCGGGAATCCCGGGAC
>NZ_JAEMTF010000204.1 GCF_016462415.1 Williamsia sp. | reverse complement strand
GCGCGACGAGGTCCTGCTCGAGGGTGTCGAGCGATTGCGACGCCTGCAGGCCTGACCCGACCGGCTCGGCCAACGCCGCGTGTTGGGCCCTGGTTCCCCCGCGATGGGCGCTCGTTCACCCGGCGTCCGATGGGCCCGACCCGGGGACCGTGAGATCGGTGCCGGCCATCGCATCGGACAACTCGGCATCCCAGGAGTTGTGCCAGTCATCAGGAAAGCTGCGCTGCAGAAGGTCGATCATGATCGATACCGCAGTGGATGCACCAGGAGACGCACCGAGTAGACCGGTGATGGTTCCGTCGGTGCTGACAACGAGTTCGGTGCCCTGCTGGATGACGCCGATGCGACGACGATCAGGGGTGATCAGTTGCGCGCGTTGCCCGGCTGACACGAGCTCCCAGTCGGCGGGCTCGGCGCCCGGAAGGTACCTGCGTAGGTGCGCGAATCTTTGTCGCGGGCGTGCGGTGAGCTGCCCGATGAGATAGGTCACCAAGGACAGGTTCTGGAGAACGGCCGCGATGATCACATGCCAGTTGTGTCGGCGAACGGTGGTGAAAAAATCCGTCCACCGACCGCTTTTGAGCAGTCGTGTGCTGAACGTGGCATACGGGCCGAACATCAGATGCGCTGTGCCGTCGACGAATCGCCTGTCGAGATGCGGCACCGACATCGGTGGTGCACCGGTCTCGGCCTGGCCGTAGACCTTGACCGTGTGGTGGTCGACCACGGCCGGCCGCGAGCACCGCAGGAACGCGGCACCGACAGGGAGGACCGCGTATCCACGGACCTCGGGGAGCCCGGCGCACTGCAGAAGTCGCAGCGCGTGCCCGCCGGCCCCCACGAACACCCGCCGCGCGTTGATCGTGAAGTGACCGGTCTCGGTGCGTCCGCGCACGGCCCACGTCCGGTCGGGACGTTGCCCGAGATCTCGCACCTCGTGACCGAATCGGATCTGTCCACCATGGTCGGCGACGATGCGCACGAGGCTCTTTGTGAGGGACCCGAAGTCGATGTCGGTCCCGCCCTGGTGCCGTGTGGCGGCCACGACCTCGTTCGCATCGCGACCAGCCATGACCAAGGGCGCCCAACTCGCGATCGTCGCGGGGTCCTCGGTGAACTCCATACCGGCGAAGATCGGGTCGGCGGAGAGGGTGTCGAATCGGCGGCGCAGGTAGGCGGCGTCACGATCTCCGAAGACAACGTCCATGTGTCCGGCGGCGCGGATGAACGTCTCCGGATCGAGCAATCCTGCGTCCGAGAGATACGACCACCATCGTCGACTGGCGCCGAACTCTCTCGCGATCGTCGCCGGAGTCGAACCGTCGGCGGGGTCGGGCATGTAGTTGAGTTCGCAGAACCCGCTGTGCCCGGTGCCCGCGTTGTTCCACGGGGCGCTGCTCTCGGTGGCGAGTTCGTCTGCGCGCTCCAGAAGTGTGATGCGCAGACCAGGTTCGAGTATCGCCAGCATCGATCCCAGCGTCGCCGACATGATGCCGCCGCCGATCAGCACGACATCGACGACTTCCCCTTCAGTGGTCGATGACCGTGACGGCATATTCGACTTCCTCTCACCGGCGTTTCGCGGCAGCGGGACCGCTGCAACTCGACCCACGATCGCCCGCATACAGTCGTTCCGTCCAATGAATGATCGGGGCAATATCATCCAGTTATGGAACAGTGGTCAGTTCAGCTCGCACCCCAACTCCGCGCACTTGTCGCGCTCGCGTCAGCCGGCGGCCACATGACACGCGCGGCAGCAGATTTGAACATTCCGCAATCGTCGATGAGCCGGAAGATCAGTGCCCTGCAATCCGCCCTCGGGGTGCCGCTGCTGATCCACGACGGCCGAGCCGTACGCCTCACGCCCGACGCGCATCAGCTGGCTGTGCGCCTTCGCGGACCCCTGGACGAACTCGATCTCGCACTGGCCGAGGCGTCCGGCTCCACCGATCCCGAGCGCGGAACAGTTCGATTCGGTTTTCCGCTCACGATGGGCTCGGGTCGCATCCCAGACCTCCTCGCCGAGTTCCGGCACCGACACCCGAACATCAAAGTCCTCCTCAAGCAGGCCAATGGCTCCGAGCTCGGGGCGGACCTGTTGAGCGGCGATCTCGACCTCGCGATCGTCATCCCGACACCCGAACGCCTCAACCACGTCGAGATCGGAAAACAGGCGATATGTGTCGTCCTGCCCGCCGGGCACCACCTCGCCACCGCCACCGAACTCCGACTCGACCAGCTCGACGGTGACACGTTCATCGCGAACCCGCCCAGCTACAACCTACGCCAGATCACCGAATACTGGTGCCGCAGCGCGGGATACGACCCTGACATCGCCATCGAGGTCACCGAGTTCGCGACCATCCGTGAACTCATCGGCCGCGACCTCGGCATCGCACTGCTACCGCATGACGATCGCAACCCCTCGGACATTGTCGAGATCCCGCTCGCCGGTCACCAGTACAGGCGCACCATCGCCCTCGCGTGGGGCACATCGACCCAGTCGGCACCCACCCGACAACTCCACGAGTACCTGGTGAACGGGTGGGGGCAGGACGAGGTCTGAGCATCCGGACTCGGAGTAGGGATTGCTCGCCGTACCCGCATCGTCGAACAACTGCTCACCACCGGCGCGATCGGGCGGTGAGTCGCGACGCCGGCCGCACAACCGATCAGGAAACACGGACTCGGGTTCGAGCGGCCGCAATCCGCTCGCACAGGTGTTCGATCATCACTACAGTGGGGGGATGAACGCGGTCGGCCTGCAGGGATCTCTGTTCGACGAGGGT
>NZ_JAEMTF010000038.1:28033-39289 GCF_016462415.1 Williamsia sp. | reverse complement strand
TGCTCGTCGTGGTCGAGGATCAGGACACCGTTCATGTCCTTGACCGGGACGACCGACTTCGCGAAGTAGCCGGCCGACCATGCGGCCTCGGCGCGGTTCTGCGACTCGACGGCGTAGGCGTCGACGTCCTCACGGCTGAAGCCCTCGAGCGTGGCGATGAGGTCGGCGCCGATGCCCTGCGGGGCGATGTAGAGGTCGTATGCGGTGGCCGGGTCCTGGAACATCGCGCCACCGTCGGAGCCCATGGGCACGCGCGACATCGACTCGACACCACCGGCGATCACCAGGTTGTCCCAGCCCGATGCGACCTTCTGGCCTGCGAGGTTGGTGGCCTCGAGGCCCGAGGCGCAGAAGCGGTTGATCTGGGTGCCGGGGACCGTGTCGGGCAGGCCGGCGACGAGCGCGGCGGTCCGCGAGATGACGGCGCCCTGCTCACCGACCGGGGAGACGACGCCGAGCACGACGTCGTCGATGTCGGCGGGGTCCATGTCCGGGAAACGGGTGCGGAGCTCACCGATCAGACCGGCGACCAGATCGACGGGCTTGGTTCCGTGCAGCGAACCGTTGCGCTGCTTGCCACGTGGCGTGCGGATCGCCTCGTAGATGAATGCGTCACTCATGGTGGGTGTTCCTCTCAGTTCCTCTTCGGAACTCTCTACGTTTCCAACCGTGTTCGCCATAGGCTAACGCGCGATAACTTATTTGGCTATACCCGCCTGTCAGACTGCTTCGCAGCTGTTCGATTCTGCGCTAGTGTCTGTTCACCATGTCCGCCACCCCAGAGCCCCCGGCCCTCTCGACGGCCCGCCGACCGGCCGATCGCAAGCGTCAGCTGATCGATCGGGCGGCCCAGCTGTTCCTCGAGCGCGGCTACCCCCAGGTCTCGGTGGCCGAGATCGCGCGGGCGGCCGGGGTCACCGGGCCGTCGCTGTACCGACACTTCGACGACAAGCAGGCACTGCTGACCGCCGCGGTGTTGACCGGGGTCGACGACCTGGAGACGTGCACCGACCGCGCCTTGTCCTCGACGCAGCGGTACGGATCAGACGACCCGCGCCGGCTCGACGTTCTCGTCGACGCGATCTGCAACCTCGGCATCCGGCGCCCGGAGGCGGCGGTGCTGTGGCGATGGAACGGCGCGTTCCTGTCCGACGAGCAGAACAGCGAGGTCGCCGCACGGACCACCGCCGTACTCGAGCGTTGGGCGCAGGCCCTGTTCCTCGGCCGAGACGACCTGAGCCCGTGGGAGATCCGCCAACTGGCGTGGGCGGTGCTCAGCATCACCGGCAGCCTGTCGGTGCACACGACGCGCATCCCGGCCACGCGGGCCCGGGCACAGCTGCGGACTCTCGTCGGTCGGGCCATCGCCCTGCGCCCGGCAACCGCACCGGAGCTCACCGCGGTGACCATGCCCGCGGGCGAGGCCGTCGGACGGCGCGAGGAGATCCTGGACGCGTCGTCGGAGCTGTTCCAGCGCAAGGGCTTCGGCAATGTCGGGGTCGACGAGATCGGCGAGGCCGTGGGGATCACCGGGCCGAGCGTCTACAAACACTTCCCCAGCAAGATCGCGATCCTGACCAGCATCGGCCGACGCAGTGCCGCCCGACTGGAGGCCGGCGCGATGGCCGCCGGCGCGGTGACCACCTCACCGCGGCAGTTGTTGGCCGCGCTGGCCGAGTCCTACGTAGCCGTTCTCACAAGCACACCGGATCTTTCTGTGGCCTTCAACAACGGCGCGGTACTGCGCAATCTGGATGCGCGCGATCTGCTCGCCGCGCAGCACCATTACGTGGCACGCTGGATCGCGCTGGTCACCGAGATCGAGCCCGGACTCCCCCGGGCCGAGGCGGCGATCACCGTGCACGCGGCGTTGTCCATCGCCAACGACACGGTGCGGATGCGTCGGGGCAGAGAGCGACCCGCCCTTCCGGGGCAGCTCGCGTACCTCATGAAAGGCGTTCTGGGACTGTGACGGAACCCGATTCGACGACCTCTGACAACGGCGGGCCCGACGATCGTCTCGCCCATGTCGAGGAGGTGCTCCTGGGTGGTCCGCGTGTGTTCACCCGCGATCAGGCCGTCGACGAGCTCGACATCGACGCCGCGTTCGCCGACGAGATCTGGCGCGCGTTCGGTTTCGCCCACGACGCCCGCGACGAGGCCATCTTCACCGAGGACGATCTCTCGGCCATGGGGTTGGTGATCGCGGCCTATCGGGCCTCACCCGAGGGGTCGGCACTCGCGGCGGCGCGGGCGATCGGTCAGACGATGTCGCGGCTGGCCGACTGGCAGGCCTTCCGTCTCGACGAGCTCGATCGTGACCCCGATGTCGACGTCAGCCTGGCGCAGATGGCCCTCGCCATGGGCCGCGTCCAGACGCTCATCTGGCGGCGCCACCTGGCGTCGGCGTTGCGCGGACTCGACGCCGGCCGCATCGCCGACGCCGGTGAGGGCGAGGGACACGAACTGGCGGTCGGGTTCTGCGACATCGTCGGATACACCAGCCTGTCCCGCAAGATCGGGATGAACGAACTCACCACCCTGCTCGAGTCGTTCGAGGGGCGGGCCAGCGACATCATCACCGACCACGGCGGACACATCGTCAAGACGCTGGGCGACGCGGTGATGTTCACCGTCGACGATGCACTGGAGGCGACGAAGGTCGCGCTCGAGTTGCACACGCTGTCGGAGCGCGACGAGATCCCGCCGCTGCGGGTCGGCCTCGCCTACGGACGTGTCCTCACCCGCTTCGGTGACGTCTTCGGCGAGCCGGTCAACATCGCCGCGAGACTCACCGGATCCGCCCGTCCCGGGACGTCGCTCTGCGACTCCGAGTTCGCCGACGTCGTCGACGACGACCGCTTCTTCTTCAAGTCGATCGGGTCGCTGAGCGTCCGCGGATACCGGCATCTCAAGGCCCGCGTCATCGAGTACGACCGCGACCACGCACCCGACAGCTCACGATGACGTGCCGGGCGCGATGAGTTCCCGGGTCGGGACCGGTCTGTATCGCTGACCGCACCACAGCAAGCCTCGGAGGAAAAGTCATGCGTCAATTGATCGTCACCGCATTCGTCTCACTCGACGGCGTCATGGAGGCGCCGGGCGGAGAGCCCGGCTACCGCAACTCGGGGTGGACGTTCACCGACATAGAGTTCGATCCCGCCGCGTACGAGATCAAGGGTCGCGAACAGCAGGAAGCCGGGGCACTGCTGTTCGGCCGCACCTCCTACGAGGCGTTCGCCCCCGTGTGGCCGACGATGGAGGAGTTCGCGCAGATGAACACCCTCCCCCGCTACGTGGTCTCGACCACCCTCGATTCCGACGATGACCGGTGGCCGGCGGAGATTCTGGGGTCGGTGGACGATGTCGCGGCGCTCAAGCAGACCGACGGCGGACCGATCCTGGTGCAGGGCAGCGCAACTCTCGGTGCGGCCCTGGCCGACGCCGGCCTCGTCGACCGATACCACCTGCTGGTCTTCCCGGTACTGCTCGGCGCAGGCAGGCGACTGTTCAGCCAGGCCGACAAGGACACCACGCACCTGAGGATCGTCGAACACGAGGTCTACGGCAACGGCATCTGCAAGCAGGTCCTCGACGTCGTCCACCCGAGCTGACATCTCAGGTCGTGGTCGGGTAGACGACCACCTCGGAGGCCTTGACCGCGAGATGGACCGGCGATCCGGCGACGAGTCCCAGATCGGAAACCGCCGGCCAGGTGAGCTCCGCGGAGATCGTGGTTGCACCGCAGTCGACGCGGGCGAGAGCGCGGTCGCCGTGCGGTACCACCTGCGCGACGCTGCCGGCGAAGACGTTGCGAGGACTGCCGTGCGGATCGTCGCGGTAGACCGCAACCGAGCGTGGCGCGAAGGCCGCGAGAACGGGTGCACCGGTCCGCACTCCGTCGACCGGTTCCCCGATCACTGCGATGCCATCACCCGCAACGTGATCCGACTGCCACGTCCCGCCGACGAGGTTCAGCCCGGCCAGCCGCGCGGCGAAGTCGTTGACCGGGTTCGCCAGCACGTCGCGCACGGGCCCGCGGTCGACGATCCGACCTCCGGCCATCACGAACGCGGTGTCGGCGAGACTCACCGCGTCGACGATGTCGTGGGTGACGAACAGCGTGATGCGCCTGCGGTCGGTGAGCACGTCACCGACGAGTGCCCGCAAGCGTGCGGCGACGTCGACGTCCAGGGCGGCGAACGGCTCGTCGAGCAGCAGCACCGCGGGGTCGGCGGCGAGCGCACGGGCCACCGCGACCCGCTGCGCCTGACCACCGGACAGCTGGGCCGGTTTGCGGTCGGCCAGGTCCACGACGTCGACCGCCCTCATCCACTCGTCGGTCCGTCTGCGCACCTCGGCGCGACCCACGCGAGCGGCCGACGGTGCGAACGCGATGTTCTGCCGGACGGTCATGTGCGGGAACAACCGGGCCTGTTGCGACAGCAATGCCACCGAGCGTCGGTGCGGGGCGACGAAGGTCGCGTCGTCCACCAGCACCCGGTCGCCCACGCGCACCGTCGCGGAGTCGGGTCGTAGCAATCCGGCGAGCAGGTTCAGGACACTGCTCTTACCGGCGCCGTTGGGGCCGAGCACCGCGACCGTGGCCCCCGCGGGTACCTCGAACTCGACGTCGACGGCCGGGACACGCAGGCGCAGGGTCGCACTCAGACCGGCGGTCACACCGCGGCCGCTCGTCGTCGTCCGGGGCGACGCAGGTGGACGGCGACGACGACGACCAGCGCGAGGACCACGAGCACCAGGGCGAGCGGCAACGCCTGCTGCGGGTCGCTGATCTCGTCGACGTAGATCTTCAGCGGGGCGGTCTGCGTCACCCCGGGCGAGTTGCCCGCGAACGTGATGGTGGCGCCGAACTCGCCCATGGCCCGCGCGAAGGCCAGCACCACCCCGGAGAGCACCGCGGGAAAGACCAGCGGCAGGGTCACCGTGAGCAGGGTGCGGGTCGGTCCGGCGCCCAGGGTGGCCGCCACCTGCTCGTACGACGAGCCCGAGACCCGCAGCGCGCCTTCGACACTGATCACCAGGAACGGCAGTGCCACGAAAGTCTGGGCCAGTACCACCGCGGTCGTCGAGAAGGCGATGTCGATGCCCCAGACCGTGAGGTGCTCACCGATGAGACCCTTACGCCCGAACGCGTACAGCAGCGCGATGCCACCCACCACCGGTGGGAGGACCAACGGCAACAACACCAAAGACCTGATGGCCCGCAGCACCGTTGCGTCGCTGCGCGCGAAGATGGTGGCCATCGGTACGCCGATGAGGATGCAGGCGAGCGTGCTGGCACCGGCGGTGCGCAGGCTCAACCCGAGGGCCTGCAGGGACGCCTCCGAGGTGATCGACCCCCAGAAGTCGTCCCAAGGCATCCGCTGCGCCAGCGCGATCGGCGGGATGATGATCAGCGCGAACCCGAGGGCTGCGGGCACGTAGAGCCACAGGGGAACCGATCGCAGGCCCGACTGTGATGTCACTGCGGGGGACTCACAGCGGAGGGCGTCACTTCGCGCCGAACCCCAGTTCCCGCAGCACGCCGGTCCCGGTCGTGCCCAGCACCTCCTGGATGAAGGTCGCCGCCGCGCCCGCGTTCGTCGAGTCCTTCACGGTCGCGATCGGATACGAGTTGACCACCGACGCGAACGCGGGGTCGTTCACCGTGGCGACCTTCGACCCCGCCGCTCTCGCGTCGGAGGTGTAGACCAGACCGGCGTCGGCCTGGCCCGAGGTCACCTTGGACACCACACCGGTCACGGCGGTCTCCTCGCTGGCGGGTGTGATGTCGACGCCGGCGTTGCGCTCGACCTGTGCGGCGGCGTTGCCGCACGGAACCGCGACCGCGCACAGCACGGTGGTGACGCCCGGCTTCGCCAGGTCGGCCACCGAGCTGATCTTCTTCGGGTTGCCCGGTGCGGTGATGATCGTCAGCACGTTGCGCGCGAAGATCTGCGGATCGACGGCCTGATCACCGAGGCTCGTCATGGTCTTCTGATCGGCGGTGGCGATCACGTCAGCGGTTGCGCCCTGCTTGATCTGCGTGACCAGCGTCGACGACCCGTCGAAGTTCAGCTTCACCGTCACCTCGGGATGCGCCTTCATGTAATCGTCGGCGATCTCGGTGAAGCCCTTCTTCAACGAGGCCGCCGCGAACACCGACAGCGTCGTCGGCGACGCCGCCGACGAGGCCCCGCCTGCGGAGCCCGATGCACCCGTACCGTCGGCGCTGTCAGAACCCGACGAACACCCGGTGGTCAGGGCGACCCCGGCGATCGCGACACCCGCGAGGGCGGCCATCCGGACGAACGGTCGTCTGGTCGATTGGGTTGTCACTGTTCCTCTTTCGTGGATGAGTCCGGGCGTTCGACGATGACGGTGGTGGCCTTGACGACCGCGGTGGCCACGACGCCGACCCGCAGGTCCAGATCGCCGACGGCGTCGGTGCTCATCAGGGACGTGACCTCGAAGGGTCCGCATTGCATGGTCACCTGCGACATGACCGGGTCGGAGCGGACCGCGGTCACCAGGCCGACGAACCGATTGCGGGCCGAGCGTTCGACGCCGATCCCGTCGGCGGTCGGTCCCGGCGCCCGACCACGGGCGAGTTCGGCCAGTTCCGCGCCGTCGACGACGGCACGACCCGTTGCGTCGGTACCTCCGCTCAACTCCCCGCTCGCGACCCAGCGTCGTACGGTGTCGTCGCTGACCCCGAGCAGCTCGGCCGCCCGCCGTATCCTGATCTGGGTCATCCCACCCTCATTACCGTCGCATCTGCGGTTGTTCGCGCTCATCCTATCCGCAGCTGCGAAACAGGGACGGGGGCGTCGACCGATCTCGTCCCGACGGGACATCAGGCCCGCGTGGGCGTCGGCTAGCGTCGGAGACCATGAGCCTGCGGATCCTGCTGACCAACGACGACGGGTGGGCGGCCCCCGGTATCCGCGCCCTCGAGACCGGGCTGCGCGCCGCGGGCCACGAGGTGTTCACCATCGCGCCTGCGGAGAACCAGAGCGGCGCGAGTGCCCGCATCGGCTCCAGCGGAAAGCTGACCGTCGTGGCCGCCGAGGGTCATGACAACGTCTGGGCCGTGTCCGGGTCGCCGGCGGACTCGGTGATCTTCGGGCTGTCGCACGTCCTGTCCGAGACCCCACCCGACATCGTGGTCTCCGGCGCCAACGCGGGCGCGAACGCCGGTCAGGCCGTGCATTTCTCGGGCACCGTCGGTGCGGCCGTCTGCGCCACCAGTTTCGGGGTGCCCGCGATCGCGGTGTCGACCGACCTCGCGTGGGACCACACCGCGGAGTTCGCCGACTTCGACACCACCACACGCGTCACCGTGGCCCTTCTGGGGTGGGGCAGCCCCGCGGACCTCGTCCACGAGGGAACCGTCCTGAACGTGAACGTCCCGGCGCCCGACCACGAGCGGACACCGGAACTCGTCGCGACCGAGGCCGACCGACTCCCGATGGGGCGTATGGGTTACACCGCCGGCGAGGACGACGGAGAGTTCGCGCTCACCTTCGCCCCCGGGCCGCCCGCCGCCCAGGGCACCGACACCGCCGCGGTCAAGTCCGGGCTGATCAGCCTGAGCGCGGTCGCGGTGACCGGTCTGCTCGACGACAGTGTGGCGGCGCATCTGCAGCGCGTGGCGTCCGCCGATCTCTCGTTCTGACTCGGATTTGCCGAAACGGCAAACAGGTTTGCCCTTCTGAACCACCCGCGTCACTCTCGATGGTGTGCATGACTTCGATCAGACGTACTGGGAGCGCCACTGGCGCGAGTCACCGCTTCCCACCGAGGCGTCCCGCGTCCCGCCCGCCAACCCGTATGTCGTCGACGAGACCCGTGACCTGACCCCGGGGACGGCACTCGACGCCGGGTGCGGTGTGGGCGCGGAGGCCATCTGGCTCGCCGGCCAGGGATGGGCGGTGACCGGCGTCGACATCTCTGCGACCGCGCTGGCGACGGCGGACGACCGCGCCCACATCGCCGGGGTGTCGGAGAGGATCAGATGGGTCGAGGCCGACGCGAGCGCGTGGGAACCGACGCAGCGCTGGGATCTGGTGATGACGAACTACGCCCACCCGGCCATCCCACAGCTCGAGTTCTATCTCCGTCTGGCGCAGTGGGTCGCCCCCGGGGGCAGCCTGCTCATCGTCGGCCACCGCAGTGGCGACCACGGCCACAGCCACGGCTCACACGACGACGCCGATCACCCGCCGCACGAGGCGACCGCGACGGTCGCGGGCATCACGGGTGGGCTCGACACGACGGTCTGGCGGATCGACACAGCCGCCGACCGCACCCGGAACACCGGCGGTGGGCACGGGCACTCCGGAACACTGCACGACGTGGTCGTGCGGGCGACGCGCCGCGCGGACGTTCACCAGTAGACGCCGGGCACCAATCGTGCGATCCGCTTGGCGGACTTGGGCAGTCCCGCGTTCTGTAGGTTCATGGGCACCGGCGACTTCGACTTCGCCCGCTCGGTCTCGGTCGCCGGATCGGGCGCCTCTCCCTTGGCCGCACTGGACTCCGGGAACAGCCGGTAGGCCTGGTGCAGCAGGGCGTTCTTGAACCGGGGCGCGAACAGTCCGGTGAACTCGGCGATGGTGCCCACCGGGGTGTCGATGCGCACCGGACGCTTCTCCATCGCCCGGATCACCATCTGCGCGGCATCATCCGGCGACGACGTCGGCATCGACTGGTAGATCGTGGTCGGCGCGATCATCGGCGTCCGCACGAGCGGCATCTTGATCGAGGTGAAGGTGATGCCGTCGTCGTGGACCTCGGATGCGATGACATCGCTGAACGCGTCGAGCGCGGCCTTGCTCGCGACGTAGGCCGAGAAGCGCGGGACCTTGGTCTGCACGCCGATCGACGAGATGTTCACGATGTGGCCGAACCGCCGTTCCCGCATGCTCGGCAGCAGCGCGAGCACGAGACGCACGGCGCCGAAGTAGTTGACCGACATCGTGCGCTCGTAGTCATGCATCCGATCGGTGGACCGCACCACACCGCGTCGGATCGATCGACCCGCGTTGTTCACCAGGTAGTCGACGTGATCATGTTCGTCCAGAACGGTTTTCACCATCGTCTCCACCGACTCGGTGTCGGTGATGTCGCACGGATAACCGTGTGCGTCGCCGCCCTCCGCGCGGATCTCGGCCACCGCGGTCTCGAGGTCCTCGACGCCACGCGCCACCAGGATGACGCGTGCGCCGCGCTTGGCGGCCTTGTGTGCCGTGGCCAACCCGATACCCGACGATCCGCCGGTGATCATCACGCGTCGACCGGCGAGTTCACCGGCCGCGCTGGGTCGACGGGCCCGGTTCGGATCGAGGTTGTCGTACCAGTACTCCCACAGCACGTCGGCGTAGTCGGTGAACTCGGGCACCGACAAACCGCTGCCCGCCAACGCCTTCTGCGTCTCCTTCGAGGTGAAGACCGAGGGGAAGGTCAGGTGGTCGATGACCACCGGCGGTACGCCGAGCTGGTCGAGTACCAGGTCGCGCGCGATCTTGAGGCCGGGCAGCTCGCTCAGCCGCAGGGCCGGACCCGAGATCGCCTCGGGCACCGAGCCGACCGCCATGGGCGCGCCGGCCGCGGCCGCGAGGGCACCGTAGATCTCGCGCGTCGACTGCGGCTTGGGGTTGACCAGGTGGAACGCACGGCCGTCGAGGTCGTCGCCGTGCACCAGCTCGACCATCGCCGCGGCGACGTAGTCGACCGGGACCACGTTGGTGTTGCCGATCTCCGGGACCAGCGTCGGGAGCAGTGACGGGAGCGCTCCGAGCAGGCGCAGGGCGGTGAAGAAGTAGTAGGGGCCGTCGATCTTGTCCATCTCGCCCGTCACCGAGTCGCCGACCACGATCGCCGGGCGGTACACCCGCCAGCGCAGGCCGTCGGCCTCGCGGACCATTTTCTCGGCCGTGAACTTGGTGCTGTGGTACGGCGACGGCAGCCCCTGTCCGAGGTCGAAGTCGTCCTCGGTGAACTTCCCGATGTGGTCGCCGGCCACCGCGACCGACGACACATGGTGCAGGGTGGCGTCGAGGCGCAGCGCGAGGTCGATGACCGCGCGGGTGCCGTTCACGTTGGCGGCCTCGGAATCGGCTGCGCTGGCGGTCATGTCGTAGACCGCGCCCAGGTGGATGATGTGGTCGGCGTCCGGGGTGTCGGAACCCAGGCCGAGTCCGGGCTGCGTCAGATCACCCACGAGCGGGGTGACGCGATCACCGCCCAACCACGTCGCGGCGAGCCGTTCGATCCGCGGCACCGACGACGCTCGCACGAGCGCGTACACCTTCGCCGCGGGCTCGCGCTCGAGCAGGCGGGCGACCACGCGGCGACCGAGGAAGCCGGTCGCACCGGTGACGATATAAGTGGACATCAGACCTCCGCGTCGGGATTCGAATTCGCCAGTCCATGGTGGCGCATCGACCGCGTTCGCGTCAGCGAGTCGGGATATGCGCCCGCCGGTCGAATCGATCCTGGGCGTCGACCACCGTCTCGATGTGTCGGGTGGTCCACCCGTACAGCGCGAGCATCGGTTCGTAGAGCGTCGTGCCGAACGGGGTCAGACGATAGGTGACAGAGACGGGGCCACTGGTCGCGACGATTCGTTCGACCATCCCGTTACGTTCGAGTCCTCGCAGGGTGCTGGCCAACACCTTCTGTGACACGCCGTCGACGCGACGGCGCAATTCGTTGAATCGGCTGGGCCCCTCGTCCAGGACACAGATCACCAGAACGGTCCACTTGTCGGCAATCTGGTCGAGGAGGAGCCGCGCCGGACAGTCCCGCTGCAGCGCCGACATGGATGTGGGAGCGGGCGCCTCGGTCACCTGCGGGATACCTGGTGAGGTCATGGTTTCTATTTAACACCACGTCGCCAGCGGATACCGTGGACGCATGCCCACCACCAGTCCGATCCCGTTCACCAGTGCAGTGCACTGGCCCGTCGGCCGTCAGACGTTCACCTCGGTCAGTGACGGCTACTACCAGACCGACCTCTCCGTCTTCCCCACGTTCGACCCCGTCGAGGCCGGTGGTCTGCAACGTGCCGCTTACCGGACGACCGAGCCCCGGATCTCGCACAACGTGTACGTGGTGCGGGGCCCCGACCACGCGCCGGTGCTCATCGACGCGGGGATGGGGGACGGATGGGGACCCACCATGGGTCATCTCCCGTGGGCGTTGTCGTCGATCGGTGTCGGCGCCGACGAGGTGGGCACGGTGTTG